>CABUDK010000083.1 GCA_902490315.1 uncultured Porphyromonas sp. | reverse complement strand
CATACTATCAGAGCAAAGCCTTCGACATACTCCTCAAGAGCGTGGCTAGCTACGGTAAAGCGTGCGAAGTGCGCGAGTCCCGTGAGGGGCACCGCAGCGTCAAGTGGCATCAAGTCACCACCGTCTACCAAGCCGACAAGATCCTCTCGTCGCTCTACAAAGCGCTCTTCGCTCGCTCCGACCAGCAGACTTAGCTACAAGCTTTTACCATCATAGCCGAAGGGCAGGGCTGACGCATACAATCTCTACTCAATCTCCACGGAGGAAACCTCGAAATTCCTCCGTGGATATTTTTTATTTTCCACTGAGGTATGGAAAATTTCTTCGGACGTATGATTTCATTCTTCCGAAGTTTCATTTGATTCTTCCGAAGAAACGCAGCATATCGCCGTGGAAAATTTTTATTTCTCAGCGAGGGAATTCGGATTTTCCTCGGGAGAAAATGGGAATTGAAGATTAAAGGTTAGAAATTAAAGGTTAGGGGCTAGAGGAGTTGTGGTATTTTATAGTTGAATCTACGGGTCTTCTGGGAACTTGGGGGTCTGCTTGCTTTTCGGTACTTTTGTAGCAACGCAATCAGATAGCCCCGATGGATAGTCACAGGATTAATACGATAGCAGTGTATGGTAGCCACGCTACGATGCGTCTCACGGACGATGTGACGGCGTTATTGACAGCGCTGGCGGAGCATGATGTAGACCTATATATAGAGACACCGCTCTGGGAGGCTCTGTCGCAGGCGGGCATTCCTGAGGGATATCCGCAGATGCGATTGGGTGGAGAGACACCCTATGGCGACATCGCTCTGAGTCTCGGAGGCGATGGCACTCTCCTGAGAGCTGTGCACAAGCTGCGAGATGTGGAGCTGCCTATATGGGCGATCAATTGTGGGCACCTAGGCTTTATGACCGAGATGGAGCCGCAAGAAGCGCTGCATCATCTCGATGATCTGCTGGCAGGACAGTACGATATAGAGACCCGCTCACTGATCGATGTAAGCGTGGCTGGAGAGCATGCTGGCACTGCGCTCAACGATCTAGCGGTGCAGAAGCGAGAGACTGGATCCATCATCAAGATACGAGTAGATCTGGACGGTGATCTACTGGCTGAGTACGCTGCCGACGGCTTGGTTGTGAGTACGCCCTCGGGGTCGACCGCTTATGCGCTCAGCCTAGGAGGTCCTATTGTGACCCCTCAGTGTCAGACCCTGCTACTGGTCCCGATAGCTCCCCACACACTCAACATGGCTCCACTCATCTTCCCAGACACCAGTGTACTGACGATGAGCGTATCCTCGCTACACCCCACATTCTCCATTGTGATAGATGGTAACCTACGGGTCTACGACTGTGGTGTCGAGATCGTCGCCCGCAAGAGCGACAAGCGAGCTCACCTGCTACGACTCTCGCACAAGCCATATGCTCAAGTAATCCGTGAGAAGCTCCTCTGGGGACGCGACTTGAGATAGAAAGTTTGTTTTTGACTTGGAATTAACATAAGCACCTAGTTATCAGACTACTGACTTAGATTTTCTGTAACAAGTGAAGCTCGTTGGAAGATTTTCTTGCGAGAATCTTTTGCCAGAAGAAAAATTTGTATTACCTTTGCATCACAATTGCCCGAGAGCTGAACACTTGGGGCGATTGAGAAGTAGCTGCTGGCCCTTTCGTCTAACGGTTAGGACGTCAGATTCTCATTCTGAAAATAGGG
>CABUDK010000082.1 GCA_902490315.1 uncultured Porphyromonas sp. | reverse complement strand
CAGTAGGCGGGAGAAAGCCTCCAGCCGTTCATCTTTGCTGTGTATCATAGCTTGTCTATTATTATAGTGCAAAGGTACCACTTTGAGGACAAAGCTCACCAATCGAGTTGCTCCTACAGATTTCCAAAAACTTTCCAGCCTTGGAAATTTTATTTTCCTCCGTTGGAAACGAAGAGTTCCTCCGTTGGAAACGAAGAGTTCCTCCGTTGGAACTGAACAGTTCCCCCCTTGGAACTAAAAAGTTCCTCCCCTGGAACCGAAAAGTTCCTCCCTTGGAACTAAAAAGTTCCAAGAGGGGAACTATTTTTGGAACTCGTATATACAACGAATTCAGCACGATACGAACGACATAGACGACTAAACTTACATAGGGTTTAGTCGTTTCTCTATCAGGCTCAGGGCAGCGGCATGATGTGCTTGATGCGGAAGGAGGGCGAGTGGAGCTCGGTGAAGTGGAGCAGTAGCCTGCGCAGGGTCTCGTACTCTTCGGTCGAGAAGCTATTCGGTGCAAAGTGCTCTAGGTCGTATCGCAGGAGTCTCGGTAAGGCACTCTGGAGCTCTGGCGTAAGCGGCACGGAGTAGTCGGTCTGGAGCGGGAGTATCATCCACTGCTCGAGATCTAGCCAGTGTGTCCTGAGGCTTTCTAAGTCAAGGCTTCGCATCTCTAGCCCCTCGGGGAGGTACCCTTTGGTACGTAGTATGGAGGTTAGCAGAGCTAGGTCGAAGCCTTGTAGCTCCTCAAGGCTCTCGATGCAGTCTAGCTGGTCTAAGGCTTGCACGACGATAGTATAGAGCTGCAGGTCCTCAGGCTCCTGTGCGAGCAGCTCTCTGAGGAGCTGGGATAGATAGAGGAAGTAACCGCTAGCGGCGGGACGCTGAGCTAAGGGGAGTGTACCACGGACGAGCTGTACCTGACGAATGAGCTTGACGGGCTGACTGGCTGGCGAGGGGGTTGTAATCTGCAGACCTCGTAGCGGTTGGAAGAGGTTGCTCGTCGCTCGGCTCCTGCCGCCGATGGGCACGGAGAAGGCTGCAGCCCCCCACAGGTCGGTGTAGAGCGTAGCTATGAGTGAGCGGTCTGAGTACGGGATGACACGCAGCACGATACCCTCGACGGTGGTGATCATAGGCGTGTCGCACTACTCGGTGTGAGCAGGGGCAGTAGCTCCCGCAGATCTCTGATCTCAAGCACGGAGTGGCTCTGCTGGTCGTAGTCGGGCATCGGCACTTGCCATAGATTGTACCAGATGGAGTCGATGCCACTGTTGAAGGCACAAATGATGTCGCTCGGCCAACTGTCCCCAATGACCAATGCTTCCTGGCGGCTACACCCTACTGCCTTCAAGGCGTAGTCAAAGAACTCAGGCGCAGGCTTAGGCACGCCGACATGGTCGACGAGAACCACTTTGTCAATGTAGGGTGCCAAGCCCGAGCCATTGATCTTGCCATACTGCATCTCTTCAAATCCATTACTCACGATACAGATGGTGTAGTCTCTATGTAGCTCTGCGAGCACCTCTAGGGCATGCGGTATGAGACCCGTCTGCTGCTGGACGTACTGCATAAACCTATGGTTGAGCTCCTTGACCTGCTGGTCGCTCCACGAGACTTGCCCCCGTAGAGGATAGCGCAGACGATCTAGGAGTAGCTGCTCCTTGCTGATATACCCCTTGCGATAGTCATCCCAGAGCTGCTCCTGATGAGGAAAGTAGGCGGCAAAGTAGTCCTCAAAGGTTGCATAATAGGTACCCCACCCCTCCTCATCGTAAAGTCTGTGCAGGCTAGCCTTATTGTTGTCAAAGGTAGCCCACAGCGTATCATCGAGGTCGAAGAGTAGTGCTTTGTACTTCATAAGTTTGCTCGCAAAGAAGATAAGAGTCTCATAAACTTCAAAGGGGAGGTGTCTTAGGCACCTCCCCTTTTGCATTAATAATGTGTCAGGAGACAGATTAGTAGATCTGTATGACAAGTATCTTAGAGAGGCTCCAGAACTCTTTAGGAT
>CABUDK010000081.1 GCA_902490315.1 uncultured Porphyromonas sp. | reverse complement strand
CCGCATCGTACGGCTCACGCCCAATTCGAGCGACCTAGCAGACGCTTATGTCGATGCCGATGGAAAGAATCTCTACTACCTCTCAGCCTTTGAGGGTGGGTACAACCTCTGGCAGACAGACCTACGCAAGGGCAATACCTCGATGCTACGTCAGCTAGATCTCTCCGGCAGTGCCTACTTGGCTCCAACTCCTAAGGGAGATAAGATCTTCGTCGTATCCTCGGGTCGGGTACAGTGCTTTACGCCTGCCTCTAAGAAGTTTGAGTCAGTCAACTACCGTGCTCGTGTGGAGCTAGACAGCTACGCCGAGCGTGAGGCGATGTACGACTTTATGGTTCGCGAGGAGGGACTACGCTTCTACCGCACAGATATGCACGGCGTAGACTGGAAGGGCCTGACTGACCACTACCGCCAGTTCCTGCCCCACATCGCAACGAATGAAGACTTCTCCGAGATGCTCAGCGAGATCCTGGGCGAGCTCAACGTATCGCACACCGGCTCAGGCTACAGACAGAGCTCTAGCGAGCCAGCTACGGGACATCTGGGACTACTCTACAACTGGTACTCCCTACCCCTCGAGGGGATCATCGTCGATGAAATCGTTACGGGCGGTCCCTTTGACACCTACCTAACCAAGCTACAGCCTGGCGACCGCATCGTCGCGATCAATGGCACACGCATCGACCACCACACCGACTGGCGTGACCTCCTCGCAGGCACTACGGGCACGCTCACAGCTGTCACCTTCTATAGTAATAAGGAGCAAAAGGAGATCACCGAGGCCGTTCGTCCGATCTCTTCGGGCCGTTTCTCGGGACTACTCTACAAGCGCTGGGTCAAGGCTCGCGAAGCTGAGGTACAGCGTCTCTCGAATGGCCGTCTCGGCTATGTACACATCCCGAGCATGGGTGACGACGAGTTCCGCACCGTCTATAGTGAGGTGATGGGCAAGTACTACCAATGCGATGGTATCGTCATCGACATCCGCTACAACGGTGGTGGTCGTCTGCACGAAGACCTCGAGACCTTCTTCAGCGGCAAGGCTTATCTGCAGCAAGAGGTTCGTGGGCAGGACTACTGCACGATGCCTAGCAAGCGATGGACCAAGCCCTCAGTCATGCTCGTCTGCGAGGCTGACTACTCCAATGCACACGGCTCTCCATGGGTCTACCAAACCCTCGGCATGGGCAAGGTAGTCGGCATGCCAGTACCAGGCACTATGACCTCGGTCAACTGGGTCACGATGCAGAACCCGCTGCTCTTCTTCGGCATCCCCGCCGTAGGTTATCGCACCCAGCAGGGAGACTTCCTCGAGAATAAGCAGCTCGAGCCCGATGTCGTGGTACCGCTCGACTACAACCGCGTCCTCGAGGGACACGATAGTCAGCTAGAAGCAGCCGTACGCGTACTCCTTGAGGAGGTCAAGGCGCACCCGCAGCCTACCTTCCCCAAGCGATAAGTAGCAACCCGAGCTAGCACCGCCTAGCCTGCGGTAAAAGCTAACATACACCGTGAGGAGCATCGCGCCTCCCCACTAAATCCCCAAAGAGAGGAGATGTCTTCATCGGCATCTCCTCTCTTTTTTTCGTCTCATCTGCCTCTTTCCTCGGTTCCATCGGGTGAAACTACAGTTCCAACGGAGGAACTTTTCGGTTCCAACGGAGGAACACAAAGTTTCCAAGGGAGGAAAGTTTTTGGAAAACCCACATGTTCGACAAAAGTGCGATAGCTGCCGTGAGCTTAGCCACTCGCAGCGTACTCTCTGACACTTACCCAGGCGCTCCTACTGGGCAGCGAGGATTGGGCGATTGGAGGCTATGGATCTATAACAAGAAAGCCCCCACACGACTCTACGATGAGAGCGTGCGGGGGCTAACGCTATATTTAGGAGCTAGTAAAGCCCTATTTAATCTGATCTAAACGGTTAGGTTTAGTACTTGATGGAGAGACCCATCAGAGGCGCATGCTGCTGCGCACCGTAGACGTCGCGCTCACCGAGGTTGCCCGAAGGGATGGGGCGGACGATGGTACACTTGATCGCCTTGGCTGGGTCGAAGTAGACAATCTTGACGATGTGGTCAGGCTTGATGTGATAGAGATCACAGAAAG
>CABUDK010000080.1 GCA_902490315.1 uncultured Porphyromonas sp. | reverse complement strand
ACCCGCTACTGGCTACAAGCTGACGGCTCTCACCGCTAATAGTGCGGATATCCTTGCGACGAAGAAGGTGGTCGTGAGGGACAATGTAACTGTCAAGGCGACCTTTGAGAATCACACGGGCGTGGAGACGACCGTCACGCAGCAGGTGAAGCTCTACCCGAATCCAGCGACTGACCACCTAGTCGTGGAGGGTGTGGCGCCTGCCAGTGCGGTGACGCTCCGCAGCTTGACGGGCGAACGGCTCTATGCGGGTCGTGCGGATGATCGAGGCACGCTACGGATTGACCTGACACCCTATGCGGACGGGGTTTACCTGGTCTGCGTGGCGGGTGAGACTTACCGAGTAGTGATAAGGCATTAGAGAAAAAAGGCGAACCACTAGCGGTTCGCCTTTTTTTAGAGGTTAGATGTTAGAGGTTAGAGAGGTCGCTGCTCGTGGGCTTTGCGGAGTTGGTGATATCCGAAAGGTGGCGTAAGTAAAGTAATTTGTATAACTTTGCGACATCGGTTAGCTCCTGCTACATGTGTCGCTCTCTAGTTAGAGGCGATGTGATGTGGAGCGGGTTGCCGTGGAGCGCGTCGCACGAGGTGGCGATGCGTCTCGCTGTGAGGCTACTACAGATGTGGTGGTACTCACGAATGTGTAACGCAATAAATGTAGCATGTCACGTCTCCTAACGATAGGGGAGTGGCGCAGTATGATGTCGGATTTGGTGTCGCCTTTTAAGGCCTTTCTCAAGCAGCACGGCTATCAGCTGACTTCTGAGCGAGTAGAGATCGCTCAGGTGGTCAGTCAGCAGCGTCGTATCTTTACGACCGAGGAGCTGATGGCTCGGCTGAAGGAGGAGGGCTATCGCCAGAGCCGTGGCACGGTCTATAGTACGGTGCGTCTGCTAGCTGAGGCTGGGCTGATCGTACAGCTTCCGCAGTCGAGCGAGGCGCACTATCTGACCAGTGAGCAGGCTAGTCTCTATGCTGTCTGTCGCTGTCGTTGCTGTGGAGCTGAGGTGCTCTATAGACAGCCTCGACGTCTCAAGGCACTACGTCATACTATGACGCATCGATATCGTCTGGCACAACCTCTGCTGATCTTCTACGGACTATGCCAGCGTTGCGAGCGTGAGACTGCTAAAACGAATAACAAGAAGTCAGCGACCCAATCGGGTATGCAACAACAAGCACCCGCGAGTCGCTGATCGATAGAGATATATTAAGATATGAACAAGAAAAAGGTAGACGTCCTACTCGGACTACAATGGGGCGATGAGGGCAAAGGCAAGATCGTTGACGTCCTAACCCCAGGCTATCAAATGGTAGCACGCTTTCAAGGAGGCCCTAATGCGGGGCATACACTGGAGTTTGAGGGACAGCGCTACGTATTGCGTTCGATCCCATCAGGTATCTTCCAGGGCAACAAGCTTAACATGATCGGCAATGGTGTCGTACTCGACCCCGTCCTACTACGTGAGGAGGCTGAGCAGCTGGCTCAAAGTGGCCATGATATCAAGAAGCGTCTAGTCATATCCCGCAAGGCGCACCTGATCCTCCCGACGCACCGTCTGCTAGATGCTGCTCAGGAGCTCTCTAAGGGTGCTGCTAAAATTGGTACTACAGGCAAGGGTATAGGTCCTTGCTATACCGACAAGGTGGCTCGCACGGGACTACGCATCGGTGATATCGAGCGAGACTTCGAGACCCGCTACAAAGCTGTACGGGATCGTCACGTGGACCTTTTGCAGAAGATGGGTGCTGATCTTTCTAAGCTGCCTGAGATGGAGGAGGCTTTCTACCAAGCTATTGAGTACCTCAAGGGATACCAATTTGTAGATAGCGAGATCCTCATCAATGAAGCTCTCGAGGAGGGACTAAACGTTCTCGCTGAGGGAGCGCAGGGCTCGCTACTGGATGTGGACTTTGGCACCTACCCCTTTGTGACGAGCAGTAACACGGTGAGTGCTGGCTGCTGTATAGGTCTCGGCATCTCGCCTAAGGCGATAGGTCGTGTCTACGGTATCTTTAAGGCATACTGTACGCGTGTCGGATCAGGGCCCTTCCCCACAGAGCTACAAGATGAGGTAGGGCATCTGATGGCAGATCGTGGCCATGAGTTTGGCGCAGTGACGGGTCGTCCTCGTCGCTGTGGCTGGATAGACCTTGTAGCCCTGCGCTACACGATCATGCTCAGCGGTGTGACGCATCTGATCATGATGAAGAGTG
>CABUDK010000079.1 GCA_902490315.1 uncultured Porphyromonas sp. | reverse complement strand
TCATGCGTGCTACGAATGGGCGCTACAATCGCCAGTACAGTATCTCTTGGCAGGGTGGGCTAAACAATCTGTGGAACTTCCTGACGCTACAAGGCACTGTACGCTACGATATGTTTCGCACGCATACGGGTGTCGCTGCTTACAAGCTCAATAGTCTCTACTGGGATGCTAGCGTGATGATGAGCTACAAGGGGTGGACGCTCGGCTATGCCTATCTCCATCCGCAGTGGACGCTGTCGGGACATACGAAGTCTCTGGGCGAAAACTCCTCCCGCTTGATGCTCCTCTACAAGTATCGCGACTGGAGCTTCTATGCGAGCTGCATATTCCCCTTTACGCCACGTGGCTCCGAGTACCGCAGCGAGTCTCTCTCTCCCGTCATACCCAGTACGAGCCACGTTTACATCCTAGACAACCGCAATATGGTGACCGTTGGGGTCTCTTGGCGACTGAACTTCGGTAAGCAGCTTCAGCTCATCGACCGCACGCTCCAAAACAAAGACTCCAACGAGAGCGTCGTCAAGTAGCAAGCGGGTATTTGTAGACACTTTCCTTTTAGCGAGTATTTCGTGCTACTTGCTCTCGCTTGTCTAGGTGCATAGATTATCTTATATTTGCCTACGACGAGATTAGCACAAGAGCTACCTCTTTGCTCCTCGATCTCTAGTAAATAGTTTAACCAGTAATATAGCATACAAAGTGTCATGAGAAAGAATCTACGCTTTATCCCGCTGCTGATTTTACTAAGCTTCGCTCTCGGAGCTTGTGATTCAGACAGCTGCAAGGAGCCTGTTTGTATAGCGGTGGCTCCCGCTGAGTTGACCCTAGAGGTGGGGGAGATGCAAACGCTATCCGTTTCGACAGGAGCCAGTGCTCGAGGACTAGAGGTGTCATTCACAAGTAGTGCGCCAGATATCGCCACTGTCGATGCTAAAGGGTGCGTGACCGCCGTACAAGTTGGTTCTGCCACCATTACAGTTCAAGTCGGAACTGGTACGACCTCAGTGCCAGTCACAGTCGTGCCCAATAAAAACGACGCTCCGCAGCAGTTACCACTGATTAAGTTCGACGTATCTTACGACGATTCGGGGAATGTCTCTGATGAGGATATCCTAAGCTATGAACGGAGCCTCGGACGTGAGTCTCGTCCTATATTTTACACTGAATCAATCGTCTACAAGGGGTTCGTAAACACAGATCTTAGTACCATCACGGGTGTGATCTACGGTCTAGAGCTGGGCGACGGATCGAAGATAATCGTCGCCTATAGTACGGAGACTGTCAGTGACTGCCCCAAGACGAGGGAGATGTTGCGCCAGCTGGGCTTCAGCCACATAGAGGAGCGAGCAGTGGGGCTGGATGTCCTAGGCAAGACAACGCCTGGACTTTATGCGATCCATGACAGTGATCCTAGTCTATCCGTCCTTATGTATGACCAAAGTAACAAGGACATCAAGGCCAATATGTACATCCAGTTTAGCCGTATAGCTACGGTCGAGGCACTACACCCGCTCATCCCGAGTGTGGCCGACTTCCCCGCTTTGGAGATCTTTGCCAAGCACGATGTGGATGCGATCAAAGCCTTCGAAAATCGTCTTGGATTTAGAGACTTCAGCGAAGATGAGTCTTATGAGACTAACCTGTGCTTCAACACAAAGAGCGACAAGGAGGACAAGAGCAATCTTGCTTGGGTCATTTATGTCAATGAGACAGATGCAGGGCCCGCCTTTATCAACTCTGAGGTGACGGGTATCAGCACGCTGCGAGAGCTGACCTCTGACGATGTGCGTAACTACCTAAGCAAAAACGGCTTTGACCGCAACTACAGCATCACAACGGGCAATTATATCCAAGTTTACAACGCACAGGGAGACCTCTGCCACCTATTCATACAGGAGTATGAGGATGGCAATGCCTGTATGATGCAGTTCATCTGCAAGTCGGATCTGGAAGAGGAAGAGCAGCAGGCGAAGCGGCAGCTCCCGACTCAATTCATGTCACAAAAGCCCCTTGCCAGAAAAGGTGTGATGCGGAGCATCTCGAGAGCTAAGTGATCGAGTGAGAGGGGCTCCGACCCCTGCTGAGTAAGAGGCCGATTAGTGTAGAGGCGGATGAGTGTGTCTGTCTCTACACTATTCGTAAAAGGAGAAGGAAGACGAATCGCTCTTCTCTCTAAGTGCTGGGTGCGTGCCATTCCTCAGCGTGTGGGGTATTGTGAGATCCAAAAAGAATATGTACCTTTGCACCAGCAAACGCAAGGGGACTTGTCTCTCTGGAGTGGCAATGTGGCTATTCTTATTGCGGATGCCTTGATGGTGATCATAGCTCAGCTGGTTAGAGCATCAGATTGTGGTTCTGAGGGTCGTGGGTTCGAATCCCACTGGTCACCC
>CABUDK010000078.1 GCA_902490315.1 uncultured Porphyromonas sp. | reverse complement strand
TCGTCATAGTTAAGTGTCACAAAGGTAAGGAAAAAGAAGACTGTCGCAAAGATCCTTCGCCCAACGAAGCCCCCGCAAGTCTCCCGCAAGAGGCTGACGGGTAGCGCTTTGACACAGCTCCCTTTATGCTAGCCCTTGGGACTGAACAGTAGACTCAATATGACACCTCTACCCATAGCCAATAAAGCGACCCTAGCAAGATTGCAATTGTTAGGGTGAGGAAAATTGCTTGCTTCCCATTGAATGAGCAATCAGCGCTATGGCAACGTAAGAGCTCCAGAGCCCACCCTGTAAAAAGTCCAGGCAGGAAGGTCTTACTTATAAGTTTATATCCCAGAGGTGCCCCAACCTCGTATAGTGGCAGCGAAGACAAAGCCACTAAAGCAACAAGAGATAGCACAATCAATAAGACCCCGTCACAGATATCTGTGCACTTCAGTTTAGAAGTGGGCGAGTTCGATCGAGTCTTCCCCCTTTTGAGATCGCTCCAAGAGAGCCCGAACAAGCGTAAGGTGTTGAGTCCCCTCGCTAGTGTATAATATGGAAGTAACAAAAGGAAAAACAGTGCCATAACTTAGGGATAGACTTACTGACAGATATCGATCTCTTTCATTGCTCGGCAAAGGTAAAAAAAACAGACGTAAGAGGAGTTGTATACGTTTCCTTAGCTCCGCAAGTCTCACTCAAGAGGCTGACGAGTAGTGATATAGAGACTCCCCGTGCGTCCCTACAAGAGTCGTCTTGCGCAGCATCCTTACAGCGGGTTACACGGGTCGGGCGAGCTACACTTATAAATAGATAGCTCGGGGGATTCGGCCCATACTGATGGAACGAAAATTTCCCACACGCGTTGGGACGAAAAGATCCCAGGGGAGGGTTTCAAAATCCCCACGGAGGGATTTGCAAATCCCTACGTAGGAAAAGAACATTCCCCACGTGGGGGCGAAATAAAACTTCGGAAGAATGAAATGAAACTTCGGAAGAAAGAAATAAAAGTTCCGAAGAATTTTTCCGTTCCTCACTAGAGAATCAAAGATTTCCACGGAGGAATTGTTTGACTTCCGCCATAGAGACGCACGACCAGTGCGTTCCGACATCGAACTGGTTGTGAGCTTGACGGTGTCTGTGAAGTAGAAGAAGAGACTGCTGCACGGGGGCAACAGTCTCTTACAACTAACGCTATTTGGAAAAGTGATGATTGCGGAATAGTGCGGAGGCGAGCTAAGCGTCAGGGTCTCCCTGCTGCTTGACCCAGTCGGCGTGCCGTCTGACCACCTCTAGGATGTCCATGTTAAGCACTTTGAGCTGAGCAAAGAGCTCGGGGAGCTCCTCCTCGGTTAGTACGCGGTAAGCCTCATCGCGTAGGAGCATCTCGGCCGTTTCGGAAACATAGAGACCGAGCCCTTTCTTCGGATAGATGAGTCCCTCGTTTTGCAGGTTCTCATAAGCTCTAAAGATCGTATTGGCATTGGTCTCCAGCTCGGCAGCCAACTGGCGCACGCTCGGGATCTGGGTCCCTGCGGGGTACTCGCCCGAGAGGATCTTCTCCTTGATGCGCTGCTCTATCTGAGCGTAGATGACTACTTGCGGATTAAAACGTGGTGTGATCATGATCATTAGGTTAGAAGGGTTACGCCGTGACCTGCTTGCGTCGTAGCGAGCGCAGGCCGAGCCAGACCATCGCAAAGGCGTAGAGGTAGATCGGTATCGTCAAGGCGAGGAGCGAGATGCTGAGCTCATCGCCATTGCCCAAATAGAAGACAAGATAACGCAGTGTATCGTCAGGACGTATAGAACCAATGTCTAGCAAATGCATCAGCATGCTCACGCCAAGCACCGAGACGATGAAAATAACAAAGCCGATGCCCATAAAGCGCAGGACTGCACGTAGGGGTTTGCGCGCCGATATGATACAGTAGAGGTAAGTGGCATAGCCCGCCAGCTGCATAGCGATCATCAGGCTTAGAGACCACCCATACTGTAGCAATGTATTGTCGTAGTTTAGCGGATCTGTGAGGGCCTCTGAGTAGAGGGCGAGTACCTGACTCCCATCTACCAGTGCCCATATAAGCATATAGACAGTCCAGGCGACCGCCCCTAGAAGCGGCGTGATGATATGCAGTACCAGCGTCAGGAGGAGGAGCGAGATATACTTCTCCGTAGCCGACGCGGGTATCTGCAGATAGAGTGGTGAGAGCGGAGCATTGACACGCTGGTTGTAGCTGATCATCACACCGAGAGAGACCGCTAGGAAGCTACCGTATAGACAGGCTAAGTAAATGCCTCGAGCCTCACCCGCACTCCATCCCGTACCAAAGAACAAGCCACTCAGTGCCGACACGATCACTGGTATAGAGGCTGCGAGGAAGCCACCGATCAGGATCTGTATCCACTGTCTATGGTGAAAGGCGAAGTCCAGCCGCAGGAGCTTGCCGAGACGCTTGAAGCTAAAGGAGCTGCCGCCCGTCTTAGGCGCAGCGGTCGTAAGATTAGCAGATTGGTTCATAGTGAGAGAGGAGCTTGTGGGGTGAGTGTATCGTTTGCGGGTTGGGATAAGTGCTGTAGTACCGCTTGGGTGTTGTACATCAGAGCGTTGAAGAAGAGCTCCATCG
>CABUDK010000077.1 GCA_902490315.1 uncultured Porphyromonas sp. | reverse complement strand
AGGAGGGCTACTACTTCTGGACGAAGGGTGACTCTTTCTACTTCGGCAAGGGCGAGGAGCAGCTTTGCGAGGGTGCTCTAGTCGTAGAGGAGCCTGCAGCTGCTGAAGCTCCTGTAGCTGAGTAATCACCAGCTAACAACAAAATAGACATGCGAAGGCAAGCTGATGGTCTCATTAGCTCGTCTTCGCATATCTCTATCTAGTCGGATCATTATTCCCTACACACTATGTCCACGCTCCTCAGACGATGGTGGACTTCGCTAGGACATAGCGTCCACTCGCCGACAGCCTTTCGGCTTATCACCTTAGTGCTAGACCAGCGCGGCGTAGCCTACTACCCAGAGCATCTAGAGGAGCTACTCGAGGGTAGCAACCTACTAGACCGCCAGCAGAAGCAACTAGCCCTCCAGCTACTCCATCAGTGGCCGCTCACGCAGATCGTCACGCAGCACGACAAGACGCTCACCTATGATAGCGCACTGATCTTATGGCAAGGCAAACAACTAGCGGAGATGCCGTGGGGCACAGGTTCTATCCTTTGGCATGTCGGGAGGAAAGTGCCAGAACCCTTTCGCCAAAGAGAGGCTGGCATAATGGTCGACTATGCAGGCGGACAACTACTCTTCCTAGATCATAAGTTGCCCCGCCAAGACTTCTGGACACGTATCAGACATTAACCCTATTACCTATTCAAAACAACCATACAACTATGAAGAAAAGCCCTGTATATACCCGCCGTGGTGATGACGGCACCACTGGACTCGTAGGTGGTACACGTATCTCCAAGGGACACATACGCCTCGAGTGCTACGGCACTATTGACGAACTCAACAGCCATATCGGCGTCCTCCTCGCTGAGGACCTCACAGATGAGACGCACGACTTCCTACTGCGTCTGCAGCATATTCTCTTTAACGTGGCTGGAAGTCTAGCCACACCGCCCGATCAGGAGGAGTACCTCGCAGCTATGCAGATAGACCCGACGGACATTGAGAAGCTGGAGCACAAGATCGATGAGCTGGACGCTACACTTCCTCGTCTCAAAGAGTTCGTCCTCCCCTCTGGTGGACGCTCCGCAGCACTCTGTCACGTCTGTCGTACCGTCTGTCGTCGTGCCGAGCGCAACATCTACCGCCTCCGTGAGGAGAGCCGAGTCGATGACCTGATCGTTCGCTTTGTCAATCGTCTGAGCGACTACTTCTTCGTCCTTGCCCGCACAGAAGCAGTACGGACGCACGGCTCAGAGGTCACCTGGAATAGAGGTTACAGCACGCTGTAACGCTTTGAACCTCTCCCAAGCCTCAGGGTAAAAGTAAGTTCTGATTCTTCTGAAGAGTTTTTACTTCCTCCGAGGAATTGGGATGTATAGGTACAACGAGTCAGCTCTAACTACTGCCGTCCAGCACCTCAAAGTAGGAATTAGCCGAAACGAACTATGGTTTTTGCAGGGCTGACGCCAACCGAGGAATAGATGGATTAAGTCTTGCCACATAGCGCTATGGACTCACATTATAGCTACTCCTAGATCTCCATTGAGGTCAATTCCTCGGAGCAAAAGCCCAAATAGCTCGGAGGAAATCGACCAATTCTTCGGAAGAAATTTCTCTTTCTTCCGAGGAATGAAAAAATTCTTCCGAAGAATCAACTCATACTTCGGAAGAATTTTTCATTTGCTCACTGGATAATCCTAGATCTCCACAGAGGATTATTCGATTTCCTCCATTTCCCGAGATCCTTCATTAAGACGTAGGGAAACCTACCCCGTATAATGCGTCAGCCCTGACGCTCCCTCAGAGCAATCGCTGAATAGAAGCGGCCGTTTTCTCTGTACGATCTTCAAAACGCCCCATAGGTGCACTCCGTTTTATGCTCTCTTTGACAGCTTATTTGGCTTTACGCTGAAATTAAGATGACATTCTCGTAGTTAATTGTAGGTATTTTGTATCTTTGTGGAGCAAAGAAGAAGTCTCACATCGGAAAGCGCTCTCAGGAGCACTTTTACGTAGCTCTTTGCCGTGTCTAAACCGATCAATAGTAACTGATAACATCACTCAAGTAACCAAACGAACAAATATGTGGATCTTTAAATCATCGATCGGGAGAAAGTTCATCATGAGTCTCTCGGGACTCTTCCTGATCATCTTCCTATTGCTACATGGCAGTATCAACCTACTAGCCGTCTACGATGCTATCAATGTGAATAGCGAGTACCCTACGGAGCTGTACAATCAAGCTTGTCACGTCATGGGTACCAACATATTGGTACAGATCATGGTACCCGTCCTGGCGCTAGGCTTCATCGTACACATTATCTATGCGGCCTGGTTGACGTTACTCAATCGTAAGGCACGTGGCAATGATCGCTATGCTATCTTCACACGTGCCAAGATAGACTGGGCAAGCAAGAATATGTTTGTCCTAGGAATCATCGTATTGGGACTACTGGTCTTTCACCTGACACACTTCTGGAGCAAGATGCAGCTGCAAGAGTGGACGGGCGGAGAGAGTGCCGAAGGGTACCAGCTCGTCGTGCAGACCTTCAGCAACGTATGGGTCACCATCCTATACCTTGTATGGCTAGCAGCCATCTGGTTTCACCTCACACACGGCTTCTGGAGTGCCTTCCAGACCCTCGGGTGGAACAATAAGAAGTGGTTCAACCGCCTACATGTCATCAGCTACATCGTCGCCACACTCTTGGTACTTATCTTTGCCATTGTAGTCGTTTACTTTGGCTTCATTT
>CABUDK010000076.1 GCA_902490315.1 uncultured Porphyromonas sp. | reverse complement strand
GCTCTAGGCGTAGCTGCCAGATCGTGTAGGGCTCCTCCGCTTGCTGTAGCTCCTCGCGCATCTCAGCTCGCTCCTCCTCTAGCTCCTCTTCCAGCTCGGGGTCGGGGAGGCGCATCTCGATGTACTCCTTGATGAAATCAGGGAGGTGCTTCGTGCGGGGACGCTTCGTGCGTTGCTGTACAGCTATGATATAGTCTGCGAGCTCCTGAGCATCGATCGTTTCTAGTGGCTCCTTAGGCTCCAGCTCGATCTCTGAGGGGTCATCCTCCCAGTGGATAGAGTCGTCCGAGAGCCACGCATCGATCGTCTCCAAGATCTGCGGTATCTCCTGCTCCATGAGGAGTAGGTCTAGGAGGCGTCTGTCACGCTTGGTGAGCTCCTGTCGTAGCTCCGCCTGCAGTGCATCCGTCTGTATCGGTAACTTGCGGTCGTCTACTCCAATGTTTGGCAGACCTGCGATGGTCGCGTAGTACTTTGCCATAATGTTGTCGTTATAGCACAGTAAGTGGTGTGCAGAGAGGCTCTGTAGGCACCCTTAACTATACTTTATATATAGCTTGCTTAGAAAAGCTCCTCCACGAGACGAGGACGTAGGAAGCTCTTGAAGAAGTTGACAAACTCCTCCTCACCGAAGTTGACCTTGTACGAGCCATCAGCAGGTGCTACAGAAAAGCCAGCTCCCTGAGCCGCTCCCGTACGGATCGTCACCTGACCGCTATCGAGTAGTGCTTTAGCATTGCCGAGCATATACTTCTCTAGAGCCTCGGCATTGGCTGTCTCGATGACCATCGGCTCACCGACAGTCCACTGCTGTACGATAGCGAGCATCAACTTCTGCATAAAGTCCGCATCAGTCGTCATCGCCTTGACATTGTCACGTACGATGCGATCCGTCAGACTGTCTGCGATGGTACTCTGCGTAGAGCTAACCACCTGCTCAGCGTATAGCTTGAGCTCAGACTGGGTGTTTTTGGTTAGATCTGCTGCCTGACGCTGAGCATCACTCACGATGCGCTGTGCCTCGGCCTGTGCGGTAGCGAGCATCTCGTCGCTCTGCTGCTTAGCCTTGGCTAAGATCTGAGCAGCCTCTTGATTTCCCTTTTCTACCCCTTCGTGGTAGATCTTGTCGGTGAGTTCCTTAATCTTGGAGTCCATCTATATGTAGTCTATATTTTTTTGCTTGCCTTGTAGAGCACACCAGCAGCGAGTCTATGCGTGGGTGTCTACGCTTACGAGGACAAAGGTAATAATTTGATTTAAGAGTAACAACGGTTCGCCCCCCTAGATAGTGTAATTACCTTACAATTGGGACTGAACTTGCCATTGGATGTGTCCCTTTTCTCGCGAGTGGCTCACTTCACCTACTTTGCTATACCAGAGGCTGTAAAATACCTAAAAATAGGGTTGTAGAGCGCCTGTAGGCTCTCTAACTTTGCAAAGGATTTCGGTGGAGGAACGACTTAACTTGAGTACATGCTCGCTGAATCCAGAAGTTTATCATAAATCAATCCTAAGACAATGAGAATACCTAAGTTTACATCAATCACACTAGTGCTGATCGCACTCTCCGCCCTCATACTGGGTGGCTGTAAGGAAGATCCGAATAACCCAGAGCCAAATAAAGGCACACAGTGCAAAGTGACTGTGCAGCTGGGGCTAGACAAGGAGGTCAAGCTCGTCAAGCTCATGCTCACCGTCACCGATAGTCGCACGCTCAAGAAGAGCGAGACGGAGGTCGACAAGAAGAGCCGTACCGTAGAGCTTACTCTCGACAAGGGCACCTATAGCTTTGCCGTATCGGGTGAGACTACAGATCACCGCACGCTCGTGGGGGCTAAGGAAAACGTCGTCATCAGCGATGCGATGACTCTCTCCATACCAGTGCAGATAGGTGAGGCTCCTACGCCTGAAAAGCCTCAGCTCATCTTTGGTGACATCTTCTTCAATGGCGAGACCAATGCTCGTATGATGCACCCAGATCAGTACTTTATGATAGTCAACAATGGGGAGAAGACCGAGTACCTCGATGGCGTCTGCTACGCAGTGACAGCTCATGGTAACCCAATGCCAGAGACTCCCTGGACTAAGTATCTAGCAGACAAAGGGGAGCTACCCGTAGCTGGTATCTATCAGTTCCCTGGTAGTGGTAAGGAGTATCCGATCAAGCCCGGAGAGTTCAAGATTGTTGCTGCGACGGCTATCAATCATCATACCGAGGATAAGCCAAACTCTGTAGACCTCTCAGGAGCTGACTTTGAGTTCCTCTTCCCAGATGTAGAACTCCCTGGTAGAAATGGTAAAATAATCAAGATTACAGACACGGACAATCCCGATGTGCCTAATATGAATATCATCGTAGACTGCTTCTCTAGTACGGGTATCGCACATCCTAGAGGCTTTTGGCCACCACTTCTCTTTAAGGTGGAGGGCGATCTAAGAGCATTCCTTAAGGATCATGTCATGCAGGTGACTAATAAAAAGGGCGAAACGGAGAACTACTACACCATCCCTGTAGACCTTATCCTAGATGGCGTGGAGACGGGTTGCGAAGGACAGTTCAAGACGCGTGCGCTACCTATTACGGTAGACAAGGGGAACTTCTTTGTGACGGGCTGTCACCGTCAGGAACTAGCACATCGCAAGACCGAGATGCGCAATGGTCGCACCTATTGGATCGACACCAACGACTCGACCAACGACTACGAGCGTGTACAGGGGCAAAACGCTTATCCTAAGAAGTAGGGGGCTCCTTAAGTCCATCATATCGTAATTATCTACCGTAGGGGGGCGTGTATAACTACGTCCCCCTACCTAACCTTACTGACCGCTCACACACTATGGCTATGCTACACA
>CABUDK010000075.1 GCA_902490315.1 uncultured Porphyromonas sp. | reverse complement strand
GCGTAGGGGTATAGATGTAGTCGTCATAGATCCATCGGTAGGTATGGAGGGAGCTACCAGGATCCATCACATTATTGACCGTAAAGAGGAAGTAAAGAATCATCACGCCAGCAATAGCCAGCTGATACCAGCGATCCTTTACCGATAGGAGGAGGTTAGGCAACGCCACGCAGATCATGATGCCGGGATTGTACATAAAGCGCATAGCCACGCTTGACGAGAGGGTACAGTTGTAGATCATACTACTGAAAGCGATGAGTAGGATAGCTAGATGTGTCACCCGATCACGCTCCTTATCTAGATAGAGTGACCCGATGAGTAGAAGGAGCGTCATCCCGTTTTGAACCAATATATTGACCCAACCCTGGTGTGTATCCCACTCCTGACCAGATATGTAAAAGGCGTAGCGCTCGGGGAGCATCGGCTCCAGGACATGCCCCACTACTTTGAAAAGCGGATTGCCCACTGCGAGCGTCACCACAAGCAGAGCTGTCAGCACCCGCCAGTCCCACCGTATGGACATCAGCGGTAAGAGGATAAACCATATCACCGAGGAACTGTGTACCAGACAGGAGAGAACCACCCAAAGGAAGAAGCGCCAGTAGCGCCGCTCCACATAGAGGTGAAAAGCCGCAAAGGTGATCATCAAGGCGAGGCACTGTCGCACCCCATTGAGCGTCTCCAGATAGCCTGTATTAAAGAGGACAAAGAAGAGGATCCCTAAGGGATAGGAGATGGAGAGCCGCCGTATGCCCTGAAAGAAGAGAGCGATCGTAACGGCTGAGGTGAGTATCATGAAGGATCGAAAGCTCAGCCCCACGGCACGCATCCCTAGTATTAAGCCTCGCCACAACGGCTCAAAAGCTTCAAAGGACTCGGACTTGATCCAGTTGTACCCGTTCTCATACACCTCGTAGTCCTGCCCCAGTCCGACACGCAGACCAGCGAAGCCGACCAGCAGGGTAAAGGTAAAGAGCTGGTATAGCCCCTCGAAGCGCTGATCTCTATAGTACAGTGCCGTGAAGAGGAGCAGTAGACTCAGTAAAATGATGTAGGGGATCACAGGCCTATATACTCTTTGATACGACCTTGGTGATACTTCGTGCGCTTGTTATAAGGCGTCGCAAAGACACCCATATTCCACAGTTCTCGCAGTTGCGGCACGAGGGTCTCACGACTTGTCTCGTCTTGCACTTTATAAAGCTGCTTGGAGATGCGATCGCACACGACCGCCCAGAGACATTGCTGCTCCCAGCACACCCTTTGCTCTACCGACGCTGACGCAGCATACTGCGGGAAGGTGTGCCGGATACCAGCTATCCAATGCGTCATCTTGTGGCACTCTGTCGAGGCACTCGTGATGGACTCCTTATTATAGTAGTAATAGTAGAGCGGTAGCTGCGTGATGGTGACACGTGGAGAGCGGAGCATCAGGTCGCTCCACCAGGGGAAGTCTTCAAACTTCAAACCCTCCACAAAAGGGGTCTCTACCGCTAGTTCACGACGCACCAGATGACGCCAGGCGTAGAAGTAGCGGATCGGATCCGTGACGCCATCATGCCAACGATGATTCGTCGCATGTCTTGTCACCTCAGTCGTGCAGACCGCATGCACCTTACTCAGATCGTAATGATGAGACATGCTCCAGGGGATCACATCGTCATACGACTGCCCCAGCTTAGCACGCAGGAGCAACCGACGCTTGTAGATCATATCAGGCACCCACGATACGATGTCAGACCTATCACGCTCTGCTAGAGCCAATGCCAGCTCAAAGGTCTGCGGATGGATGAAGTCGTCCGAGTCCACATAGTTGACATACTTACCCCGCGCCCAGGCTGTTCCGGCATTGCGCGCAGAGGAGAGCCCGCCATTTTCCTTCGTTAGGATACGGAAGCGGCTATCACGCTCGGCATACTCTGCGAGGATGCTCGCCGACCCGTCAGGGCTGCCGTCATCGACACAGATCGCCTCCCAGTCAGACATCGTCTGCCCTAGGATGCTGTCTAGACAACGACGAAGGTACTGCTCGACATTGTAGACAGGTACGATCACTGACACCTTAGGCGTATGTGCTGCTGCGGGTTCTTCTTGTGGTAAAGACATCTCGTGGGGAATCAAGGGATGAGCAAAGAGTTCTTAACCGCAAAGATACGAAATTAGAGGTTAGAAGTTAGAGGTTAGAAGCTAGAAGTTTGAGATTAGAGGTTAGAAGTTAGAGGTCAGAAGTTAGAGATTAGAGGTTAGAAGTTAGAGGTCAGAAGTTAGAGATTAGAGGTTAGAAATTAGAGATTAGGGACTAGAGGTTGTCTCTAGTGCCTCTAGGAGCATTACTGTTTCTAACTTGATCGTTTCCTCGGTAGGAAATTCGAAATCTCCACGTGGCTATTTTTTATTTTCCAGCGAGGAAAGAAAAAATACTTCGGACTTATCGTTTGATTCTTCCGAAGTTTCATTTGATTCTTCCGAAGAATTTTTTCTCGCCCACGTGGAGATTTGAGAATTTCCACGTGGAGATCTATAGCTAAACCCTATCGGATGTATCGGAGTTGTGAGTGTTCCTAGTAGCACTAGAGAGGCTAGTAGCACTAATGGCTCTAGCGGGCTACAGCTTCCGTAGTCAGGGGGAGCGAATTATTCGCAAAATCTTCGTACCTTTGAAGAGTTGTACGACGAAAGCTACATAAAGGCTGATTCTTACAGTGTCACGAAGAGTATGCTAGGCGGGGAATTGCTTGACTCCTCCTTACTCCGAGCGGTTCTGAAGCTATGCCCGTGCCTAGAGGACAAGTGTGGGCTGTACGCCTCAGTGGCTATGTCGTAGTGGTGCCAAGATCTGGTGCCTCGAGCGACCAAAAACAATCTACGATAGTAAGTTCAAAATATATAAACACATAGATCTATGAAAA
>CABUDK010000074.1 GCA_902490315.1 uncultured Porphyromonas sp. | reverse complement strand
TGTCCATGTCAAAGACGATGATCGGCAGGTGGTTCTCCTGACAAAGCGTCATAGCAGTCAGGTCCATAATCCTGAGCCCACGGTCGTACACCTCTTGGTAGGTGAGACGAGAGAGCTTGATTGCTGTCGGGTCGCGCTCGGGATCGGCTGTGTAGATGCCGTCGACACGGGTCCCCTTGAGCATGATGTCTGCTTGTAGCTCAATGCCACGGAGTGCTGAGGCAGAGTCTGTGGTAAAGAACGGATTGCCCGTTCCGCCGGCGACGAAGACGATATGCCCTTGCGCCAGCAGTTGCCGAGCCGTGAGCGCATCGTAGTAGCGGGCGTAGGGCTCCATCGGCGTACTGGTCATGACGATCGCCCGAGGTGTGCCCTGTATGGCGGGGCACTGTGCATTGATCGCCGCACTGATGGCGAGCGCATTGATGACCGTGGCGAGCATGCCCATACGGTCGCCCGACACACGATCCAGCCCTTCGGCAGAGCCGGCCATGCCTCGGAATATGTTGCCACCGCCCACGACGATAGCCACCTCGACGCCCATGTCGCTGATCTCAATGATCTGCGAGGCGTAGTCGTGGAGCCGTGTCGTGTCGATGCCTTGTTTAGAGCCCGCTGCGAGCGACTCGCCGCTGAGCTTGAGTAGTACTCGTTTGTATTGAGCCATAATGGTCTTATCTCATTGTATCCTCTACAAAGATAGACAAAAAGAGATTAGCAGTAAAGCGAAGCGGTAAGGCAAGCGAACTTTTAGCATGGCTAAGCTAATCAACAGAGACTATAAAACAGAATTTCCACGTGGAGATCTACCCTTTCTAAGGATAAATCGTAGTTCCCTAGTACCTCAAAATAGGACTTAGTCGTTGCTCCGCTGGAGCTGCTGGTCGTGTCGGCACAAGAGGTAGAGGAGCCAGCCCCCGTAGAGCAGGTGGTAGAGTGCGATGACTAAGTAGTAAGTGGAGACGGTCTCGACGAAGGGCACACGCAAGATGTAGATGAGTAGCACCAGGAGGGCAACTTGTAGGAAGAGGTTGAGCAGTTGGATCTGTAGGTGCGCTCTTTGCCGCCCGATGATGTCGGGGATGACGTTGATGATGGAGGTGAAGAAGAGGACGAGCAGGTAAAGCAGCATGGCGCGTATGATCTCTGTGCAGGCTACGTATGCGGGTGCTAGGAACCAACGAACTAGATAAGGCATAGCCCACCAGAGGAGTACGAGCGTGGGGAGGCCTGCTACGAGCGTCACCAGGAGCAGCGGGCGGACGAGCGGTCGCCAGGGTGCCTGCGCGTGGTGTGCTACGGAGAGACGGTTGAAGTAGACCTGACTGACGCTGTCTGCGATGAGTTGTATGGGACGGCGTGCCAGCATCGTTGCCATAGTGACTAGTCCTATCTCGACGGTGGTGTAGCCTAGCGGTAGCATGAGGATCAGGATTGAACCGAGGAGGGTGGTGATGGCTGCCTGAGGAAGGCTAAAGAGGGGGAAGGCTCTGTACTTGCGAGCCACTTGCCCGAGCTCTCTACGACTGCTTGGGGTCTTGTCTTGCCGGCTATGCTTCAGGGGTCGCAGGAGTGGAATGAGCGCGAGCAGCGTCGAGGCTATTTGCGCGCCCCACAAACTCCAGACGGTAGGTGAGAAGAGTCCGAAGCCCACTTTGAGTCCATTGTTGCCTAGTCCCTGTACCGCCTTGCTGGTGGCGATGCGCTTGAACTGCCCTAGACTTAGCGCGTAGTTGCTGAGCGTAGCGCACAGTCCTAAGGCGCAGACGACGGGCGGGATGAGCCAGAGCTTGCCCTGCAGGGTAGCGTAGCGGGTGGTGCCGATCCACGGCTCGAAGGCGAGGGTGAGAGCGAGTAGAGCGAGCGTCACGACTACCGTGATCCAAAGGGTGAGGCGCAACAAGTGGTCTCGCTCTAAGGGCTCTTGGCAGACGACGATGGCCTGCTCGTAGCGTCCCCCCACGGCGATGCTGAGCAGCGTAGCGATGGAGAGGATGAGTGCTAGGTCGCCTAGCGTGTCTGGTGTGTATAGTCTACTGACCCACGGTAAGAGAAGTAGGGCTATCAGCTGTACCCCGACGCCGACAGAGAGGAGTAGACCGCTGTCGGCTAGTATGGAGCGTAGTGATCGGGGCACTTTCACAGCTTTAGTATAGATCGAGGAAGGCTAGGAGCAGGTAGACGGCGGGTACCGCTAGGAGTAGGCTGTCTATGCGATCGAGTATGCCTCCGTGACCTGGGATGAGCTTGCCCGAATCCTTGACACCTGCCTGACGCTTGAGACTACTCTCGAAGAGATCCCCGATGGTTCCGAAGACAGCGACCACTGTAGCGACGAGTAAGATGCGCAGCCAGCTTAGCTCTGGAAATAGAAGCAGGCGCAGGATGACTGCGGAGAGGAGGACGAGGAGGAGTCCTCCGATGGAGCCTTCGACGCTTTTCTTTGGAGAGATGTTGGGAGCTAGTCTTCTTTTGCCCCATCTTGAGCCGACGAGGTATGCACCCGTGTCATTGACCCATATAAAGATGAAGATGGCGAGGAGGAGCAATCCGTTGTACTGCGTCATGGAGGAGAAAGGATCGACCACAAGCGTCAGCCTGATGGTCAGCGCGAGAGGAACGGCTATGTAAAGCTGACCTATGAGACTGTTGCTGAGGCTGGGGAGCATAGCTTGGTGCGGAAGGAATGTGGAGCGACAGACCACATAGAGCAGGTAGAGCAGGTAAGGGAGGAAGATAGCGAGTCCATGGCTGATCGCCATACCATACTGCGCCGTGGCATAGAGGAGCCAGACGGCGGCTGCGCAGTCGAGTACGATGCGGAAGATGTAGGGGCGGTTGACGCCGGTGAGTCGGTTGAACTCGATGATCCCTGCCACGGCAAAGAAGGAGAGCAAGATCCACAATCC
>CABUDK010000073.1 GCA_902490315.1 uncultured Porphyromonas sp. | reverse complement strand
ATTCTTTATATCGAGTATTACGTTGCTCATAGTAGTGTGTAATCTGTATCTATATTAATGTGTAGCGGGGTCGTGCTAGCCGACACTTCCCTCGAGGGTTACGGAGAGGAGCTTCTGCGCCTCAACGGCAAACTCCATCGGGAGCTTGCTCATCACCTCACGGGCGTAGCCGTTTACGATCAAACCGACCGCCTCCTCGGTGGTGATGCCACGCTGGTTGCAGTAGAAGAGCTGATCCTCATTGATCTTGGAGGTAGTCGCCTCATGCTCCACGACGGCAGAGTCATTGCGTATGTCTGCGTAAGGATAAGTGTGCGCTCCGCAATGGTCGCTCAGGAGAAGGCTGTCGCACTGCGAGTGGTTGCGCGCATTCTCTGCAGAGGCAGCGATGGAAACCAAGCCACGGTAGCTGTTTTGGCTACTACCTGCGGAGATACCCTTGGAGACAATCGTGCTGCGGGTGTTGCGTCCGAGATGGATCATCTTCGTGCCGGTGTCCGCCTGCTGGTAGTTGTTGGTCACAGCGACTGAGTAAAACTCTCCCACCGAGTCGTCACCCCGCAGGATGCAACTGGGATACTTCCAGGTGATAGCCGATCCTGTCTCGACCTGTGTCCAAGAGATCTTGCTACGGTCGCCACGGCACAGTCCACGCTTGGTGACGAAGTTGTAGATACCGCCTCGCCCGTCCTTGTCGCCTGGGTACCAGTTCTGAACTGTCGAGTACTTGACCTCAGCATCGGTCTCAGCGATGATCTCGACGATGGCAGCGTGAAGCTGGTTCTCGTCACGCATCGGAGCCGTGCAACCCTCTAGGTAACTCACGTAAGCACCTTCATCTGCCACGATGAGCGTACGCTCGAACTGTCCCGTATTGGCCGCATTGATGCGGAAGTAGGTCGACAGTTCCATCGGACAGCGCACGCCCTTGGGGATATAGACAAAAGAGCCATCACTAAAGACCGCTGAGTTCAGCGCTGCGAAGTAGTTGTCGTGCGACGAAACCACCTTGCCTAGGTACTTACGTACGAGGTCTGGGTGCTCACGCACCGCTTCGTTGAAAGAGCAGAAGATGATACCCAGCTCCTTAAGCTTGGTGCGGAAAGTTGTTTTCACCGAGACGCTATCCATGACCGCATCGACCGCCATATTGCCCGAGAGCATAGCCCGCTCGTGGAGCGGTATGCCGAGCTTGTCAAAGGTCTTCTCGATTTCAGGGTCTATCTTGCCGTCTCCAGGAGTCTTGTGTTGCGGAGCCGCATAGTATATAATGTCTTGATAGTTTATCTCGGGGATCGAGAGATGCGCCCAGTCAGGTCGCTCGAGTGTGAGCCAGTGATGGTAAGCCTTGAGGCGGAACTCAAGGAGCCACTCGGGCTCTTCTTTCTTCTCCGAGATGAGACGTACCACTTCTTCGTTGAGACCCTTGGGGATGGTCTCCGTATGGACGTCGGTCACGAAGCCATACTTGTAGTCCCCCTGGGTGATGTCCTCGAGGATGTCCTCACCCGTCGGAGTCACCGCACGCGCCTCAGTGTCAGTAGGCGTGGGGATCGTTTGCTTAGGATTATATTCGCTATTCACTTGATTGTTGCTTTAATTGTTTATCCTGCCAAGAGGTCAGGTCGCCCAGCGCAGCCCAAGAGATCAAGCCACGGACTGGGTCATATAGTCTAGACTTGTCACGCTGATCCCGTCGAGGCTCAGCTGGCTCTCCCTCTTTTCTCGTGATGTCGGGTAGCTGTTCCAGCACCCCTCGAGGCAGTATGAAGTCGGTTAGATTAAATATAAGGCTAAAGAATATGATGACGAAGGCTCCCGCAAAGAGCGCTCCCATAAGTTTATTGACAACTGAGAGCGACGAACGCTTAATGGCTCTCACCGTAGGACGTGCTAGGAAGGCGATGCCCCAGCATGAGAGTGAGAAGGTCGCTACATAAGCACCTATCACCGCCACCCCGTGTGGTAATCCGAAGGTGCTAGAGATCCACAGTGCTACAGGTACGCCTATCCAGCGCACCAGTACATAGCCTACTGCGATGCCCAGCACGCCAATCAGAGCCGATACGACACCCCGCTTGAAGCCCTTGAAGAGTGCCCACGCTGTGCAGCCCATGACCATATAGTCAATCCAATTGAGCGTATCCCCTTCCATCGTTATCGTCAGCTACTTTTGTCTCTCTCCTAGTAATGTGATAAAGCGCTCTAGCGTCTCCCTTGTGGCACTTGGTGCGAAGCTTCTGAGCAGGTCAATCGCCTCTTGGAGGATGCTCTGGATCTGCCTCTCTGTGTAGTCTATGCCACCACGCTCGCGGGCTATGCGGAGGAGGTAGTCTATTGAGTCCGCTTTGATAGGTTGTTGTAGATACGAGATGATCTCGTCACGCTCCGTAGGGATCGCATGATTCAGAACATAGAGCAGAGGGAGGGAGACCTTCCCCTCGATAAGATCGTGACCCGTAGGCTTGCCGACATCCTTGCGCTTGTCATAGTCAAAGAGATCATCCTGCAGCTGGAAGGCACGTCCCATCAATTGCCCCAGACGGGCACAGCGCTCCACCTGCTCCTCGGGAGCATCTACGCTCAGGGCTCCCAACTTGGTGCTCGCCTCAAAGAGCGCTCCCGTCTTGCGATCCACTACCGCATAGTAGTCCTCCTCACGGTAGGTGTGTGCCTTCGAGAGGGATAGCTGCATTAGCTCTCCGATAGAAAGATTGCGTCCAGCCTGAGCGACGACACATAGCATCTCAGGATTGTGTTCTCGAGAGATCAACTCTAGGAAGGCGGTCGAGAGTACGTAGTCTCCCATCAAGACCGCCTGATGATTACTGTAGAGTGCATTGAGCGTAGGCTGCCCACGTCGTGTATCCGACCAATCGATGACGTCGTCGTGAATTAACGAGGCGGTATGTAGTAGCTCTATGACCAGCGCTGCCGAGAGCGTCTGCTTATTGGTTTGTCCTGCGCATAGCTGAGCGCATAGACCCACGATGATCGGACGGATATGTTTGCCCGAGGAGAGCTGCAGATGCTCTAAGGCGTGCGATAGTACAGGCGCATCACTCTGTAGTGACCGCCTGAAGTCCTGCTCGAACTCCTTGATAAAGTCCGCTATCGGTACCAGTAGCTGCGCACGCTCCTCTTGACTCATCATCGCTCTTGTCTCTATACCTCTAGACTCTCCACCTCGTGGAGCCACATACTACTCACCGCATCGCTCGGCATGCGCCACTCTCCACGTGAGG
>CABUDK010000072.1 GCA_902490315.1 uncultured Porphyromonas sp. | reverse complement strand
CACGGAGGATTGTTCTATTTCCTCCATTTCCCGAGATCCTTCATTAAGGCGTAGGAAAACCTACCCCGTATAATGCGTCAGCCCTGTGTAGCGCACAAGACAATTAGACTCTCTTAATTTGGTCTTCTCGGATCTCTTTGATAGGAGTGACAAGACGATAGCCCTTGCCATGTACATTCTTGATCTCCAGTGAGGGATCTGCCTTGAGGATCTTACGGAGCTTGGTCACGTAGACATCCATGCTTCGTGCGTTGAAGTAGTTGGCATCAGCCCAGATAGTCCTCAGAGCATAGTCTCTCTCGAGGGTCTCGTTGGCATATACGCAGAAGAGGGTCAGTAGCTCGTTTTCCTTTGTTGTCAGTGTCAGCACCTTGCCATCCTCCGTCGTGAGGGTCTGCTTTTTCGTATCATACAGGAGCTTGCCTAGCTGATAGAACTGCTGCTTCTCGTGTCCGTCACCGATGATGCGGCGCATGATTGCCTCCATACGAGCTTCTAGCTCTTGCATGCTAAAGGGCTTTGTGATGTAGTCATCAGCTCCAAGCTTGAAGCCGGCAAGTATATCCTTCTTCTGATCCTTGGCTGTGACAAATATGATAGGAATATCAGGATTGATATTGCGTATCTGCTTTGCTAGCTCGAAGCCATCCATCTTAGGCATCATGACGTCAATGAGGCAGAGCGCATACTCTTTCTGACCAAAGGCCTTAAGTCCCATTTCGCCATCTGTAAAGAGGTCTACCTCATACTCCTTTGCTATAAGATACTCCTGAAGCATCAAGCCTAAGCTCTCATCGTCTTCACAGAGGAATACTCTAATCTCTTTATTGTTCATAGCTGTTATTTGGTTTATTGTGAATTATCTCGTTTGTTATTAATTAGATTGTTCTGAACAAGAATCGTTTACTTTTACTTGCTTTCTGCCCCTGTTTCATTCTTCGTAAGGAAAGGAATACGGAGCGACATCTTGGTACCGACACCGATTTTACTAAAGACCTTGACCTCCCCACCCATAGCTTGAATAGCCCGCTGCACGTAGGCTAGACCGAGTCCAAAGCCCTTCACGTCATGACGATCGCCCGTATGTACACGGTAAAACTGATCAAAGATATGCGCCCTATCCTGACGAGAGATACCGATACCGTTGTCCTGGATATCAATAATAAGATTGGTATCATCGCTGTGCGTGGTGAGCGTGATGATCGGAGGTATGTCCTCCTTGCGGTACTTCAAACTATTGTCTATCACATTAGATATAACGTTCTGAAAGGCGATTTTATCACACATGACTCTGTAGTGCTCAGCCTCTAGAGCTAGGACTAGCTCTCCATGAGCTTCTGTGAGCTTCATGGCGTAGGCACTGCTTAGGTCTCTAATCTCTTCGTGAGCATCTAGCTCCACAGGATAGCTCTTGATGGCCCCACGCTCCATCATCGAGGACTGCAAGACCTGATCTACTAATAGTGTGAGACGATCTACCTCCTTAAGCATCGTCTGAGTGATACGCTTACGTCTCTCCTCGGACTCCTCCACAGAAGGGTCTTCAAGCATTTCACAGGCTAGGCGTATGGAACTCACGGGAGTCTTAAGCTCATGAGTCATATTGCTCACAAAGTCCTTACGCTCACGTAGGTAGTGCTGCTGTCGTACGAGGATGGTAATGGCTAGTATACTAAGCATCACGATCACTAGCAGCGTAGCAATCGATGGTAGCGTGTAGATAAGGTTGCCCATATGATGACTGTGCTCCGTGAAGACCAACTCAATATAGGGTAAGCCACCCTCTCCAGACTGTGTCTCTAGATAGGAATTGGATCGAACGAAAAGGTCTCTCCGCAATACTAGAGGAGCTTTTCGTAAACGATCGGACGTGTCAGAAATAGTCGTATAGACCGCCTGACCTTTACGATCATAGAGAGTAAACTCAAATGTCTCCGTGATCCCTACTTGTGCTAACTCATACACCAAAGATCTCTGCAAGAAGTCTACATTGACTCTTTGTCGGAGGGGCTGATTATTGCGCTTGAGGATGGTGCGTAGTACCATCTCATCAAGGATCTGACGATGGTAGAAATAGGTGTTGAGTAGCTTGTTTTGCAAAGCCTTCGTATGCTCTTTGCCCTGCCTATTCGTACGAGCTTTTGCCCATGGAGGGCAAGTAGCGCGTTCAGAGTTGCCATAACCGTTCCACACCTCGCTACCATCAGACATATAGCTTGCCGATAGAACACCAGTAGACTGGAGTGAGTCCTGAAGGCCAAATAATCCCCGCACATCGTCTTGCGTGAGTACCGAACGCAACTGGCGCTCTACCTCATCCTGCTCCAACGAGCGGGACACCTCGTCCAATGCTCTCTGAGCCAAAGTCTCAAAGTAGTCATTGTATAGCTCAGTGACATATCCAAAGTTTCTCAATTGCAGCAATATAGATACAGTTGCAATGGTCACTAGCAAGATGATTATAGTCCAGATAGTTCGCTTTCCCACGTCAGTTACCTCCTCTCAGCATTAGTTTCGTATACAAGTAGGACAGCTCATTAGAGCTTGATTTGGTCTATATGTATGAGATCATCTAGATCGATCGTCGTCACGCTCCCATAAGGTAGGATCTGGGCGAAAGCTTCTTGTAGCGTGATATGACCCGCCATAGCTCTCAGAGCGTTGATGACACCTCCATGCGAAAAGAGGAGTACGTGCTGAGCGCCTGAGGTGTAGAGTTCATCAAGCAGGTCTGCGACACGCCGTGCTAAGTCCCGTAGCGACTCACCCCGAGGGGCTGGCTGATCGATAAAGTACTCAAAGAAAGCTGACACCTCCTGCTCTTCCTTTAAGATGCTATCCCAATGCTTCCCCTCCCAATCGCCAAAATTCATCTCTTTCAGACGATCGTCTACCTCTATATAGGTTCCAGCAGGTACGCAGTACTGCGCCAGCTTGAGCGCCCGAGACAATGGACTCGAGAGGATGCGATCATATAGAGACAGATCTATCTGAGCCGCAACACGAGGCGCCTCCTCGGCAAATGTATCTGCCAGCGGTATATCTGTATTGCCATAGCAGATGACCTGCCACTCAGGTGATACTGCGGTGTGTCTGACCAATGTTATCTGCATCCTTTTGTCCTTTTTACCTCCTCATATCCAGAGACTTGATAGGTGATGAGCTCACCACCTATCGTCATTGCTAAAGTCCTTGCCTCGATTGTCACGCCGACGTCCATGGGCATCGCCTCCCTTGGCTTTGTAAGGTTTACTGCCTTTAGGATGTACCTTGGACTCTCTAGACTCATCACCATATCGGTCGGATCTCATTCTCTTGGGACCTGCCTTGGCTGGACGATTAGAGCGTCCTCCACCTCGTGGAGAGTATTCCCGGGTAGTATCTCGATCCTCTCGCTCCTCCTGCTGAGCCTCTAGATAGTGCTTCATCGAGAGTGCCTCACGTAGGATGTCGTTGACAGGGAGCTCCTCGCCGTCTAGCGTTACAATATCATCTTCCACCACAATATCCGTTAGCTCAGCCCGCTCGCCATTGAGCGTGACACGCCCAGCGACGATGTACTTCTCCACTTCACGGC
>CABUDK010000071.1 GCA_902490315.1 uncultured Porphyromonas sp. | reverse complement strand
GGTCAGGATTGATCTCATAGATCTCCTCCTGCTCGGCGTGAGAGATCTCATAGGCATAGGTCTTGACCACCTTAGCACCCGCCGAGGAGGCAGCCATCTTGGCAGCCTTAGAGGTGAGCGAGGGCACTAGCCCCAGAGCCACCATCTTGAGTCCACCAGCCGCACTACTACAGGAGAGCAGGCGGTCGTAGTGCGCATCAGGATGCTGCGCCAAGATCTTCTGCCAGGCATTATTAAAGCCCTCCAGCACATCGGTCGTGATGGTGGTAAAGGCAGAGGCTGTCGCCACTATCTCCGCATTGGCTACATCTATCAAAGTCAACTTCGTATAGGTACTACCGAAGTCTACCGTAAGATAGTGCATACTACTTGTCTGCGAGTATTGAGTCTAGGTAAGCGATGGTAGTCTCGATCGGTGTGCCAGGAGGATAAACCTTGGTAAAGCCCATCGCCATAAAGCGAGACTCTACATCAGCAAAGTCTTGCTTACCCACGACTAGGTTGCCTCCAGCAACTAGTGGGATACCCTTGAGACCAGCCTCATCGCACTTCTCGCGCAGACCCTGACAGTCTATCTCCCCGTGTCCATAGAGTGAGGAGACGAGGATAGCATCTGCTTTAGTCTCGAGAGCGGCCTCTATGTACTCTTCTTGAGAGACCATGACACCGAGGTTAACCACTTTGTACCCTGCATTGTTGAGGGCATAGGCGATGATCTTGTTGCCGACAGCATGTGCGTCAGCACCAATCACACCCGTGACTATAGTTTTTTGATTCATAATAGGGGATATACGTGTATCACGTTTTTAATGATTGAGCTATAGCTAGTACATAGGAATAAGGGGCAACTCTTGGGGATGAGCCACCACCTCTGCCTACGCTGAACGATCTTTTTGAAAGGGGAAAAGAGAGTCAATCTTTTTCTCTTCCTAAAAACCGCTCCACAAAGGTACTTAATAATTCTGTAATAGCAGAATTAGCCTTTCAAAAAGAAATACACTACCTTTGCCAGCACTATCTCAATGGATTAAATGAGTAACTGCAAACAATCTCTCTGCACAGACAGACAGACAGCGTGGACACTCCTCGCCCTCCTCATCGGGTTTGTGACCATCGAACTTGTTGCATCATCCTGTGCAACGAGAACAAAGTCAACACTTCCAACTTATAATTTGATAGCTAGTCCCGTAGGACAGAGATGTCTTACGAGACCATCACAAGCAGAGGCAGATAGCTTAGCCGCTATCTATGGTCGCAACAAAAGCTTACTCCCTGAGTACTCAGATATCTTAATCGTAGCTCTATCCTACTACCCTGAGCTACAGTCTACGCATATCAAATTTGAATATTCGAGCGAGCAAACGACTATGGCGTCCCGACCAGCGTCCGTTTTCCCTCCTAGGCGATATAAGATAGTTATCAACAACGACCCACAGTTCAAGGGGATACCTTTTGACTCTATTCCCTACAACGCCGCTGTTGGCATCGTCGGGCATGAGCTAGCACACATCGTGGAGTACGAGACCAAGACCCTCTTAGGTATTCTAGACTGCTTGTTACTATACTCTGACAAGTCTCACGGGAAAGCATACTTCGAGAAGACAACAGATCTCACGACCATCCAGCACGGTTTAGGTTGGCAGCTCTATGACTGGGCTAAGTATGCTATGTATGACAATCAAATAGCTAGTGAAGAGTACAAAGCGTTCAAGCAGCGCACATACTTATCCCCCGATGAGATCGAGCAGTACATACGCCACTACGCCAAGTACGCCACACCTCACCTCAGGACTATCCAAGCTGAGTAGGATACCTCACCGACTATGAGGAAACAAGGAACACACTGGTGGGGATCGCCCTATACCTTTAGTGAGAAGGTAGACTTCCTTAAGTACAGACTCCTCTCACCCAAGGAGTCGTCCGAGAGCGATATCCTAGAGGGTATGCAGCCCCTAGTCTCTGATTACACCTTTAGACCCAAAGCTTCTGAACAGGGGAAGAAAGTCTCGATGATCTTCACTGGAGATCTAATGCCCTTTGGCGACACTAAGCCAAGCCATACAGTAGAACTGGAGCAGTTCCTAGCATCGGCGGACTACATAGTCTTTAACCTCGAGGGCGTTGTCACAGATCAGCAACGCTTCCTCGCTCTATCCCATAGAGACACCCCACTCTACGACTATCTGCATACTTCGTTCGGACGAGGGGTAATCCTAAATGTAGCCAACAACCACGCCTCGGACTTCGGACGCGAAGCGTTCAGTCTGCAAAACCAACGACTTAGAGATCAAGGGTTTTTAGTCGTCGGAGATGCCCCGACCCCTCTTACTATCGAAGACCAAATCACCCTATCTGCTAGAACACTCCTAAGCAATCAGCAGCCTATCATCGAGACGCTTAGCCTGACCCATCCATCAATTCCACACGAATGGAGACCTCCCCAGCACACCTACAATATCTTTATGCCACACTGGGGCTATGAGATGCACCTCTCCCCCACGCAAGAGCAGATAGCGCTGTACCATAGCGTCGTCCCAGCAATCTATGATAGCCTCATCGGCAATCACGCCCACACACCCCAACCAGTATATCTATCTGAAAGCACTGTTTTAGCAACATCTCTCGGCAACTACTGCTACCGAAACCACAACCCCAACCACTGGATGGGAAGTCTATTGAAGTGTACCTTCACCATTCAGGAGAGTTCTAATACCAAGCCTACACTCTCCCGTGTAGAGCTACGTCATACGATACAGCATATCACAAGGAGCCGGCTCCAGCTAGACCTTGTGGACGCTATAGACTATAGCACACTCCGCAAAGCAACTAACTTTTGTCGCTGGAACTATCTCAAAGACCTCCTCAAGTGAAGGTTTCCTCCCCTATTCTTACAGCCTCCCGAGACATCAATCCCGCAGCTCTTACGTGTGATGATGTGTAGCCACACACGAATCGAGTCTTCTTGCTCATTGGCACGCACAGTTTCTGTAAGTCAGATAAACATACGTCAGCCCTTATATTGAGATCAATGATTTGCCAGCGCTGACGCATTATAAAAACTGAGCGAGGTCATTTCAATCTCTCTCGATGAATTTTCAAATATCTCGGAGGATATTTTTGATTTTCTCCCGAAGGAACGGCGAATTTCTTCGGACTTATCATTTGATTCTTCCGAAGTTTCATTTGATTCTTCCGAAGAATTTTTTCTTTCCTCCGAGGAAATCGGAATTTCCTCAGGAGCTATTTGGAAAATTCTTCGGGAGAAATCCGAATCATCGGAGAGGTAGGCGTAATCAGAGAAGATTCGTAACCACAGTGTGGCGATGATCGAACCGTGTATCCCTAGCTATCGTCATGTGCAGCTCCTAACAGACTAGTTATAATGCGTCAGCCCTGAATGATTTGCTCTATCTATTGAGAAAAGCGTATATTTGCACTGTGAAATGGCTTGGTCTCTCTTGATTCGTACTCTTCGGAGGCATCTAAGTCACACATTATCTAACTAGCGTAATCAACACTACAAAACTTATAGGCGATATTATGAGAAAACTAATGACCGTCCTCCTGCTCATAGCAGCAGTTGTCGTGGGCTATCTAGCAGTCATGAGCATTCTAACTC
>CABUDK010000070.1 GCA_902490315.1 uncultured Porphyromonas sp. | reverse complement strand
AGTTCAACGCTTTTAGAGAGCAAGAGGGCGCATCGCTCGAGCGCATCTTTGTGGAGAAGCTTGACCGCATCGCGGCCCTACTCGCAGAGGTCGATCCCTACGAGCAGAGCCGCATCACAGACCTTCGGAGCAAACTCGAGGAGCGACTAGCCCAGCTCACCTCCATACAGTATGACGAGGCTAGGCTAGAGCAGGAGCTCATCTACTACATTGAGAAGCTAGACATCAGCGAGGAGAAGAACCGGCTTGCCAACCATATTCGCTACTTCCGTGAGGTGCTAGCCCAGACCGGCGATCCCGATCCCTCTAGGGGCAAGAAGCTCGGCTTCATCGCTCAGGAGATGGGGCGTGAGATCAACACCCTAGGGTCTAAGAGCAACAACGCCGCCATGCAGCAATTGGTCGTCCAGATGAAAGACGAGCTAGAGCAAATCAAGGAGCAAGTCCTCAACGTACTATAAAAACTAAGCGCCAAAAGCTATGTCACATCTCATCCTTATCTCTGCTCCCTCAGGCTCTGGCAAGAGTACCGTTATCCAGCAGCTCATGCAAGACGAAAGCCTGCGACTCTCCTTCAGCATATCCGCCACGAGTCGTCCGCCGCGAGGCAATGAGCAGCACGGTGTGGAGTACTACTTCTACACGCCCGAGCAGTTCAAGCAGTTGATTGCCGAGGATCGCCTCGTCGAGTATGTAGAGGTCTACCCCGGCAAGTACTACGGCACGCTCCGCAGCGAGGTCGATCGCCTAGCCTCCATGGGCCGCAACATACTCTTTGATGTCGATGCCGTTGGGGCTATGCGCATCCAGGAGGCTTACAGAGACAAGGTGGTCAGCATCTTCCTTATGCCACCCACCTTTGCGGAGCTACGTCGCCGGCTTGAGTCTCGAGGCACTGAGAGCCCCGAGCTGGTCGAGGAGCGCATGCGTCGCGCTTCGTATGAGATCAACTTTGCCGAGCAGTTTGACCACACCGTGGTCAATGACGACCTCAAGCTCTGCGTCTCGCAGGTTGCACAGATCATCCGCGACACCATCAGCCAGTAACGCACACAGCGTAAGTCCGCTTTATCGAGAAAATAGAAAGCTCAGTCGTCCTATCTGGATGGCTGAGCTTTCTTTCGTCCGTATCGTGCTGGCTTATTCGTAGATACGAGTTCCAAAAACAGTTCCCCTCTTGGAACTTTTCAGTTCCAGAGAGAAGACGTTTGTAGGACAGCCGAATAAGACTACAACTGTCTGATGTTAAGGAGACGACGCAAGAAAACCCAGCACCTCTCAACCTATGCAGCTGAGTCGTACTGGGTACAAAAGACGTAGGGAGTGTCCCCATTGGGGACTCCCTACGCAAATATTCTAGTCATCAATGAAGCGTCCTTACCAATAGAGCGTCTGTGAGAGGATTAAGTCAAATCTCTCGCATAGGTCGCTCGGAGTGGTAAGCCTCCAATAGCTCTTTTTTTAAGCGTCTAGCTCCTCTTGACGAAGGGACTGCACGTAGCGAGCCTTCTCCATCATGCGACGCTTGACGTCTGAGGGCTTCTGAAATGCTTGGCGCTTACGGAGATTGCGAATGGTACCGATATCGTTGTACTTACGCTTATAACGCTTGAGTGCACGTTCGATGTTCTCGCCCTCCTTGATTGGTACAATTATCATATTTGCTGTTCTTTGTATTACGTTTGTTTTGATGAGAATATTTCAAGGACAGTGTACCTAGCACATATCCTTACTTCGGGGGGCAAAGGTACAAACTTTATTTGAACTGGTCAACACCTAGAGCTTTGCAGATGATCTGCTTATCTGCTAACTTTGCGCTGTAGACAATGATGCCAGTATGTTATCACAGCAAGAAATAGAGCAAGCGGTAGCGCTGAGTAGACTCTGGGCAGATAGATCGCCCGACAGAATTCTCTTGGAGCGGAGTGAGTTGGAGCCTGAGCTAAAGCGCCAAATTGCTCTACAGGTCTCCCTCCTGCCGAAGATGCAACGCAAGGTGCCACACTTCCTCCAGGGTGGTGGATACGTCCCGCACAGAGTCAACTTCGAGCAGTCTAGTAGTGAGCTTACGGCATGCTACAAGCAGCAGTTCGTCACGAACCATGATCGTGTCTTAGATATGACTGGCGGGATGGGTATTGATGCACTTGCGATGGCTTCTGTGGCAGAGGGTAGTCTGATCTATGAGATAGATCCGATTATGGCGCAAGCCTTGACTTACAATGTGCATAAGCTCCTGCAGCGAGACAGTGTGACGGTGCGCTGCGGAGACGCACTGGCGGAGATCGAAGCCTCTACACTAGAGGGGATAACGCTCGTCTATGCCGATCCTGCACGACGAGATATGGACAACCCGAACAAACGACTCATTAGTATGGAGGAGTATAGTCCGGCACCTCTCGAGATCGTAGCTCGGCTGCAGGAGCTAGGCTATACGGGGCGCCTGCTGCTCAAACTCTCCCCCATGCTAGACATTCAATGGATATTGGAGCAGCTCCCACATGTCTACGAACTCCATATCGTGCAGTTACAGGATGAGGTCAAGGAACTGCTGGTTGCTATCTCTCTGCGTTCACAAGATGTAGATGTAGAAGTCCATCTCGCTGTGGTGGATCGCTTTGGCGAGGTTAGCCAGTGGAGCTTTCCTTACCACGCCTTATCATCTGTTCGTAAGACCTACGCGACCAAAGTAGAGCAGTATATTCATATTCCTCAGCCACTTCTAATGAAAAGTGGTGCCTATCACCTCATTGCCGAGGAGCAGTCGCTTTCTTTGCTCGGTCCTAACAGCCACATATACACCTCTTCGCAGGCATCTACTAGCCCTCTGTACAAAAGTTACAAACTGATAGAGGAGCTGGACTATAGCAAATCAACTCTCAGAGGGAAGAGTCTGCAGTCCATTCGTCAACGCTACCCAGCACTCACGATTATGTCTAGACACTTTCCTCTGACAGCTCAAGAGCTCAAGAAGACGCTCAAAACTGACGAGAGTGATACATATTACTTGCTTGCTACGACCCTAGGAGAGCGAGAGCGTAAGCTATTGATCCTTACATCTTGCCAGCCAACAGCATAGAAAAAAGAATTCCCCCACAAGTATAAGTACTCGAGGAGGAACTAAAGAAATGAAAAACTGTTTTATCGTAGAGGTTCGTGGCGGATTTGAACCGCCGTACACGGTTTTGCAGACCGTTGCCTAACCACTCGGCCAACGAACCATTGCTTTCGTGATTACGGCTACAAAGGTACAACAATTTTTGGACAAACCAAAAGCTTCAGCTTTTCCCCCATACGAGTTTGACAGATCACCATCGGGTTCATCCGAATCTTCGTATAGAAAATTCTGAATTCCTCCGAAGAGATTTCGTGATTTCCACGGAGATACAGAAAAATTCTTCGGACCTATGCTTTCACTCCCCCGAAGTTTCAGTTCATTCCTCCGAAGAGTTTTTTCATCCCTCGGAGGAAATAGTTATTTCCCAGGGAGCTATTTGCAAATTGCTCCGAAGAGATGCTAGTCATCGGAAAATGTCGGTGAGGGGGGTGGTTGATGAAGTGCTTTTGGTAGTGAGGTCTAAAATGAGTACTTTTGCAGAGGGTGTATTGCAGATACGCCTCAGCTAGCTTGA
>CABUDK010000069.1 GCA_902490315.1 uncultured Porphyromonas sp. | reverse complement strand
TCCATATGAATGGTTCGTTTATAGATTAGTATTTTTCAAGTTATTCATTGCTGCGACAGTTCGATCAGCTCGATAGAGCCACTCGTGAGGTCGAAGTAGATTGTGTAGGGAAGCTGCCCCAGCTTGTCAGCACCTAGCTTGTGCTCTAGGAGTGCTGTACGCCCCCACTGTGCCACCGAGAGCTCTAGCGTGATCGCCTGGCTGCGCTCGGGGAGCTGTAGCGATACACGAGCGCGTCCTGGCTCGATGTAGCGGAGTGACTTGCTCCTGGTCAGTTTATGCAGCTCGGCATCGCTCTGCGTCGCAGGTCGCTTTACGGCTTCTACATTTATATAAATAGGAGCACCCGATAGGTCCTTCTTGTCAACCAAGCCGTACTGCGGAGCGAAGCGAGCTACCACCTGTTGTGAGATCGGCTCGTCAATGGGTATATCCACCACCTCCTCGTAGTATCGCTTCGTAGTACGACCTGCGAAGAGTGCTTGCAGCGCTGCTATCTCTTTGTCCAGCCCGTCTAGAACCATCTTGAGCGCTGGTCCGTCGCAAGGCATCGTCTCGACCTGACCCGAGAGCAGCTCTACACGGCGCTCTCGCAGCTCGAAGAGTCTACTGGCCGCCACCTCAGCCTGCTTGGCACGTGAGGTCGCTAAGGCATACTCTTGAGGCAGTGCTTGACTAGCCTCCTGCTGGATTGCCCCCTTGGGGTAGTCTGCAAGGTAGTCTGTCGTGGCGGGTTGGTACGCCTTGCCATGGAGTGAGTAGAGCAGTCCCTCGGGCGTTAGTGCCGCCAGCTGCTCGACAGAAGGCGTCGCCACCGACTGGATCAGATAGCCCTGTGTCGTGTCGGGTACTCCATGAGCATGCATCGCCACACGTTCTATCTGGTAGCGTGTCGTAGGCTGCGTGGCATAGCTCTCACCTAGATACCTAGAGGCATAAGCGACCAGTGCGCCAGGCTCAAACTGCGCCTCCGAGAGGACAAAGTGTATGCGTAGTTGTGTCTTCGGTAGATAGTAAACAACTCCACTCGTAGTCTGTTTGCCAGCTATGTATGGAGTCACAGTCGCCTGACGAGTAGCGCAGCTTGTGAGCCACACCATCGCCATCGCAAGAACCCATCTAGTTAGTCGGGCCAAGGTCTGAGATCTGTACATAATCTACCAGTGAAAAAATAGACTTGGCACAAAGATACGAAAAAGAGATTAGAGACTAGAAATTAGAGATTAGAAGACTTTCTTTGGGAGCAGTAGTATTTCCTAGGAGCGCTAGAGGGACTAAAGACACTAGCACCACTAGAAGACCTAGTATCCCCATCCAACAGCTCTCCGCCGAGGAAATCCGAATTTCCTCGGTGGAGTTTTTTCCTTCCCCAGTGAAGAACGAAAAAATTCTTCGGACTTATCATTTCATTCTTTCGAAGTTTCATTTGATTCCTCCGAAGAATTTTTCATTTCCTCCGTGGAGAATTTTCATTTTCCAGCGAGCTATTTGGAGTTTTCTTCGGACGCACTGACGAGTAAGTCCACCGCATGCGGATTATTCGTCCGAGCCTTCGTCTTTACGGCAGCTTTGGACGGGGGCATTAGTCTGCACATCAATGTTTTTTGTACTTTTGTACGAATCACTTATGCAAAGCAAAAGTCCTATGACACAACGACTACACAGTTTACTACTTCTACTTACAGCGCTACTACTAGGGCAGGCGATCTGTACCGCACAGGCTCCCGCTGAGACCGCTCAAATCGAGCTGATCGTACCTAAGGGTACGCAGTATGTCAACTTTGAGGTAACCTACCTTGAAGGTGCCGAGGCGAGCAACATTGACTTTGGTGACGGCGTCGTAGAGCCGTACAAAGGACGCGCTCAGCTTGTCACCCATAACTACGGCTCCGCGATAACGGAGGAGATGATCATCAAAATTGACGCTGCCAAGCTCACTCGCCTGCGTAATGCCTCACAAGGTTCTCGCGATCTAGCTCCAGGCTTCTCAGGCTTTGGCAAAATTGTAGCTCCAGAATTGGAGATGCTTCGTTTAGGCATCAACAACTACACGCTTCGTGACAGTCGCGAGCAGACAGTAGACCTCTCTGAGTGTCCTAAGCTCGAAGAGGTTTACCTACACAATGTGTCAGGAGTCAAGCTGCCTACAGAGCGCACGATATTGAAAAAAGTCGCTTTCTACAGTTCCGCTTCTAGCACAGATCGAAACTATGCGACTCTCTCTAACGAGCATCTAGACCTATCTGGCTACACAGCTCTAACTGAGATCGATATACAGCGCCAGCCCAACCTAGAAACGGTGGACCTAACAGGTCTGACCGCCCTCACCAAGCTCACCATCAAGCAGTGCAATCTCTATAAGATCAACGGTATCAAGGAGCTAGCAGCGCTTACGGATGTAGACCTCTCGCGCAACTACCTCCCCTACTCTTCGCTACCGCTCAAGCGTCCAGCGCTAACCTCCTTCAAGTATGGGCAGGAGGGCGTACGCCTGGCTCCTGAGTGCGTGGACAAGAACACGATCCACCTAGCCGATATGCTCGAGGTAAAAGATGCCGACGGTGTAGCACAGCCTACCACAATCAAGCAGGTTCGACAGCTCAACACGCCACGTACGCTCAAGGAGGGACAGGACTACATCCTCAAGGGGAACGATCTCATCATCCTAGAGCGTGGCTTCGGCGGCTTTGGCGGTGACAACCCACTAGACTCTATCCAGCTAAGCATCAAGACCACCAATGCCTACTACCCCGACTACGGGAAGAGCAGGTATGAAGATCCTGAGCTCAAGCTAGACATCGCTCGCGAGGGCGCCGTCTATCCTGGGGAGAAGCAGCCGCTCACCTTCTCTGCTGGTGAGGGTGGCTCTATCAAGGCTATGGCAGGCGACACTGAGCTCGCCACTGGAGCCGAGGTAGAGCCTAGCACACCGCTCACCTTCACCGCAACTCCCGCTGATGGCTATATGATCACCGAGTGGCGCGTCAATGACAAGGTCCAGATGACCCCAGGACTTGACAAGAAACCGATTACGGATGCTACCTTTAAGGTCAATATGTACAGTGAGCCGATGAGGGTGACCGTCTCCTTTGCCAAGGCTGAGGACAATTATGCTGTCACCTTCTCCAAGGAGGGCGAGGGCAAGCTGACGGCCACGGTCGATGGCAAGCCATTTACCTCAGGAACCTTCGTTGCCAAAGGTACGAAGGTGCTCTTCGAGGCAGAATCCTTCATGGGCTACAATGTCCAGCAGTGGCTGGTCAATGGTGAGGCAATCCCCGTTCATGAGCTGCAAGCAAGCTACACGCTGACTGTCGACAAGACATCGGATGTCAAGGTGTTCTTTGTAGTTTGTGACGCTATCGATGCAGTCAGTGCCACACGCTATCAGATCGCTCAGACCGACCAGACGCTCACCGTACTGGGCACTGCGGCTAACGAGATAATCCGTCTCTACACGCTCACGGGCACTCCAGTCGCTACGGCGACGGGAGACGCCACGCTCTCCATCGCACAGCTCCCCGCTGGCGTCTACCTCCTACAGATCGGCAACGACTGGGTCAAGGTAACGCTCTAACGTGTAACAACTTGACGTGTAACCCGCTGCTTTCTAAGTTCAAATGCAAGCAAAAAGCGAAGTTTTTTTCGATGATCTTGC
>CABUDK010000068.1 GCA_902490315.1 uncultured Porphyromonas sp. | reverse complement strand
CCTCAAGCATGCTTGGGAGTGGACCGACAAGTATGGCGGCATCATCCTCAGCCAGCTACGCAGACTAGGCGTATCGTGCGACTGGAGTCGTACAGCTTTCACCCTAGATGAGGAGCGCTCGGAGTCGGTCATCAATGTCTTCTGCAAGCTCTACGAGGAGGGCCTCATCTACCGTGGGGTACGCGTGGTCAACTGGGATCCCAAGGCACAGACGGCTCTCTCAGACGAGGAGGTTATCTTCAAGGAGCATCAGGGCAAGCTCTACTACCTTCGCTACTTCATCGAGGATACAGAGGATTACATCATCGTAGCGACGACGCGCCCCGAGACGATCATGGGTGACACGGCCGTCTGTATCAACCCGACAGATCCTCGTTACCATCATCTGCGTGGCAAGCGGGTCATCGTGCCGCTCGTGGGTCGCTCTGTCCCGATTATTGAGGATGAGTACGTAGACCTAGAATTCGGTACGGGCTGTCTCAAAGTCACTCCCGCCCACGACATCAACGACTACCAGCTCGGCATCACGCATCAGCTGGAGACAATCGACATCTTCAACAACGACGGCACGCTCAATGAGCACGGCGGCAAGTACGCGGGCAAAGACCGCTTCGTAGTCCGCAAAGAGATCGTCGCAGACCTCAAGGAGGCTGGCTTGCTTGATCACGAGGAGGACTACACCAACCGTGTTGGTTACAGCGAGCGCACCGATGTAGCTATCGAGCCAAAGCTATCGATGCAGTGGTTCCTCAAGATGTCCGAACTAGCCAAGCCCGCTCTACAGGCAGTCCTCGAGGACACCGTACAACTCGTACCCAAGAAATTTGTCAACACCTACCGCTACTGGCTAGAAAACATCAAGGACTGGTGCATCAGCCGTCAGCTCTGGTGGGGACATCGCATACCAGCTTACTACCTGCCCAACGGACAGTTCGTCGTAGCGGCTACAGCTGAGGAGGCTTTGGCAAAAGCAAAGCAAGAGACAGGCGACAACAGCCTAACGATCGAACAGCTCAGCCAAGAGTCTGACTGTCTCGACACATGGTTCTCCTCCTGGCTATGGCCTATCAGCCTCTTTGGCAAGATCGACGGCTCAGAGCCTACGGAAGACCTCAAATACTTCTACCCCACCTCCGTCCTAGTCACGGGACCTGACATTCTCTTCTTCTGGGTAGCCCGTATGATCATGGCGGGGTACCACTTTATGGGGGATCGACCCTTTGACAAGGTCTACCTAACCGGTATCGTCCGTGACGACAAGGGGCGCAAGATGTCTAAGTCGCTCGGCAACTCGCCCGACCCCATCGATCTAATGGACAAGTATGGAGCCGATGGCGTGCGCCTAGGACTTATGATGGCCACCTCTGCCGGCAATGACCTCCTCTACGACGAGAGCCTTGTGGAGCAGGGACGCAACTTCTGCAATAAGATCTGGAATAGCTACCGCTTCCTCAAGACGCAGAGTATCTCCGACGAGGTCGAGCCAGATGCAGCTAGTCTGGTAGCTATGGAGTGGTTTGAGTCGCTACTCGCCTCGACGACGAGCGAACTAGACGACCTCTTCGACAAGTACCGCATCAGCGATGCCGTCACACTCCTCTACAAGCTCGTCCGAGACGACTTCTCCGGCCTTTACCTAGAGGCTATCAAGCCCGCCTACGGCACCAGCATGAGCCGTAAGGTTTACGAACGAACGATCCACTACTTCGAGCAGATCTTCATCTTGCTGCACCCCTTCATGCCGTTCATCACGGAGGAGCTCTGGCAGGACGTAGCACCTCGCCAGGAGGGTGACTCCATCATGTACGCACATCTAGACGATACGATGCAGGCCGACAAGCAGCTACTCGCCGATATGAAGCATGCCGTGGATCTGATCACCAAGATACGTAGCATACGCAGTGCGCATCAGATAGCGACCAAGCAGTCGCTCGCACTCACCACCAGTGGCGAACACCCCGAGCGTATGAGCGAGCTAGTCATCAAGCTGGCCAACCTCTCTGCCCTCACGAAGGCGGAGGCGCATCAGTCGGAAGAGCATACGGCCGAGCACTTCATCATCGGCACAGTCCCCTACTCCGTCGAGCTGGCGGGTGCCATCGATGTGGAGAAGACCGTAGAGCGTCTGCGTGGCGAGCTAGAGCATCAGGAGAAGTTCCTCGCAGGAGTTCGCAAAAAGCTCTCCAACGAGAAGTTTGTCGCTAATGCCAAGCCCGAAGTTGTCGCCCTCGAGCGCAAGAAAGAGAGCGACGCTCTGCTACGCATCAACGAGGTACAGCAGCAGCTCAAGCAGCTCGGCGCCACCCTCTAAGCTAATAGCTTTGCCACACCTACTTACTAGCTCGAGAAGCGTTGCCTATCTGAATTAACCATTTAAGAATAGAATAGCTCTACTCAAGGGGCTGACAGATTATAATCAGCTGATTCGTCTAAATCCTCATGGAGGAAATTCTAAATTCCTCCGTGGGGATTTTTCATTTTCCACGTGAGAAAGGAAAAATTCTTCGGACTTATCATTTGATTCTTCCGAAGTTTCAATCCATTCTTCCGAAGAAATATTTCTCACCTCCGTAGAAGATTCTTATTTTCCAACGAGCTATTTGGAAATTTCTCGGCTAAAACCGCCAAACGGCACTTGTCGCAACGCTTAATCTCGAAAAGTCAGATTATAATGCGTTAGCCCTAGTCAGTCCCTTACGTAAAATATCCTATGTCGTGGATTTGTCGTAATTTTGGGAAGCCTATGAAATTAGAAAACTTCATAGGCTTTGTCCCAATGAATTGCTAGCTAATGACAATGCACGAACATACCCCAAAGTCTATCCTTCTCACAGGTGGCTGTGGATACATAGCCTCCCACACTGCGGTTGTCCTGCAAGAGGCGGGCTATGATGTCATTCTCGTAGACAACCTATCAAACTCGCGTCGTGAGGTCGTTGATGCGATTGCGCAGATCACCTCGATACGACCAACCTTCTACGAGGTGGACTGTACCGATGAGGCTGCTATGGGTGAGGTCTTCGAGCATCACAAGGGCGAGATAGCGGGGGTGATTCACTTTGCAGCACACAAGGCAGTCGGTGAGTCAGTCGAGCAGCCACTACGATACTACGACAACAATATCAATTCGCTCATCACGCTCCTACGCTGCATGGAGCGATATGGTGTGCAGCACTTGGTTTTCTCCTCCTCCTGTACGGTCTACGGGCAACCGACGGCTGAGCATCTGCCGATTACCGAGTCGGCACCGCGTCAAGATGCGACCTCGCCTTATGGCAATACAAAGCGCATCAACGAGGATATCATCATAGACTCCGTACGTAGTGGCATACCGCTGCAAGCGGTTATACTACGATACTTTAACCCTATCGGAGCGCACCCCTCGGCACTCATTGGCGAGGAGCCTGTGGGTACACCGCAAAACCTCATTCCCTTCCTGACCCAAACGGTGGCTGGACTTCGCAAGGAGCTTGTTGTCTTCGGCAATGACTACAACACGCCAGACGGCACCTGCATCCGTGACTACATTGATGTGATGGACCTAGCACAGGCTCATCTAGCAGCACTACGTCGTCTGCATCGCAGCGATGTGAAGACTGCTCCTGTACACTATATATATAATGTAGGCATGGGGCGTGGGCTGAGCGTCTTGGAACTGATACAAGCCTTCGAGCGAGCCACAGGTCGCAAGGTGCCATACCGCATGGGCGACCGCAGAGCGGGCGACATAG
>CABUDK010000067.1 GCA_902490315.1 uncultured Porphyromonas sp. | reverse complement strand
CGCTTCGTATGATGCGTGCCGTGCGCTTTGCCTCGCAGCTGGGCTTCTTCATCGACGATGCCGTCTTTGACGCGATTGTGAAGCTCCGAGAGCGCATTAAGATTGTTTCAGCGGAGCGTATCATCGTGGAGCTCAACAAGATCATGCTCTCACCGCGTCCCAGTGTGGGGCTATCCCTGATGGAGCAGACGGGGCTACTGGAGATTATCCTCCCCGAGGTGCAGCTACTGCGTGGCACCGAGACGGTCGTTGGGGTAGGGCACAAGGACAATCTAGCACACACCTATCAAGTGGTCGACCAGTTGGCTGAAAAGAGTGACAATCTCTACCTTCGCTGGGCGGCCTTGCTGCACGACATTGCGAAGCCTAAGACCAAGCGCTGGGATGCGCAGCAGGGGTGGACCTTTCACAACCATAACTATATAGGAGCTAAGATGGTGCCGCGTATGTTCCGCCGCCTTAAGCTCCCGCTCGACAGCCACATGCAGTATGTCGCCAAGTTGGTAGACCTGCACATGCGTCCCTCTTCGCTCGTCGATGAGGGGGTGACCGACTCGGCGATACGTCGTCTGCTCTTTGATGCGGGCGATGATATAGAGGACTTGATGACGCTGGTGGAGAGCGACGTAACGAGCAAGAACCCCAAGCGCGTACAGCAGGTCCTGGACAACTATCAGCTGATACGACGCAAGCTCCAAGAGGTGGAGGAGAAGGATCGCATTCGCAACTTCGCTCCTCCGATCGATGGTGACGAGATCATGCGTCTCTTTGGTCTCCCGCCCTCGCAGATCGTGGGGACACTCAAGGAGCGGATCAAGAATGCGATCCTCGACGGTGAGATCCCCAACGAATATGAGCCAGCTCGTGAGCTACTACTCAAGGAGGCTGCAGAGCGTGGACTCAAGCTACAAGAGGGTGAGCCCGTACAACCGACTAATGAATGACAGACAGATAAAACTATGACAGATCAGACGAAGATAACGGAAGAGCTAGCTGAGCCACATCACTTTGGTTCACACAATATCTATATGCCCACGGCTCCCGTGGGGCACTTCCTCCCTTATTACCCGTGGCGCACGCTCTACGAGCAGCTGCCTTTCGAGGGGGCTTACCCACAGCTCCTCTATACAAACAGCCAGGCGGACGCCCTCTTTGACGCTCTCTCGCTACGCCTTGCCGAGCTGGTGGCTGACGAAAACTTTCACATGGAGGTCTCCCTGCAGTACCCTATGGGTATACCTGTAGAGGAGGTGCGTGAGGGCTACCTGACACTCATCGTGACAGACCCCAGCCTGGATCAAAGGCTTGAGAGCTTGCCCGTGGAGGTGCCACGCGAACTGTGGCTCGATATGCTAGCTATGAGCTTGATACAGTACATCCTACAGACGGAGATAGCTCCCGAAGAGCAGGTCGAGGTTGCTCTAGTGGAGATGCCCCACGAGGGTAGCGAGGAGGAGTGCGAAGAGGTACGTCCTCTCTGGGTCAAGCAGTGGGAGCAGACGCAAGAGATGATCCGCAAGAGCGATGGTGCTCACCGCTATCGCTACGGCTTTAGCCTCACCTTAGCCGGTCGCATGCCCAGCAACGTCGAGTAGCGTGCTTTGCTGATCATCCTAGTCCTGCGATGGTGAATAAGCATCTGCTCATCTCATCGGGCAAGGCTAGGTGGACGACTTACTCTGTCAATACTCGCTATATAAAGGAGACAAAGTCCAGGAGTAAAAGTCAAGGAGTAACTACAAAGTCAAGGAGTAAAAGTCAAGGAGTAGAAGTCAAGGACTACCTTGATGCCGTATGGTATGGAGCGGACGGCTCTGAGATAGAGATGCCAGCATGGAGTGGTCGCACGAAGAGGATCGCTCTGCAGATCCTAGAGTTTTGCGAAACGCCTAGGACGCTCATAGAAATATCTACAATGCTTGGCTTCAGAGATAGATATCGCATGAAGAGAGTCTATATAGATCCGCTACTGGAAAGTGCTCTGTCCATGTCTTCCACTGAAAAGAATGACCCTACACAAAAGTACCAAACGATAGCTCTCCGCAAACCTTAGCTGCTCATTTCGCGCCTGTAAGGCATAAATGCTGAGCAACGTCGAGTAGCGTGCTTTTTTTATCTACCTTTGTATCCAAATAGATAACCGAGGGAGGCTGCTACACGGCGTAAGGGTCTCCGATAAGATATAGATGCAATGAACAAGACTCCACTAGAGGATGCTGCAAGCAATGGCGCAGAGAGTACGGGACTAAACTTTATAGAGCAGGTTGTCGTAGCAGACATCCAGAGCGGTAAGTACGATGGACGTGTGCAGACACGCTTCCCTCCAGAGCCAAATGGCTACCTACATATAGGTCACGCTAAGGCTATCTGCATTGACTTCGGCATCGCGCAGAAGTATGGGGGCGTGTGCAATCTACGCTTCGACGATACCAATCCGATCAAAGAGGATGTGGAGTACGTAGACGCTATCCGTGAGGACATACACTGGCTCGGCTTCGAGTGGGGTAAGGAGTGCTACGCTTCGGACTACTTCCCACAGCTTTACGCCTTTGCTGAGCGTCTCATAATGACGGGACATGCATATGTCGACGAGCAGAGCGCTGAGGAGATTGCCCAGCAGAAGGGGACGCCCACGACCCCTGGTACCAATAGCCCTTACCGTGATCGTCCCGCTGAGGAGAGCTTGGATCTCTTCCATCGTATGAATGCGGGCGAATTTCCCGAGGGTGCTATGACGCTCCGTGCTAAGATCGATATGGCTTCGGACGATATGCACTTCCGCGACCCGATCATCTACCGTATCATCAAGCGTCCGCATCACCGCACTGGTACAGAGTGGCAGGTCTATCCTATGTACGACTTTGCGCATGGACAGAGCGACTACTTCGAGGGTGTAACCCACTCGATCTGTACCTTGGAGTTCGTACCGCATCGTCCGCTCTACAACTACCTTGTGGAGCTTCTGATGCCCGAGGGCACTACTTACAGACCGTACCAGTTTGAGTTCAACCGGCTCAACCTCACCTACACGATGATGAGCAAGCGCAAGCTCCTCAGTCTCGTGCAGCAAGGGCTAGTCTCTGGCTGGGACGACCCACGTATGCCGACCCTCTGCGGTCTGCGTCGTAGGGGCTACACGCCACAGTCGATCCGTGACTTTGTCAGTATGATTGGCTACACCCGCTATGAGGGTACCATCGACCTTTCACTCCTAGAGCATGCCGTGCGCAACGACCTCAACAAGCACGCGGCACGCGTCTCGGCTGTCCTAGACCCTGTCAAGCTCATCCTGACCAATCTCCCCGAGGGGCATGACGAAGCTCTAGAGATGGTCAATAACCCTGAGGATCTATCGGAGGGTACGCATATCCAGCACCTTACGCGTGAGCTCTGGATTGATCGGAGCGACTTTATGGAAGAGGCTCCGAAGAAGTATTATCGTCTAAGCCCTGGTGGCAGAGATGTGCGCCTACGTGGTGGTTACATCATCAAGTGTACTGGCTGCGAAAAGGATGCCGAGGGCAATGTGACGGCTGTCCTTGCCGAAGTTTACCTAGACAGTAAAACAGGCATGGAGGGCAGCAATCGCAAGGTCAAGGCTACCATACACTGGGTCTCTACGGTCTATGCGCTAGATGCTGAGGTACGTCTCTATGACCGACTCTTCCTAGAGGAAGACCCCTCGGCTGTACCTGCTGAGGAGCTCAAGGATCACCTCAACCCCGACTCGCTCATCGTGCAGC
>CABUDK010000066.1 GCA_902490315.1 uncultured Porphyromonas sp. | reverse complement strand
ACCTGATGGTACTCTTCGAGCAGTTCACCGGACACAAGGAGGTCGACATCGAGCCGCTCCTACGCTTCCGCGGTCTCCGCTAATCATACAGCGCAGCTAGCTGATCAAATAACAGCTAGCGTCTGACTCATACAAATAACGCAAGAGCCTGTCACGACATCTCGTGGCAGGCTCTTCTTTTACAGCTCCTTCTCTAACTTCTAATCCTCTAACCTCTATCCTCCAAGTGGAAAATTCTCAATAGTTCGCTGGAAAATAAAAATTCTCCACCGAAGGAATGGAAAATTCTTCGGAAGAATCAAATGATACTTCGGAAGAATCAAATGATAAGTCCGAAGAATTTTCTTTTTCCTCGGAGGAAAGTTCCTCGTTCCTCGGTGAAGAATGAAATATCCCCACCGAGGGAGTTTTGCATTGGTGGGGCCGTCACAAGAGATCGATTCGACGCTCTCGTAGCCTATCAGCCTTCACGCTTTATCTCGATGAGATATGGCGGTCCAAAGCCTGTATAAGCCCGTAGTTCGAAGGTCGCCGAGCCACCCGCTGCGACCGTGAAGGTCTTGGCAAGGTCGTCAATCGTGATGCCCTCTGGATTACCACTTACATTGAGTCCGAAGTTGCAATCACCGAGATCGCGTTCATCAACGACGTTACCATCAAAATCTGTAATATACATCGTCCCTATCACTTTACCAGACCCGCCCTTCGAGGTAAATTGACTTGGCTCGGCTTTGAAAGAGAATCTCTGTCCGCCACGCATTATGGAGATGGTCTGCTTACAGCCCTTACCCTTGCCACTGGTGACCTCAGCTTCAATCTTAAAGGTCTTAGCATTTATACCCTCTCGGACTAAAAACTCATTGGGTCGATACACACAAGGCGCTATCTCAGAAGAGTACTTCTCAAAGTGCAGCGTAAACTCTGAGTTCCCCAGCGGGGTCTCATGGAGTAGCTCTCCGCTGGGAGATAGTTCTTGTAGCACTCCGTCAACCTTCCCATAGCCTCCATAGCCTGAGAAGGAATTGGGCGTGGCCGTAAACTTGGCTTTGAAGCTGTTCTCTTGTGGCTCCTGAGGAGTCGGTGGCTCCTGAGGAGTCGGTGGCTCCTGAGGAGTCGGTGGCACACAGTTACAGCAAGAAGTGGCTAGCAACAAAAGCGCAAGAAGAGAAGCTACGCATCTCATGTAGGTAATGTACTTCATCATTGTTATAGGGTTTTAGTTTGTGGATGTCTAGCGTATTACGCCTACAAATATAAAAAAAACACTCATAGAGCGCTACGTCTTTTGCATTTGTCAGTCGGGGTGATGGGCGAGGTGGCTGGTCGTACGAATTCACTACCTTTGTACTGGTACGGCTGTCACCGAAGAGTCGCACCTTACTGCTCAGCAGACCCTATGGCACAAGATCTACACGACAAGGCTACCGACGCGCGCTCTATGCCGTCGTCTCGCTCGCAGCGTATCGCCCGCAATACGCTCTTCCTCTTTGTGCGCATGGCGGTGGTCACCCTACTCTCACTCTACATATCCCGTGTACTCCTGGCAGCACTCGGAGTGGAGGACTTCGGTATCTACCAGGTGGTGGGAAGCTTGGTGACCGCCTTTGGCTTTATCAATGGAGCGATGGTTTCCTCCACACAGCGCTTCTACTCCTACGAGCTGGGACGAGGCAACTACTCAGGCGTAGGGCGCGTCTACAGTGTATCCATCGTTGTGCAGCTCCTGCTGGTCTTGCTGGTATGCGCTATCGCGATCCCCTTCGGTCTATGGTACGTGCCAAACAAGCTTGTGGCACCGCCCGAACGTATGACGGTGGCGCTGTGGATCTACTTCATCTCCTTGGGGACCTTTGTGGTCAATATGCTGCTCACCCCGTTCCAGAGCCTCATCGTCTCACACGAGCGGATGAATCTCTTTGCCCTACTCAGCATCGTGGACATCTCTCTGCGACTTGGTGCCGTACTACTTCTCAAGAGCTACGCTGGCGATCAACTCCTCCTCTACCCGATCCTGCTCCTTGCCGTCAGTGGCGTGATGGCGCTCTGCTATGTGGGGAGCACGAGACGGCTCTTTCGTCAAGTACACTTTCGCTGGGTACGAGAGAGGTCGGCCTATCGCGAGATACTCGCCTACTCGGGGTGGAACCTCTTTGGCAATCTAGCTGCTGTGGCGCAGACGCAGGGCATCAACATCGTCTACAACTACTTCTTCGGGCCACTTCTGAACGCTGCTTTTGGCATTGTCAACTCAGTGCGCAGTGCGCTGATTGCCTTTGCTAATAACTATCAAATGGCGGCTAATCCACAGATCATCAAGTCGTACGCTGCTGAGGAGTATAGCTACCTCCACAAGCTCATCTGTGCCAGTGCTAAGATCTCTTACCTGCTGATGCTCTGCGTGGTAATACCCTTTGCTCTAGACCTAGACCTACTGCTCCGTTTGTGGCTGGTCAAGCCGCCTGAGTATGCTTCGCTACTGCTCCAGCTGACGCTCATCGTACTGCTCATAGAGAGCCTCTCGGGGGCACTGATGACTGGCATTCAGGCGACAGGACGTGTGCGCACCTACCAAGTGCTGGTCGGAGGAATGATCATCATGATCCTACCGCTCTCTATGCTCGCCTTCTGGCTGGGTGCCCCTCCAGAGTACTCGGTATACATTAATATAGTAGTCTCTATAGCGTGCCTAGCGGTGCGACTGGGACTCTCCTACAAGTATCACGCACTAGGCGTCGGCTACTACCTCAAGCGTGTGGTGCTACCTATCTTACCACCGACCATCGTCATGTTACTGGGAGCTTACCTCTACCGGCACCTCCTCCCCTACGTCGGCTCTATCTGGGGACTCTTGGTAGCCTCTATCTTACTCGGCGGACTGTGTGCCGTGGTGATCCTAACGCTCTCGCTGACAACCGAAGAGAAGCGACTCGTCAAGGGCTATCTGCATCTCTCCAAAAGGCGGCAGGCTCCAAACGACTGACTAGACTAAACAAAAATGACGACAAAACGGATCCATATACTGACGCACCCCCTAGGAGCTAACTACGGCGGTATCATGCAGGCGTATGCATTGCAGCAAGCCCTGCGCAAGATGGGTTATGAGCCTGTGACGCTAGACATCCCCTTCGACCGACGCGCTCCGCTAAGGCGATGGGCTAAGTCACGACTCCTAGCACTAAAGCATATACCCTACGACCAGTCTAAGCGGGCGGAGCGTACTGTACTGCAGCACACAGCACGCTTCGTAGAGCAGCACATCACGCTCTCGCCACCACTCCGCAGTGACACAGAGCTACGGGAGTACTACCGCCAGCAGCCCGCCCATGCTTATATTGTGGGGAGTGATCAGGTGTGGCGACAGGCGTTCGTCCCGATGCTCGACGACTACTTCTTTCGCTTTATCCCCGAGACAGACGATGTGCGACGGATCGCCTACGCCGCCTCCTTTGGCGTGGATCCGATCGACATTGCCTCCGAGCGAACGGCTCTCTATAGCGACCTCTTGAGTCGCTTTGTAGCGATCTCGGTGCGTGAGCTGTCTGCAGTGCCGATCTTGGAGCAGCGGTTTGGCGCTCCAGCACAGTGGGTGCTGGACCCGACAATGCTCCTCACGAGAGAGGAGTATATCGACCTATTTGGATTGCGGGTGGAGCCTTCGAGCGGGGTGTTCGCCTATATGCTTACCGATACACCACACAAGGAGGCGCTCGCTCAGCAAATAGCGCAGTCGCAGCATACTACCTACCAGCTCTTCTCTCCGTGGCGGCACTGGA
>CABUDK010000065.1 GCA_902490315.1 uncultured Porphyromonas sp. | reverse complement strand
GGGTAAAAGCCTCGTTGAGCGTCTGCAGCAAGAGACTGTCCAAGATCGGAGTCAAAGCCTCTTCTGCCAACTGCTGATGCAGCTCATGCCCCGCGAATAGCTCTGGCACTACATTGTCTATGTAGCGACTACGTAGCATCTCTACATGACGAGTCGCACGATCACGCTCGCCAGAGGTGATCAGCTCCGTCAGCGTCACGAGGTCGTTCGTCGTGCCAGCCATAGCCGAGAGCACCAGCGTCTTGCGTCCTGGTATGCTCGCCACTAGATGTGCTACCGAGCGTATGCGATCAGGTGAACCGACAGAGGTGCCGCCAAACTTCAGTACGATCATAGCGCAACTTCAATAGAATCTGTAGAAGGCTCCTCGACCTCCTCTAGGGTAGGGGATAGGTCGATGCGCTCCAGGGTACGACTCTCCAGATTGATATGGTACCTCGTAGCAGGGAGCTCTTGTATGAGCGTCTCATTGTGCGTACTCATCAGCACCGCTACGCCCTCCTTGGCCAGTGACTGGATCAGTTGACCGATCAGTAGCGATGTCTCACTGTCTAGTCCCGTCGTAGGCTCATCGAGTAGGATTAGTCGTGGACGTACAACCAGCGCACGTGCTATGCAGATACGCTCAGCCTCGCCACCGCTCAGTTCGTGGGGGTACTTGTAGTGCTTGCCCTCCATGCCGACCTGTGTCAGAGCCTCTTCGATACGCGTAGCACGTCGCTCTCGCTTTTTCACCCCCACGGCACGTAGTACGAAGTCTAGGTTACCCTGCACCGTATAGTTATATAGGAGCTGCGCCTGTGACTGGAAGACTATCCCCAGCGAGCGCCTCAGAGCTTGTCGCTGGCGTACTGACATGCGGTGCAAGTTGTAGTCCAGCACCTTAGCAACTCCACCCTTAGGCGCCAGCTCGCCGTAGAGCAGCTCTAGGAGCGAACTCTTGCCACTCCCCACGGGACCCGTAAGGTAGGCAAAGTCCCCTGCTTCGAGCGTTAGTGTGACGTCTCGTAGTAGCTCATGCTCGTAGCGTGATACGGTGACGCCCTGTAGGTCAATGATCGTACTCATAGTGGCTAACGTCTAGATTAATTGGTTACTGTAGCGCAAAGCGCAGATACGCCTCGCAGTTTGCCGGTAGCCTCTCGGCGACCGTATCGCTATAAGTGTCGTAAAAGGCGTGATGACCTATATAGTCTGCTCGTGCGAAAGCGGCTAGCCCCTCGTAAGGTGTAAGGAAGGTAGCTAGCGTGTGCTTTTGGGATCCTCCCTCGCAGAAGTTTGCCTCAGCGCTACCACAAGAGACAGCGACACCGAGTTGGCGACCTACCCATGCGTCGCCTCCCTCGCCGAAGGCCCAGCCTTCGCCAAAGACCTCGTCAGTCCACTGCTTCAAGATCGCTGGAGCGGAGTACCAGTAGAGGGGAAACTGTAGTATCACACGATCGTGACCCTCTACGAGTGCACGCTCATGCGCCACATCTATAGGCGTCCCTGCGGGGTAAGCGTCACAGAGGCTATGTATCGTAGCGTGTCCCGTGAGCGCCTCCATCCAAGCTTTGTTGATGACAGAGTGCTCCAAGTCGGGATGCGCTACGATGATCAGCGTGTTATGTCTCTCCATATTCAATTAAAATGTAAAGCCAGCACCTAGGTAGAAGGAGGTATTACGCATCGCCTTCTGACCAAGCTTCTCTAGCTTGGGATCATTCTTCTCAAGCTTCAGCTCATCGACGAAGCCCATGTCAGCACCGACCATACCGTACCAGGAGCCGAAAGTTACCTTAGCCTTAGCACCCAGACCGATGTCGTAGCGCTTGAGCTTGGCACCATCCATCCCGAGGATGCCGTCCTTGTACACATTGTAAGTCTCCTGTATATCGTCTAGGATCTTCCCCTGGCTAACGGTAGCTCCCAGAGCGTAGGCGAAGTAAGGACCAGCCTCTACTGAGGCACCAATAGTAGGAGTCAAGTTCAGACGTACACCTACATTTACGGGGATCTGCATGTAGTGGCTGTAAATCTTTATGTCGCCCTCACCCTTTGGAGAGAGGAAAGTATATTGATTTCCCTTCATCGCAAGAGATAGTCCTGTGCCGACGTACATCATCTTGCTAACGTTGACATCTATTCCAGCGCCGAGGCGGTAGCCAACGAAAACCTTGTTTTCAGAGACATCTTGGAGCGTCTTAGCATGTGAAAGGTTAAAGAGCGGAGCTGCATCCACGTAAATGCGCAGAGGCATCTGAGCCTGAGCCGTGCCACCGAGTGCGCAGAGCGCTACGAGTGAGAGTAGTAGTGTACGTAGTCTTGTCATAGTAATATCTGTATAAGCTAAAGTTGTAATTACTCCTCAAAAGTACAACAATCTTGCGAGATGAGCCGGTTGTTGCATCTGTGCGTGACGTGTAACCCGTTGTAGGGACGCACGGATCGTGACGGATAATGTAGGGACGCTCGGTCTGAGCGTCCGTCCCCGTTAAAATGACGAGACTATAACCTTTGACACAACGGACGCACAGACCGTGCGTCCCTACAGGGCGATGTGGGGAAGCGTCCCTGCACCTGCGGAATCTTCTAGTCAACGTGTATCACATAGTGTTCTTTGCGGGGTGCTGGCTCGGGGCTCTCGTCGGGGTAGCCGATGATGCAGCAGGCGACCCCCACGAGGTCGCCCTCCAGGCCCCACTCCTTGAGAAGTGCTTGACCCTCCTCCAGCTCGAAGATTCCCTTAGCCGCATTGATCCAGCAAGTGCCAAGACCGAGCGCGTGAGCTGCGTTCTGCATATTGCCCACCACCAGAGCACCATCTTGTAGGTAATTGCTCGACAGCGACTTGTCCGCCAGCACGACGAAGACCGCTGGAGCTCCATAAAACTGATCCTCCTCCCCACCGCGAGCTTTGTTAGCCAGCTGTGAGAGCTGGTCGCGTACAGCACGATTCGTCACAGCCACAATCGTGACCGATTGCTTACCCATCGCCGAGGGCGCATAAGTGCCCGCCTCGAGCACCTTGTCTAGTAGCTCCTGAGGCGGAAGTTCAGCCTTATACTTACGTATACTCCTGCGTGTTAGGAAAATGTCCATTTTCTCTTGTGTCGTCATACTCATAGTGTCTGTAGTTGTGTCTGATTGTTCTGTTGTCGTAGCCTTCTGACAGGCGGCAGCCCCCACGAGGAGCAGTATCATCGCCAACGTCAGTGGCATCCATTCACGTAGCATAGTCATTAGCATCGATTCGTTAGTATATAAGCCCTTGTCCCTTATAGCAAAAGCCCTCTACCCACAAATATACGAAAAGCTCCGCACAGTAAAAGCTCCCCACCCACCCCTCGATCCTTATCAATTTCGCGTTGCATTAAAGGCTACAGTGTTGTGGTTTTAACGGGGACGGACGCACGAGCCGTGCGTCCCTACAAGTCGTTACTCGTCACGGCGTCCGTTGTATCGAAGTTTACAGCGTCCGTCCCCATTAAAGGTTACTGAGTTTATGTTGTGCCGTTCGACAACGAACGTACTGACGGTCTGCGTTCGACCGTGCTTCCCTACAGGTTGTTACTCGTGTGGCAGGGTCGGGGTCAGGCGAGATCGAAAGTGTGCCACGAGCCGTGCCACAGGTCGACGGTGAGGAGCTTGCCGAGGAGGGCGGGCGCCTGTCCTAAGGCTAGCTGGAGCGTTTGGCTCGCTTGGATGCTGCCGATGACGCCAGCGGTGGCACCGATGACGCCAGGCGGTACGGTCTTCTCAGCGCTGTGCGGTTCGCTGTACAGGTCGCGGTAGCGTAGACTACTAGAGGGCGCAAAGATGGTGCACTGACCTCTCCATCCCTCGATGGCGCCATGCACGAGGGGCTTGGCGGTGCTGCGGGTGTAGTCGTCTAGGAGGTAGCGTGTAGGGTAGTTGTCCGTAGCGTCAACGATGATCTGGTAGTCGGCCAGTAGGGTCGCCACATTGGTCTCATTGAGTCGCT
>CABUDK010000064.1 GCA_902490315.1 uncultured Porphyromonas sp. | reverse complement strand
AGACCCTTCGTCCCCTCGATAAGTGGAGCGATAGCAGCGACCCCGTCGGCTGCATTGTCTGCTACTGCGGCGAGGTTCGTCTCATCGACAACATCCACTACAAGAGCTCAGCCAACTAGCTGACCAACCTACAAACATATCGATAAAAGGGGCGAACCTTAAGGTTCGCCCCTTTTTAGTACGCTTCCTTGACCTAACTATCAGTGCCACCTAGAAAAAACTCTAGTTTCATACGGAAGAAACTAGAGTTTCATCGGGGAGAAACTGGAGTTTCAAGTAGAGGGGTAGGGCGACTGGATAAAGAAAGGGGCTGAGTCCGTTGTGATGGACCCAGCCCTCTGTGGATGGTTGGTCGTTTAGTAGCCTGTGGCTAGAAGCGATTGCGCACGGAGCGTGTGGAGCTGCTCTTGGATTGCTTCGGTTGCTCGGTTTTGGCTGCTTTTGGGGTAGCCTTCTTAGCACGCTTTTTGTCCGCGCGGCTCTTTTTCTTTGCTTTGGTGGCTTTTGCAGCTTTGCGCTGGTTGCTCTTGCCCTCGCGCAGCTCTTGTGAGCGACGGGCACGGGCGGTGTCGAGCTGCGAGTCGTCTTCGCTGTCACGCGCCTCCTGGAGATCGTCATCGCTCGTGGCAGAGGTGGTGTACTCGGTGCCGTAGAGACTCTCTTCAAACTGCTGTAGCTCGCCCTCGATCTGGTTGCTGAAGGCTTGACGAGCAGCCATGGCTGTCGAGTCGCTCATCTCGCTATTGAGCTCAGCGGTCTCACCGCCTAGCGTCATCGAGATCTGTCCACGGTATAGGTTGAGACTGAAGAAGTCGTCCATCGTGGCAGTCGTGGCGTTGTTCTTGGTCGAGAGCATGACCGGCTGCTGCGAGAGGTAGGGCTGCAGATCGGAGTACTTGACCCAGAAGAGCGGTATGCGCACGCTACCCTCCATCGATATCTCGTCGTCCATCACGGGGCAGATCGCTACGATCTGACTGCTCACGTCGCTGGTCTTGACATCGTAGTAGTACTCCTCCTTGACGTAGTAGCTACGGATGGACTGTGTGGGGATGTCTACGGGGAGAATCTTGAAGGCGCGGTTGCCTGTCTGGCTGGGGTCTTTGTCATATACGATGCCAAAGCGGTCGAGGAAGTCCTCGAAGCGCAGCTGTCGCTCTGGAGTTAGGTTTTCGTAGCCTAGGTCTTCGTACTCATAGACGGTGATGCTCCCCTCGTTGAAGCGGTTGAAGAGGAGCGAGAAGAGGCTCTGCAACTTTCCCGAGGGACGTACAGGACGGAAGATCGGGGCATTGGCTAGGCTATCTATCGAGAGCTGTCGGTAGACGACTCGACGCCAGGGGGCTGTCTCTGTATCTTTGACCTGCTGGTCGGCGTAGTTCTTGGCGCGCATGGAGATGCCATTGGCCTGTGTCTCCTGCTCCTGCTCTTTCTGAGCACGTCGCTGACGTGCCGTAGGGCGCCGGCGTGGCAGCTCCGTGGCGACTTGTGTCGAGTCGGTCGGAGTAGCGGAGAGCGGGTCGAAGTTTTGCGCCTCAGCGGTCAGTGTGAGCGTGAGGGCAAGGAGTACTATGAGTAGAGACTGAATGCGTTGCATAGTATAGTGGGAATGGGTCTATTCTTAAAGCTGTGAAGACTATCGTACGATTACTTCGATGGCTGGGATCTGTCGCTCGATGCCGTCGGGACCACGAGCGATTACTTCGCTCACGAAGAAGCGCTTACCCTTTGCCATATTGCGGATCTTGTCTCGCTGTCTAGTGGAGAAGGTGGGGCCATTGGACACCTCAGGGATAACGCCACCGACAGAGTCAAAGAAGAGGAGCTGGAAACGCACCACTTGGTAGGGCACGTCTAGCAGATCGTCATCGATAGCTGCTCCGATACCGTTGGCCGTGAGGAGGTCACGCTTGGCGATGCGCCCGCCCTTAAAGCGCTTGGTCGCACCGTTGGCATCGGTGTACTGTATATAAGGTAGCGGGTCGGGGAGTGCTCGTACCCGTAGGGAGGTCTCGGCCATCTTGGTGGATCGTCCGTCCGCCTGTTTGGCCGTGACGGTGATGACGGCGGGAGTGCCTATCTTGGCGGGCTTAGCTACCCAGCCATTACCTTGGCGGGTGAGCGTGCCGTTGGTCATCGTGGCGGTCACGTTTTGCGAGGGCACACCAGGCACGGCGATGCTAATCGGGTTGTTGATACCCGCATAGAGGACGTTCATCATCGTAGGCGCGACCGTGGCAAAAGGCTCGGTGACGTAGTACTCCGACTGGAAAGGCTGCTTGACAGCGGTGCCATCGGGTAGCTCCGTCTCGATATAGCCCGAGATGGGGAAGGTGCCAGCTTTGGTCGCTGTGACACGGTAGACGCCCTCGGCGCTCTCGGGGAGAGTCGAGCCATTGACCACAATCTTGGGAACGCGTGTCGAGTCGTAGCTAGAGAGGACGATGCTCGCCTCGTACTGGCTACCCTGCATGACGAGCTGACTGCGTGGGATCACTTGCGCCGCTATCTTATTGACGCGGAGGTCGCCGCTGTCGATATTCTGGACAAGGTCACTCAGTACGTCTCCCTCGACGGAGCGTATGTCGCTCTGGAGCTTCGTGAGCATCGTGAGCGAGGCGATGGTGGGGATGTTCTCAAAGATCTGCTGCTCCCAGCTCAGTCCGCCTGCGCTCTCCGTGCTGAGCATCTCGGAGATATGCTCACGACGGCTGTCGCTACGAACCATCTGCGTGGTGTACGTGCGGAAGGCGTCGATCGACTCGCGTAGCTTAGCACCTCGCCGTGTGAGCGGGTTGAGCATGACGGTCGTGGGGGCGTTCATATCGTCCTTGCGTGCCACATCATTGGGGTTGGCATCCTTACCGTCTGCCTCTTGAGCTATGAGGAGGCGCAGCTGGTCTATCTCGTTGTAGAGCGAGTCGGCATAGGCGGTGAGCGCTAGTCCTTTGCGATACCAGGGCTCCGCTTTGCTAGGATTTTTGGCATAAGCAGTCGAGAGCCCCTTCATGATGTTGTCATTGCTCTGCTGCGCTCCCTCGATGGTGTGCGTGAGACTGCGCTCCACGAGGACAAAGCCCGAGAGCACCTCCGAGGAGACATTGAGTGCTACCATCGCAATGAAGACGAGATACATCAGATTGATCATCTTCTGCCTATTGCGGTTGCCACTACTTCCTGCTGCCATAATGCCTAGATTGTGTTAGTTGAATAGCTATCGAGTAGATGAAGGGGAAAGCGCTCTACTCTTGTGGCTCTTGTGGTGCGCCCGCATTGCGAGGTGCTTGATAGGGCTGTGAAGCGTAGTAGTCGGGACGTGCCGAGGGATACTCCTGTCGAGGAGCGTAGTAGCTAGGCTCGTAGCCTCCCTGATAAGGACGACCAGCCATACCGGGTGCGCCCATATTGACCGTCAGCGCCTCTAGGATGCGAGCGTAGACACGATTCAGCTCAGAGAGCTGCATGGTCAAGCGCTCATTTTGCGTGCGGAATGTAGTACTATCGATGGCGGAGTCTTGGTACATATTCTTAATATGCTCCAGCCCTTGGTTGATCTGGTCAATGGTAGCGACCTGTCCTGTGATGCTTGCTAGCTGAGACTCGTAGATCTGGTTGAGACGAGCCAAGTGCTGTGAGGTCGTGTCCATCTGCGTCTGATACTCCACAGCACTCTCACCAAGGGTGCGACCGTCCTGCTGCATAGCAACCCACTGATCAGTCATCTGCTGAGATAGCTCGCCCAGTCTGCTGAGCTGCGAAGCGGCATTGGCGAGCTGATCAATGGCTGAGGAGAGACGCTCCACCTGTACCTCAGAGGTTGGCGCACCGTAGCCACCCTCAGGGGCAACGTAACCCGCCTGAGCCTGAGGCTGAGCTGCGTAAGCTCTCGTTGGCTCATAATGCTCACCCTCAGGATAGGCGTAAGTGGGGGCAGGCGCTGCGGCTGCCTCCTGAGCTTTGCGGAGGAGGTACTGTCGGCGAGCCTCCATCTCCTGCTTGTCCATCG
>CABUDK010000063.1 GCA_902490315.1 uncultured Porphyromonas sp. | reverse complement strand
CGGAAGAATCAAATGATACTTCGGAAGAATCAAACGATAAGTCCGAAGAATTTTTTCGTAGCTCCGAGGAACAGAAAAATCTCCACACCCAAATCTCGAATTGCCTCGGTAAGGTCCGAAAGAAGTCCAGTCAGTAGAAACGTAAAAACAGGTCGGAGATACGCATCTCCGACCTGTCTATCGGCATCACTCTTAGAGTGACGTTACAACATGAGACTGCTGCTATCCAGCAACAGTCTCATGAGCACAACCAAGTAGTAGAGCCCCCCTCTTAAGCTACTCAGTTGGCCTTAACTACTAACCTTTATTTAACTATGACATTCTGTGTGTCGAAGAGATGCTCTAGCGATACCACCTGGATGGTCTCTGCGCAGGCGCTCTTGTTAGAGAGGAAGGTGCACTTGAGCGTTCGATCATCCGGCAGCCTAGAGATGATTGTCGTGTAGCATGGTCGACCCTCAGGATTTGCGCCATCCTTGGCGAGACCAAAGGAGAACTTGCCCATGCCACCATCTGCCACGGAGGCATCTGGATAGAAGTGCTCCGTAAAGAAGCGTAGTCGCATCGGGAGCTGCTGCGCCCTAAAGTCTTCTGGTAGGGTAATGACGAAAGAGAGTGCACCCTTCTGCTGATTAACAGTAGCTGTAACCGTATTGCTAACCGCAGCTTGACCATTGACCTGAAAGAGCTCGTAGCTGTAAGGCTTTCTCACCTCAACACGTACGATGCGCATGAGGTCGGGGTCACCCGCTACTCCTACGATAATGTCGGATATACGACTCGTTCCAATCAAAGCCGGTTCGAGCGTTGCTGTAATCTGTCCTGTGGTATTATCGATATCGACACGATCCTTACCAATTATGGCGTTGTAGTCAGTAGCATTGCGCACGTCAACAATCCGTAGCTTATCATTTTGAGCTGTGGCACTGCCCTCGGGGTAATAATTTGCCTTAAAGGTGAGCGTCGTCTCTCCATGTGTTAGGATATAGTTGGCCGCCTCTACCTCTAGTCGTCCCTTACCGTCGGAGTAAGAGGGGTAGGCTTGTAGCTCCTCAGAGAGTGCGAGGTTATTGACCGCAGGTCCTGCGAGCGCCTCTTCTAATGTGGGAGCACCTGCAGCTAGGGCATCCTTGATGCTCACTTTGTACCAGTAGTTGCGGAGCAGGTCGTAGCGCTCTAGACGATTATCACTCTTGACGAAGTCAATCTTGTAGTAAGAGTCTTCTGTTGCGCCATTATACTTAGCTCGGAGCACGAGACAAGAGATAGGCTTTGCCATCTTATTCTTTCGCTCGAAGCCGTAGACGGGCTCACCACTTATGTACCATCCGAGATCCCCATTGGGTAGGAAGGTCTCTCTCGGCACTGTAGGCACTCGATTGTCTATGCTAAATGCTCCATCAAGGTTTGGCATCGCAATTCGCTTAAAGGGAGCCACGGTACCACAGTCGTAGCTATTGCACAGTGTGTAGTGAACATCCTTGAGCTTACCAAAATTGCTCTCTAGCGTAAACTTAACCATAGAGCGCAGGACCTTGATCTCCCCTAGGTTGTCACCCTCCTTCACCTCATTATACTTATAGCGAGCCCACATCGGGATGGTTTTAGTTCGGATTACCTCGTCCATAGTTACTAGGTCTGAGAGGAGTACATCGCTCTCCTTACGTCCTAGGTACTGTCGACCCGAGTCGGTACCCCCGTAGTTGTGGTTGGCAACAAAGTGAATGACACACGGCTCTGTCTGTGGCTTCAGCTTAGCGGTGAAGGTGTACTGGTTGTCGCCAACCTTGGTAAGGTTGGTCGCAAGGGCGTAGTCTGCCATCAGTCCCTCCTTGTTGAAGACGAGTAGTTCTAGCCGGTCGATCTTGTTCTCATCGATACCCTCTTGCAAAGCGCGCATGGGGGCATAGCATGGTACATCTACCGAAAAGGATACAGAGACCCGCTCACCATCCTGATCTACGGGAGCTGTACGCTGCTCCTGCTGGCATGCAGTCAGCGCTACAAAGGCTAACAGCAGGAGGGGGTATAGAAATATCTTCGTTCTAGTCATAACTTTCTATCGGTCTAATCTGTATGGTATATGTGACTGAATCGTCGGATCCTTGACATCTCGCACGCAACGGGTGTAAGCGTCGCTAGTGGAGCCTTCACTACCTCCTTGCAATCTTATGGCTGCATTATCCTTAGCACTCCAGTAGTATCTACCAGTCATAATAGACTGGACAGCACTGTTGGGGTCGTTCTGTAGCTGGTCTATCAGTCTAATCTCAGCCACTGTCGGCAGTCGCCAGTCATCGAGGATCACTTCCTTGCCATTGACTATACGCGTCTCTGTATAGGTAGCACAGTTGCACAGAGCAGTTTTCTTATCATACATCGTATAATCTTCTTGAGTTTGATCGTAGGGCATAGAAGGCGTAGCTCCAAGCTGAGAGGCTAACTCAAAGCTGGGTGATACCATCTGAGCAGTCTCTGCATCTCGCTTGGTGGTATAGTCAGAGTGCTGTATTTGATATTCATTGTGTCCAGATAACCAACCATCGCTTACCCATTCACTTTTATAGAAGTTTGTGTTTTCTCTCGGCGGGAAGCCTAGGATCATACCTGCGGGTGGATTCTGAACGGTGATACGGTAGATCGCTTTGTTGTTCAGACCGCTATGCGCCAAGGTGCCGTCAGGTCTTCGCGAAGACTTCGCACCCATCGTGTGGGTGATAAAGAGGGAGGGGTACTGATAGACCGTGACCTCCTTGTCTAGCTCAGCAATGCCATTGCTGACCTTAAAGCGGATCTTCTTGGGAATGTTGTTGATAGGTAGCGTGGACTGGATCTTGATCTGATTGCCCACCACGGTAACTGTCGGGTACTGATCACTGGAAGTGGGGATAGCGTCTGTTATCGCTTGTCCCGTAGCTCCATTGACATAGCTGAAGCTAGCCTCCACGATCCGAATCGTAACTGGCTTTTTAGAGGACTCATAAGATATGGTATGAGTCTCTACGTTGTAGATATGTGCCTCTCTCTCTGACACCTCCAGATAGTTAGATGCGGGTAGATCATACTGATCATTGCAGATGGTCCAGGGGAGGATAGAGAGACTGCCTGTGATTGACACAGGCTCTTCGGGAGTCGTGGAGCCGAGCTTATGGATGCCGAGCTTCAGGTCGTAGAGCTTATTGGCCGTAAAGTGCGGCTCCACAGGCGTGAGAGCTACGCGATAGTAGTAGTTCACTGCGGTCGTCTCGCCCTCCTTCTTGAGTGGCACGGTGAGGAGATAGTAAGGTGCCTGGTCAGGATCGCTACTCCAATTACTATAGTAAGAGTAGAAGAGCTGAGGCTGCTGGTCCTGAGTAGCTCGATAGTCATAGACAATAGCGGAGACGCCTGTAGCTGCCTCCTCAGCTATAAGACATCCACGATCTGTGGCTCCGACGAACTTAATCTGGATCGTACCATCTAGTGCATATCCCTCGACAGCGACAGTAGGCGTGATGCGTAGCTTGCTGGCTACACGACGTAGCTCAACGGTACCAAGCTGCTTACCCTCAGTGCTCTTTAGGTCGATCTGCTTGGAAGTCTTACCCTGCATGACAAACTTATCGTTAGGCAGCTTAGCTACCGATTCGCTAACCGGGATCTTCGCTAGATCGCTCTCTTGCTGTGGAGCTGTGAAGGTCAGGTTGGTCACGACATAGATGTCATACGTAGAGTTGCCATCGAAGCCTACCTGCTTATCCTCTGGGATCGGTATATTGTAGTTGCCATCCGTGGAGGGCGCAGGAGAGACTGACCAGTAGAGCGCACCATCCTTGTAGAAGAGGATTTGGAGGCTCTCGATCTTGTTCTCATTAAGATCATCAACCCCTGGCTCTGTAGTAGCACGCAGCGAGCGGATCTCCTGCACAGCGAGTCGCAGTGAGAGTTCTGCTGTGGAGCCTTCGTCGGGACACGCCACAGGCCTCTCCGTAACACAGCCTGATACCATCAGCAGTATCAAGGCATATCCCACTAAGCGGGTAGAAATATCTATTAGTCTATTCATAATCTATGATGCTTCTAATGGTTGCTAAGCGTTGTTCTGACAGATCCTAATGCCCGTCACTGGGATGCCAGCTCCTTGTAGGTCTAGATACTCTGAGGTGAATAGTAGCTGCGTACAGCGTAGTGAGGCGCCTGCGGGCTTCGTAGCGATAACCCGAACAGTGTACTCCGTAGTACCATCAGCTAATCCCTCTCGTACGGCGCCCCCTGTGATGTCAAAGCGGAAGTCGAGCGCATTGGTCAGTGTGGCGCGCCACT
>CABUDK010000062.1 GCA_902490315.1 uncultured Porphyromonas sp. | reverse complement strand
CCCGTCAGAGTCCCCGTTGCTTTAGCGACATACTCTACACATAGGGGCTACTAGACAGCCCCAACAAACTATCGGACAAGTCCTCGGCAGAGCTAGCTCTGTCGGGGACTTGTCCTATTTATCGCTCCTATGCAGCAAGTCATGCTCCGACTTTCGTTTGCTTTATGGCAATGGTCCTGTCTCATAAAAGCTAGGATGTGAAGACAGAGCTCTATGAGTAATCAACAAAAAAGGCGTGTCCTACGAACTAGTTTGTTCATAGGACACGCCTTTTTGAGTTGTGTCATCTAGTGATGACGTGGCACAAGGCTCTTAATCCTCCATTGGAGAGAACTGATCCTTTGATACGCCACACAGTGGGCACTCCCAGTCATCGGGCAGAGCCTCAAAAGGTGTGCCTGGAGCTATTCCGCTATCGGGATCGCCCTCTGCAGGGTCATATACATGGCCACATACATCGCAAACGTACTTCTTCATAATTCTTTCTTTGTAATAGAGTGTTAGTATAGTACGAGACTACCTCTTCTTCTTTTTGTTAAAGAGTCCCACGACTAGGAGTATCACACAGGCACCCACGACAGCACAGACCAGCTGCGCCCATGATGAGTCTCCTGCTTCAGCTCCGAAGAAGCTATAGACCCAGCCTCCGACGACACCACCGAGCATACCGATGATGGTGTTCCATAAGAACCCGAGAGACTGACCTCGCATGATCCAACCAGCGATAGCTCCTGCTGCTAGACCTATTAGTAAGCTCCAAAGTAATCCCATAATATTGTGTTTTGATAGTTAGTGAATTTGGCTTGATAGCACTGCGTCAGGAGCTTTTACTAGCCAAGCTCCCTCTGCGGTGACAAAGTTAATCTAATCTTGTGACATAGACAACTTTGCCTTGCACACATTACGCACCGTACATTCCATCGCCAAAATCGCCATGGAGGAAATTCCCCAATTCCTCCGTGAAGATTTTTTATTTCCCAGCGAGAAACGGAAAAATTCTTCGGACTTATCATTTCATTCCTCCGAAGTTTCATTTCATTCCTCCGAAGAATTTTTTCTTGCCTTCGTGGGAAAGGCATCCTTTTCCAGCGAACTATTTCGAAATCCTTATGTGGGGAATTACTACGTTCGCCGATTGATAGCTATTCTGTACCTTTGTAGATGGAGGGGATTATCCTCCTCCATTTAGTAGATAATGCTATGAAGAGTAACACACGACAATTACTATCCCCACCTGATCGGCTCTACGTATGTGGCATCGACACCGACATAGGCAAGACCTATGGTACTGCTTTCCTCATACGTACGTTCAGAGAAGCTGGCTATACAGCATGTACCTCGATGAAGTTGGTCCAGACGGGATGTCACAAGGTCAGTGAAGATATAGAGACTCATCGTAGTCTACTCGGGGAGCCGCTCTCGGAGTGGGATCGCCAGGGACTCACTTGTCCCTACCTCTACAGCTACCCCTGCTCGCCACACCTTGCAGCACGTATGGATGGTGGAGAGATAGATCCCAAGCGACTCAACGAAGCTACCCGTCATCTGCAAGAGCTGGGTGCTAAGCCGCTACTCGTAGAGTGTGCCGGTGGACTGATGGTGCCACTTACTGAGCATCTCCTCACGATAGACTACATAGCACAGCAAGAGAATCCACAGGTAGCACTCGTCACCAATGGCAAGCTGGGTAGTATCAACCACACCCTACTCAGTATCGATGCCTGCATGCATCGAGGCATTGAGGTGCGCTACCTTATACATAATGTGTACCCCGAGCAGGATGCCACAATAGAGCGTGAGACCATCATCTATCTCCAGGGATGGCTCGAGGAGCATCTACCCTCTTGTCTCTTTATGAAGATGCCCATAGTTGGCTAAATGTATAGAGCTACTGTCTAACCCTTTTTGTTCCCCTTACTATGGAAGACATTTACCCTGTAGATTATAGCAACTCGACACTCTCTGATGAGGAAATGATACAGCGTGAGTACGATGCGCTGATCTATGACTATGAGCACTCAAATCACCGCAAGAAGGTGGAGGTGATACAACGTGCCTTTACCTTCGCACGGATGGCTCACGAGGGGGTTAGGCGCAAGAGCGGAGAGCCTTACATCATGCACCCGCTCGCAGTAGCTCGTATCGTGTGCCGTGAGATAGGTCTGGGCTCTACATCGATCGTCTCTACCCTACTCCACGATGTGATCGAAGATACGGAGTACACAGAGGAGGATATAGAGCAGCTCTTCGGACCCAAGGTGGCTCAGATCGTTGTAGGCCTAACCAAGATAAGTAGCGAAATACTGGCTGAGCGAAACATTGAGAGCCTCCAGGCTGAGAACTTTCGCAAGCTGATCCTAACGATGAATGCGGACATTCGCGTGATCCTTATTAAGATTGCTGACCGTCTGCACAATATGCGTACGCTGAGCTCGATGCCTGAGCATAAGAAGCTCAAGATAACGGGCGAAACTCTCTACATCTATGCTCCGCTAGCTCATCGTCTAGGGCTTTTCGCTATTAAAACGGAGTTAGAAGAGCTAGTCTTCAAGCATGAGCACCCGAAGGCTTACGAGGATATCTGCAACCAGATTATCGACACGGAGCAGTCTCGTGCTGAGCTATTCAAGCAGTTTAGCACGCCTATTCACCCCCTTCTCAAAGCTCGTGGACTAGACTATGAGATGAAGACGCGTGTCAAGTCTTGCTACTCGATCTGGAAGAAGATGCAGAAGAAGCAGATCCCCTTTCAGGAGATATACGACCTCTATGCCGTGCGCATCATCTTTGAGGAGACACCAGGACTCAATGTCAAGGAGACTTGCTGGGGTATCTACACCGACATCACGAGTCTCTATCGTGTCAACAACGAGCGGACTCGTGACTGGGTCGCGCAGCCTAAGAGCAATGGCTACCGAGCACTACACTTTACGGTCATGGGACCCACGGGTAAGTGGATCGAGGTACAGGTGCGCAGTCGCAGGATGGACGAGATAGACGAGCGTGGACTAGCAGCTCACTGGAAGTATAAGTCCGATGGTGTGGAGGAGGATCAGGAGATCACCAAGTTCCTAGACCAAATCAGCGAGCTTCTAGAGAACCCCGACTCGAGTGCTATGGACTTCCTCGATACGATCAAGCTCAATCTCTACGGAGATGACATCATGGTCTTTACACCCAAGGGGGATCCGATCACGCTTCCTCACGAGAGTACCCCGCTAGACTTTGCCTATGCTCTCCACTCGACACTCGGACAAACTTGTATCGGTGCCAAGGTCAATCATAAGCTGGTACCTCTCAGTCATACATTGCAGAGTGGAGACCAAGTGGAGATCATCTCTAGTAACAACCAAAAACCATCGGCTCTATGGCTCAAGTATGTCAAGACAGCCAAGGCTAAGAGCAAGATCAATGAGTTCCTCCGCATAGAGCGTCGTAAGCTAATCAGCCAAGGTGAGGAGAGTGTGATCAACTACTTCGAGCAGCACGATCTCTCTGTCGATGCGGGACACATGGATCTCGTGGCAGCGCTCTTTGGCTTTCACAAGCGTGAGGACCTTTTCTACGCTGTCGGCTCTGGCACGGTCAATCTAGTGGAGTCTCTCTACAAGCGTATCAAGTCGAGCAAGAGCAATCGCTTCTTCAAGTCGGTCAAGGAGGCACTCATAGGCAAGCAAGAATCCATGCCCAAGCCCACAGAGACCATATCTCAGATCAGTGAGATAGACTACAAGAAGCCTTACCTCCTCCAGAGCGACGCGATCAAGAGCAACTACGTCATGGCTGACGACTGCAATCCGCTCCCTGGAGATGAGGTGGTCGCCTTCGTCATAGACAACCAAGTAGTGGTGCATCAGCGCACCTGTACCGAGGCTATGCGCCTCAAAAGTAGCACCGGCAATAAGCTCCTCTCGACCATCTGGGGAGATCAAGGCGCAACCCTCTTCACGGGCTCGATTATGATCGAGGGTATCGACTCTAAGGGTATCCTAAACGGGATCGTGCAGGTGATTACCGAAGACTTCCTGATTAATATCGCCTCTGTACAACTTCAGACGCAAGACGGCATCTTCGGAGGAAAGGTGGGGCTAGAGGTGCACTCAGCTGAGCAAGTGGAGCAGCTCTGCGCAGCACTCAAGCAAGCTCCAGGCATTAGTAACGCCTACCGCGTCTACTGATACGGGGCGAGACTACAGAGCAAAGAAGGAGACTATCACTCGTGGCGATGGTCTCCTTCTTTATTGGTCTTACTGACAAGTAGTTTTAGCTTTGCTGACGATAGGCGACGATATCCTCAATCGTGAGGACAGGCATATTGTGCGCTGCGCCAAACTTCTG
>CABUDK010000061.1 GCA_902490315.1 uncultured Porphyromonas sp. | reverse complement strand
TGGTGACGCACGAATTCGTCTACAATCCCGCCACGGGGCTTTATCTGCTGGTCACCAAGGTGGGCGGCAAGCAGGTGGGCACGCCGATCCCCTACACGCTGGAGCAGTACGTCGCCTATGTGGAGCGCAATGGCGTGCAGAGCTACTTCCTAGAGCGTGCAGCGCAAGATGAGAAGGAGCAGGAGGGGAAGGGATTCAACCCGTTTGACTTTGGCTTCGAGCTGGGCCCTGCGGAGAAGATCTTTGGTCCTGGTGGCGTACGGGTGCGGACACAAGGCTCTGCGGAGGTGTCGATGGGTGTCAAGAGCAATGCTACGGACAATCCCTCGATCCCGATTCGCTCACGGAGACACACTTTCTTTGACTTCGATCAGAAGATCCAGGCCAATGTGCAGGCGTCGGTGGGTACGAAGCTCAACTTTAACCTAAACTACAATACGCAGGCTACCTTTGACTTCGATAGTAAGAAGCTCAAGCTTGCCTACGAGGGCGAGGAAGATGACATAATCAAGGTGCTAGAGGCGGGCAATGTGTCGCTACAGTCTAAGAACTCGCTGATACAGGGTGGTGCGTCGCTCTTCGGTATCCACAGCAAATTGCAGTTTGGCAAGCTCGATGTGGATTTTGTGGTGAGCCAGCAGGAGGCGGAGACGAAGCGTGTCTCGACAGATCGTGGAGCGCAGACGACGCCCTTTGAGTTTTCGGCCAATCAGTATGACGAGAATAGGCACTTTTACCTAGGGCACTACTTCCGAGACCACTACAACAAGGCGATGTCTACGCTGCCCTTTATCTCTTCGGGCGTTAAGATCAACCGTATCGAGGTGTGGGTGACCAACAAGCGGGGCAACTTTGACGAGGCGCGCAACATTGTCGCCTTTACCGACCTTGGTGAGGCGGAGCGTGTGGTGGCTCGTGGCGTCACGACGAATGGATCGACGCAGGGACTGCCTGCCAATCAGGCGAACTCGCTCTACAGCTGGCTGCTCGGACAGCCAGCTCTGCGCCAAGTGGATCAGGTGAGCCAGCTACTAGAGGGGCAGCTGCGTGGCGGTATGGACTATGCGAAGATAGAGAGTGCACGCCGCCTGAATGCCAACGAGTACCGCATCAACGACCAGCTCGGTACGCTCTCGCTGCAGGTGCGTCTCCAGCCAGATGAGGTGGTGGGCGTCGCCTTTGAGTACACTTATCAGGGCAAGGTCTATCAGGTGGGGGAGTTTAGCTCGGACCGCTCGGATCGTACGGCTGACAACCTTTTTGTCAAGCTGCTCAAGGGCGCATCGATGACCCCGACGGCTCCTTACTGGCGGTTTATGATGCGCAACGTCTATAGCCTCGGGAGCAGCGTCTACAATCTCAAGGCGGAGCACTTCAAGCTCGATGTCTTCTACCGCAATGATAGCACGGGCACCGCTGTACCTTATATTAATGAGGGCAAGGTAGCGGGGCAACTTCTCACGCGAGTCTTGGGTATGGACCGTCTGGATGCACGCAATGAACCACACCCGGATGGTGTCTTTGACTTTGTTCCAGGCTTTACGGTCGATGCGGAGCGTGGGCTTGTCATCTTTACCTCTACGGAACCTTTTGGTAGCTACTTGGCTGAGCAGATAGGTGACCCCGCCATTGCCGAGCGCTACGTCTATCGAGAGATCTACGACACGACGATGGTCGCAGCGCAGCAGGTCGCTGAGCGCGATAAGTTTATCTTGCGAGGTGAGTACCAAGCGGCAAATAGCGGGCAGATCTCGCTCGGAGCGATGAATGTGACCCCAGGGTCGGTGCGTGTGACGGCTGGCGGAGCGACGCTCGTGGAGAATGTGGACTACACGGTCAACTATGCCATGGGTACCGTCACGATCCTTAACGAGGCAATACTCAACAGTGGCACGCGTGTCGATGTATCTCTGGAGAATAGGGGCTTCCTCAACTTGCAGCGCAAGACGGTGCTGGGCTTGGACCTCAACTACCACTTTACGCCAGACCTAACGCTGGGCGGTACCTTTATGTACCTTAGCGAGATGCCATTGACTGCCAAGCCTGTCATGGGGCGTGAGTCGATGCAAAACAGCCTTTGGGGACTCAATCTCTCGTGGCGCACTGAGTCTCAGTGGCTGACGCGTATCTTAGACTACATTCCGCTCCTAGATTTGACCAAGCCGTCGGAGATTGCATTCAACATGGAGTTTGCCCACCTGATCCCAGGGCACTATGAGGGGCGCTACACCAAGGGGCATAGCTATATTGACGACTTTGAGACGTCGCAGAGCAGCATTGACCTGCTCAACCCCTACGCCTGGATGCTGAGCTCTACGCCGTGGCACGACCCTGCAGACGGGGCGGCCGACCTCTTCCCAGAGGCTCGAATGGTCAATGACCTGCGCTACGGCAATCGGCGAGCCTTGCTCAACTGGTTTTACATAGATCCGATGCTGAACCGTGCTGGCTCTTCGCTGACCCCCTCTTACCTGCGCAACAATCCCGACATGCTCTCGAACCATTACTCGCGAGAGGTGCGTATGTCGGAGCTGTTCCCCTATAGAGATGAGAACTTTGCCCAGCAGTCCTACCTGCAGACGCTCTGCCTCGCTTACTATCCCAATGAGCGTGGCCCGTACAACCTCAACAGTGATCAGGTCGGTAGCGATGGTAAGCTGATGAACCCAACTGAGAACTGGGGCGGTATGATGCGCAAGATAGACCAGAGCGACTTTGAGGCAGCCAATATCGAGTACATAGAGTTCTGGATGATGGATCCCTTCATCTATCCCGAGACGGCACCGACGAGTGGCAAGCTCTTCTTCAACCTGGGCGAGGTATCGGAGGAGGTGCTGAAGGATGAGAAGAAGTTCTTTGAGAATGGTATGCCGCTCAACGATGACCCCTCGGCAACTATCGAGACAGTCTGGGGGCGCGTGCCTATTCGTCAGACGGCGGGCTACTCCTTTGACAATGCCGCTGGGGCGCGTAGCAAGCAAGATGTGGGCTTCAATGGACTAAGCTCTGAACAGGAGAAGGCTTTCCCCGCTTATGCTGACTACCTCTCTGCAATCCGTGGCAAGGTCTCGGGCGAAGTACTCGAGCAGTGGCAGGGCGATCCGATGAGTCCGCTGAATGATCCAGCGGGTGATAGCTTCCGTCACTACCGCGACGAGCGATATGACCAGCTACAGGCTTCTATCCTCGAGCGATACAAGTACTACAACGGGGTCGAGGGCAATAGTGCTGAGGCAACCAATGAGACGGGCTCCTACAGCGTGGCAAGCCGTGTTGTACCTGATGTGGAGGACATCAACCAAGACAACACGCTCAACGAGCAGGAGCGTTACTTCGAGTACGAGATAGCGCTCTCGCCTGCCGAGATGCAGGTGGGACGCAACTACATTGTTGACGAGCGGTCGGTCAATGTGAAGCTAGCCAACGGCAAGCAAGAGACGGTCAAGTGGTATCAGTTTAAGATCCCCGTACGAGAGCCGACCCGCAGGGTAGGGGGCATAGCCGACCTCAAGAGTATTCGCTTCATGCGCCTCTACTTGACGCAGTGGGACAAGCCTGTCGTGCTGCGCTTCGGAACCTTTAAGATGGTGCGTGGCGAGTGGCGACAGTATGACCGTCCGCTACACGCTCCCTCCGTCACACCTATATCTAATGGCACGATGGAGGTCAATACGGTCAACATCGAGGAGAACGGTGACCGCAAGCCGATCAACTACATCCTTCCGCCGGGCGTCTCTCGTAGCGTCAGCCCCAGTCAGGCGCAAGCCATTCGTCAGAACGAGCAGGCACTCAGCCTACGTATCAAGCGACTAGCTCCAGGCGATGCACGGGCTGTCTACAAGAATACGGGGCTAGACCTACGTCGCTACAAGCGTATCGAGCTGTTTGTCCATGCCGAGGAGCTTCCCGAGGAGGGGACGCCCACGGGCAATGGTGAGATGACCGCTTTCCTCCGCCTAGGCTCTGACTACACGAACAACTACTACGAGTACAGCGTTCCCCTAGAGCTGACCCCCTTCGGCACTTACAGTGACAATGTTAAGGACAGAGAGATGGTTTGGCCAAAGGATAACAAGGTAGACTTCCGCTTTGACCTCCTCACGGGGCTCAAGATGCGACGCAACGCTGCGCAGGCTAATGGCGAGACCGATCTCTACACACCTTATTCGGTGCCCGATGCTGAGCGTCCACGCAACACGATCACCGTGATGGGTAATCCCTCGCTGAGCAATGTCAAGACCATTATGATCGGTGTGCGAAACAGTGCTGGCCAGATCAAGAGTGCTGAGATCTGGGTCAATGAGCTACGCCTGAGTGAGTACCAAGAGCAGGGGGGCTGGGCGACCAATGCTGACCTGCAGGTACAGCTGAGTGACTTAGGCTCGTTTAACGCCAGAGGTTCTTACCGCACGGCGGGCTTTGGCGCACTCGATCAGTCGCTCGCGCAGAGACAGCTAGAGGATACGGGCTTCCTCAACCTCTCGACGCAGGTGGAGCTGGGTAAGTTCTTCCCCGAGAAAGCGAAGGTGCGCATACCGCTCTACTACAGCTACCAAGACGAAG
>CABUDK010000060.1 GCA_902490315.1 uncultured Porphyromonas sp. | reverse complement strand
CCCCAACATAGCAAAGCCGTGTAGCCATCCGAGCTACACGGCTTTTGTTGTGCTTATCCGCACGCTATTACGATTATTGCCATAGACATAATACGCACAAGATAGGGTCGCTTCCATCCCTATCCAGTTCACAGGAATCCCCATTTAGGTAGTACTCAATACCTCCGGAGCCGTTTGCGATTTTCCACGTAAGAAATGCAAAATTCCTCCGGAGGAAAGGAATAAAACTTCGGAAGAATCAGATGATACTTCGGAAGAAATGATTGACGCCCACGTGGAAAATCGGAAATAGCCACGTGGAAATTTGACGTTTTCCACGTAGCTATTGTGCGAAAGTCATTTGACTATAATGTGTCAGTCCCAGATCTCTCTTCAGTTTCCCAAAATGGATCCTAGACATCCATTCCCATGCGGCGAGCACTTGCATTGCATCAGAAAAGGATATACCTTTGTAGTGCCGAATGGCTTTGAATCACTTGGAATCAAATCACTTTTACACTATAGTCTATGACACAAAAGAATCTCATCACCCTCTTCACTATACTCATCTGCTGTATAGGACTAGGAGCTTGCAAAGAAAAGGACAAACCCGCTGATGTAAAGATCAGCGTACCCGAATCCGTAGAGCTTCTAGTTGGAGACACCTACAAACTCCCAGTAGCTGTGTACCCTAAGGGCACCAAACCTAATTTCGAATCCTCAAATCCTCAAATAGTTACGGTCTCTGCAGAGGGCGTTCTTACTGGTATTGCTGAGGGCACTGCCAACGTCAAAGTCTCTGCTGGGAACGTATCCAAGGAGACTAAAGTATCCGTCCTCAAAAACGTCGAGATAAGCAAGTCTCGCTATCTAGGACTTGACGCACCGGCTGATGAGCTGAAGTTCTTTGCTCCTATATACATTCCTGAGCTCAATGAGTTCAAGTCGAATAACCTTGCCCACTTTAAGTCTGCACTGCACCCGTATGGCTGGATCTTTAAGCCTTACGAAGATGATCCTAAGTGTAAAGTATTATACTATTTTGAGTCTCCTAGGAAGCTGGATGGAAATGGCAAGGAGATCCTCGATCAATATCAGTTCTGCATGGATGCGCTCGTCTACTTTCACACACCACAGGACCCTGGGGCTCCTGTCTACATTCAGCTCATCCCAAATAAATTATACGCTAAGGACTATATGGCAGATCCCAGCACTTTTACCGATCCTCAGGATCTAGACCAGCAAAATGCACTACTAGAGATCATAAAGCACTACGGCTTCACAGAGGATGCCAAGTTTACAAAGCTGGGCGGAGATAGTGCTTATGAGGCCTACAATACGAAGTTCGATCCAGAGCAACCTCTCAGAGGCGTTATGTATACGGTGAAAGCCGGTGGACGCTATGAACTCTACTTCCAAATAAACTACGGCCGGAAATAGTAGCTAGAGGGATTACCCCCTGCCCCCGACACAAAAAGAGACTCTCCTCAGCCGGACACGATCCGACTGAGGGGAGTCTCTCGTTTACTGCCTCTAGCGCAGGGGGGCTTACGCCAGCTGGGCTAGATCTCTATGTACGAGACGATGTCTGGCTTTTTCCTCAGCATGGTAGTCGCTTTATTCATCAGAGAGATGCGCTTGTGGTCTTGCGCGCCCCACAGCGTAGTGTGCGTGGCAAACTCGGTGAGCACGTTGTAAGCATCCCACACGGTGCCTTCGCCCTTGGTGATTCGCTCTTTATTCGGTTCATACACACCAGCCTGGCGATAACTCTTGCAGAGCGTTTCGTATGGGACCATCTCCTCGGCCATCACTTTGCCAACGCCTAGCGAGAGGAGCGTTCGCTGACAACTCTTCATCTCAGCTAGCGAAATCCTAGACTCGTAGGCCGTAGTGATCAAGTCCCGAAAGGTCTCGGCACCCATCAGTCTAAAGTCTTCACTCCGTAGCAGACCTATCATCTGCCGCATCTCTTGCTCCCCCAGTCGATGTGCCATACCGTCGGAGTGCCGCTCACGGACTGTCTGCCCATTGGAGCAGGCGAGTCGCTCGAAGTAGTGTCCGGCAGAGACGGAGGCTGGGTCCCAGCTCAGGTAAAAGCCATCCATCAGAAAGTCCTCGCCAGGGAGAAAGAGCTCGGGCCGAGCCTCACGGCTCTGGAAGGTGATGGTGACCCGAATGCTGTCTGAGGGGTTGTAGTGGATCCCGACGATCTCATAGCCGGTCTCATGCGCCACCATCTCGGCAAACTCAAAGAACAGCGTCGGAGCGATATACTCCTCCACGATCGGGATGATCTCCGTGAGCTGACGGCTCTCGGACGAGGCCACCAGGAGTACTCGCTGAGGTCGGTGAATGCTCATAGCGACGCTCTGATAGTTACGATAATTGCTGAGTCCAGTCTCGCCAGAGGCGTTGCGCACGAGAGCCTTTTGCTTAGGCTTGATACCGATGAGGGCATCGTAGCTATCTGCAAAGTGCTTACTAGCTAGCACCTCAACCCCATCGACTGTGTAGAGCTGATCCGACTCGTGCTGGATCTCCGCTAGGTCCACCTCTTTCTGTGGTGCTAGCTGCGTGATAAAGTCTTCCTTGACCTGTAGGTAGTCTGTATAGTTCATAATTCCTCTTGGTTAAATAGTTTGTCAAACTGATCTGCGAAGTCTCGTATCTGTCCCGAGACCTTGCTCTGTACATGCTTGATGTGCTGATCTTTCTGAAATCGTGCTTCGTCAAAAAAGACATCCCCCGTACTGCTCAGGTTGTAGTAGAGCTTGACCCCTACATCTCCACGTCTATGCTTGGAGAAGGTGATATAGCGATCTGAGTAGATGTTCTTGGGGTTGTCTAGCTTGAGCTCCATCATCGCAGTGATCGAGTGCTTGAGCCGATTAGACCCGACGAAGTTCCCCGACTTAGTGACCTGCTGTATCGTTAGGAAGGTAGTATTGACGTGGCGACTGTTTTGCGCTTTGTTTTGCTGCTTGATGAGCTTCAAGAGCCAGCTCTCGGCATCCTTCATACGGATGCCCTCCTCCTCACGGATGATGCCTTGTAGCTCATAAAAGGAGTCTATGGCGACGACATCCCACCCCTCCTCGACCACCGACCGGACCAACTCCCAGTTACGAATCGCCTCGTCGAAGTCTGACTCAATGAAGAGGATCGGGAGCTGTGCAAACTTCGGGTACCGCTCTATATAGACAGAGAAGTCTATCTCATTCATCTCCGCACTGATAAAGAGCATACGAGCCCCTGGATAGCTGATCTGTACATTGGCCATCAGGTCCAGGATGATCGTCGTCTTGCCGACCCCAGGGTCTCCTATGATCATGTAGTTCACCCCACGAGGCAACCCCACATGAGAGCTGAGGAGATCATCCAGCGGCGTGCCACACTGGAAGGTCTCAAAGAGCTTCGCGTCAAAGCTCACGTCACACATACGTATTACCTGCTTCATATCCTAACTTCTTTAGATATGACAAAGGTAGCTCACACCCTGTGCCATAGGGCAGCACAGCCCAGCTCGGCTGCAAAACATCATGCTCAGAAGCTATACTCACTGCACGCCTCACTACAAAATAAGCCCCAAGCACCTGGAGAGTACTTGGGGCTAAAAGCGTCACGGCAACAGATCAAATGAGCATAACCTCACTCTTGCCTACTAACCAACTCGGCGACCACCTGGGGGCGCTCTTAGATCTCGAGCAGCCGAGGAGCATTGAGCGAGCGATTGCTTTCGTTCATCATGGCGCCGTTCGAATAGATCGTCTCACCTCTTTTCAGCACGCCATACTGCTGATGGATATGCCCGAAGAGGTGCAGGCGGGGCTTGATATCATGCACTCGACGCAGGAGTGTGGCAGAGCCGTAGTTGGTCTGGTCGGCATAGTCCAAAATGCCATAGGGCGGACGATGCGTGACCAAGACATCTGTGTCTAGCGGTATATCCGCCTCGTATTGCTCCTGGCGGCCATCGGCACAGTCTGGCACAAACAGCGGGACTCCGTAAAACTTCACCCCCTCGATCTCTACCCCAGAGTTGTAGAGCAGGTGTACCATATCACTGAGTCCGCTCACAGTAGCTCTATACATACAGAAGTCGTGATTGCCACAGGTGAAGAGCTTGTACCGGTAGTCCAAGTCGCACAGCCAATTGATAAAGTCCTCTGCCTCGCCTGCACTACCATGCATAGTAAAGTCTCCAGAGTGCACCACGACGTCTGTCGCTGGCAAATCCCGCAGCCACCTGTGATAGCCATGCGTATCAGATAGATGTAGTATCCTCATTGTCATTACTAGTACGTGAGAGTTAGTTCAAGAGCCCCTTTTACCTTGACTGAACTATGTAAAGCTAGACGATAAGTTAGTCTCTGGTTCATTAAGAGTCGGTAAGGGTACTGCTATTCGATAAAATCCGAGCAAGTGCCTGTCTTCATCTTCCGCCAAGAGCTCTTCCAGGCTCTTATCTTTGAAAGGATTCTGCGCTCCCCCTTCCTTAGGATAGATAACAATACAAGGGATTACCTCACTGGCTGGAAGACGAAAAAGCTTTCGATCTCGAGCATATCCAGCTAATTGCCTTGCAATCGCTATGT
>CABUDK010000059.1 GCA_902490315.1 uncultured Porphyromonas sp. | reverse complement strand
TAAAATCGGGAGAGTAGGTAACCGCCTTTCCCATTGGAGAGTCCTCAGATAGGTATGACACCTGTCTGGGGACTCTTTCTTTTTGTGCCTGAATCAAGGAGGGAGAGGAGATAATCAGAGCTATCAGAGTGATCGGAGGATCAGAGCTATCGGAGTGATCAGAGAGGATCAGAGCTATCAGAGTGGATCAGAGTGGATCAGAGCTATCTGAATGATCGGAGCTGTAGGGGCTATCGAAGGTGTCGGATGGTCGACTACCCTGCTGTAGGAACGTACGGATAGTGTCCCTATATTTCGCTACTCGTCTTGCTGTACTACAACGGACGCTCAGACCGAGCGTCCCTACAGGAGTCGTATTGCTTTGCTGGAGACGGATGCTCTTTCGCTGGACACCCGACACTTCGCTACTCGTCTTGCTGTACTACGACGGACGCACAGACCGTGCGTCCCTACAGGAGTCGTATTGCTTTGCTGGAGACGGATGCTCTTTCGCTGGACACCCGACACTTCGCTACTCGTCTTGCTGTACTACAACGGACGCACCGACCGTGCGTCCCTACAGGAGTCGTATTGCTTTGCTAGAGACGGACGCCCTTCGTTGGACACGATCGTGTGTCCCTATCGGGTGACGTTTTGCTTTGATACAATGGATGCTCTCCTGCAAAACTCTATTGGAGAGATCGGAGTGGATCAGAAATGTCGGAGGTGATGTAGCTGTTCTGCACTTGACATTGGAATGTGCGGAGCGTTGGAAGTTTGAGGAGAAGTTGCGTGATATAAGTTTTTTTCATATATTCGCCCTCGAAGAGATGATTACAATAAAGGGGAGCTCGGAAGTTTAGATAAGCTCCTTGTCTCTTCACTTAGATGCTTTGCTATTAACCCTTTAACGCCTCATCGCTATGAAGAAAATACTACTATGTTGCTTGGTCGGGCTCTCTATGTTGCTCGTCAAGCCTCTCTATGCAGGCAGTACAGACAAGCTACTACCTGTGGGGAATAGTATCGAGAATCGCCTCGTCTATGAACCGATCGAGGTGGTTTATCTCGACTTTTCCGTTGCTATCGCCATCTCTGATGGTGCTAAAGCCATGATCACCTCTGATGGAGAGCGTATGGCAGAGGGTGTCATCACGATGGGTGATGCCCGTGGTCAGAGTCAGGCTGCCATCCTCTTCGACAAGACAATCCTGCCAAAAGGTAAGTCCTACAAGCTGGAGGTGCCTGCGGGTGCTATTTATACTCGCGATCAGCCAACTATTGTGATGGATAGCTACGTCACACCCTTTACGGTACCTGAGTACATAACTACTAGGGAGTGCTCTATCCAGGAGGGTGATACCGTCGGGTATACCAACTTGATTAGCTTTTACTACGACACGGAGACCGAGCCTCTAGGCACTCCTATCGCTACACTCTATCGAGAGGGGGTACCCATCAAAAGCGTTGCTGTGAACATCACATGGGACTGGGAGCTAGGTCAGATGCATGCACACTTTGGTGAGTACGTGGACTTTGAGGAGGGTGTACACTACACTTTCACACTGCCCGAGGGGAGCATGACGCCACGATTTCGTACAGACATCACAAATGCTGAGAGTAGCGTGAACTTCATCGGAGGTGCTGCCACTCCTCCATCTGGAACTCCAGACCAGACCCCTTCGCTCTGCTTCGTAAAGTGTAGCCTCTTTGATGGGACTACACATTCAGATATACTCAACGAAGTGTACTTCTACTACAATGAGCCGATCAAGCTCTCTGATGATCCTAAGATACAGCTATTTAACTATAGCGATAAGAGCCTGATCAAAGAGGTGACACCGACATTGACGCATGATGATGTCTGGTGGATTGTTGCTTGTGACTTTGGCGGGGTACGCCTTCCAGATGATGGAGCTAAGCTCGTTATCACAGCGGGCTCTGTACTACGAGCTGGCGGTAAAAAGGGACAAAACTTTGAGAACACGATCCGGATCACCCCGACACCTCAAAGTACCGATCAGGTGAAGGCGGATGAGCCATCTATATATGGATATAATGGGCGGATCATCATAGACAACGCTCCCATGGGTGAGCCCGTCTCAGTCTATGCTGGAGACGGAGGTCTCATCGCTAAGGCTGTGATCTCAGCTCAGCCCTTTGTGCTCAGCGTGGAGCCTAATGCTGTTTATGTAGTCTCCTTGCTAGGACGTACTTACAAGGTTATGCTCTAGAGGTTATGTCTCTGCGCTGGTAGTCAGCTGCGCATAGATATTTAGGTATAGCCTCTGTCACTTTCTACAGTCTCATGATCTTACGTAAGATTGTGAGACTGTTTTTTAGTGCAAGCTTTTCCGAGGGTAAACGCCTAGCGCGTGGTGTAAGGGCTACGGATATTGTCAAGGGAGAGGGGACCTGTTGTTGTCTATTCTTGACGCTGTAGACTTTAACGAACACGGACGCACGACCGTGCGTCCCTACAAAGGGCTATCTGACTTACGGACTGGAGGGAAGGGGAGGGGCACAGCGTAAGAAAAAACAAAAGGTTAACTTTGTATCGTGAAAACTTAGCTGGAGCTCTTTTGGAGTGACGCTATCAAAGTAAATAAACAGCAGATGAAACGAAACGTATTACGACTACTTACGATGCTCCCGCTCTGGGCGCTTGCGACTCTCTATGTTGCAGCACAGCAACCAAAAGCAGCTCAGCAGCTAGAAACCGTAGAGACGTCAGCATCAACGAATCAACCAGACACCCTCACCGTCATACCGCTACAGGTACAGCAGTATCGGGTGATGATGCCTTTCATATCGGATAGTCTTAATGTGCAGGGCAAGGCTTACGATGCTACCGACTTGCTCAAGCCTGTGAACCATATCAAGCTAAGCCAAGCGCATGGCACCATGCCCGAAGCTAAGGAAGGTGTCGTCACGCTACGCACAGCAAAGGATGCTATCACGACCTATGCCATACGTCTTCGCACGCCAAGTTACGAGCAGGCTACGGTGCAGATCGAGGCGTCGGCACCCTTTGTCTTAGCTCTTGATGGGGCTAAGCTCTCATCTGCTACGCAGTATCAGAGCGAGCTAAAGCCTGCTTCGCCCGCATCACTCACCCTAACGCCTGGGCGGTCGCACCTGCTCACATTGCAGCTACTTACTAAGGGGAACGAGCCGGCGCAGTATCGTATGAAGCTCATCCCCGCCAAAGCTGACAGCCAGATAGAGCTGCGCCACGACGACAAGGAGTACCTGAGCCTAGAGTATATGATGACGGGGCGTAACCTCTACTCAGTGTCAGTGTCGCCTACGGGACGCTACACACTACTCACGGAGCGCGAGACGACCAATCTCAAGAGTAGTTACCGCACCTACCTGTACCAAGGAGGCAAGCTCCTCTCCACACTGAGCGAGCAGTATCGCTTCGCTAGCTGGATGCCACACGAGGACAAGCTCTACCGCACCGCCACGACAGACGATGGTCGGCAGTTGATCAGCTACGATCCTAAGACGCAGGAGGAGCGTGTCGTGGCAGAGCAGATCCCCACAGGCTCTTTTCATATCCTCCCCAATGGCAAGCAACTGCTCTACACTATCGAGGAGGAAGGTCCCGCACGGGGTAAAATCACCGAGCAGGTGCTGGGACGCTATGACCGCATGGCAGACTTTCGCAAGCGCACTTTCCTTGCCCTTTACGATCTCGAGAGCGGTCGCTACCAGCCACTTACCTTCGGTCATCGCTCTACCTATCTCCATGATGTCAGTCCCGACGCTCGTGAGATCATCTTTAGCACATCGGAGGATATCACCGAGATCCCCTTCTCTCAGAGCAACTTCTATACGATGAGCCTAGAGACGCTGGAGGTCAAGCCACTCTTTACCAAGGAGCGCTCTATCTCGTCAATCTCTTACACGGCTCAGCCTCACACCCTGCTCATCGAGGGCGATGCGAATGCTTTCGACGGAATCGGACGCAACCTGCCTGAGGGGATGATCACCAATACGTACGATGGTCAGCTCTTCCTCTATGATCGCCAGAGCCAGCAGGCGACGCTCCTGACGAAGGATTTTGACCCCGCCATCAAGCGGGTCAAGGTCAGCACCGTCAAGCCCGTTGCTTACTTTACAGCGGAAAACAAAGATCGCATCTCCCTTTATCGCCTCGACCTCGCACGCAAGCAGATCGAGCAAGTGGCTACGACGGAAGATCTCGTCCGCTCCTTTGACATCAGTGATGATGCTAGCCAGCTCGCTTACTATGGGCAGAGTGCAATGAATGCGGATCGCTTTTACAGCTTAAGAGGAAAGCGAGAGACGCTCCTCTATGACCTTGCTAAGAGCAAGATGCAGGATCTAGAGCTGGGCAGCGTGAGCGACTGGGTACATACCATGCCAAATGGCGACAAGGTGGAGGGACGCTACTATCTGCCTCCTCACTTTGACGCGACACGGCAGTATCCAATGATCGTCTATTATTATGGAGGCACCTCGCCGACGACCCGCTTCTTCGAGGGCTCCTATTCGCTCCCGATGTATGCAGCACAGGGCTACGTGGTTCTCACGCTCAACCCGAGCGGTACCACAGGCTTCGGTCAGGAGTATGCCGCTCGTCATGTCAATGCGTGGGGTAAGGTAACGGCCGAAGAGATCGTCGCAACGACGAAGCAGTTTTGCCAAGAGCATCCCTATGTCAATGCGAAGAAGATCGGCTG
>CABUDK010000058.1 GCA_902490315.1 uncultured Porphyromonas sp. | reverse complement strand
AGGCGCGCAGTGCCGTCGGCTCCATGTCTCACGAGAGCAAGCTCAATGCTCTGCGAGCTCGCCTAGAGCCTGAGACACGCCCCCTCATCGATCTGATCGTAGAGAGCGGCGATGGCCTCTCGATCGATGCTATCTGTGACCAGACGCTCATGGGGGTCGACGAGGTAAGCTTCCGACTCTTCCTCCTCGAGAGCGAAGGCGCCGTCTCGCTCCAGCCCGACGGGCGCTACAAGCTACAGATCTAGCCACACGTCCCCGCCCATAAACAAAATCAAAAGTCTTGACTAGAGCCCAAAGTTCTAATCAAGACTTCCTTGTAATAGCTGAATAGAGTGCTTACTCCTCCTCAAAGTCTATGTACTCTCCTTGGTCCTTCTCAAACTTCTTCTTCGCTATATCCTTCATATCCAGCTTGCCCTGCTGTGACTGTGCGTCCGCTGAGCTTTGCTGTGAAGCAGCTGAGTGCCACCCCTTACGAGGAGCTTTTCGTGACTTAACGTGCGGGTCTGCTTGCTGAATGTATCGCTTTACCATCCACTGTAATATACGAGGGGCGAAGTATCTAAAGAGCAAGTATGTAAGCCCTATGACGACAATTAGACCAAGTAAGAATTCCATATCGGGGTTAGATTAAGGTGTTATTGTTGAGCCGCAGCATCGATAGCGTCCGAATTGCTCTTGATCTGCCGACCGATCGCGAGTGAGACGATGATATAGAGCAACACCACTAGGCGTAGGGTACTAGCCACAGAGCCCAGCCACATATAGAGACAGCCCGCAGGGACTAGGATAGCGCCCCAGGCGATGAGAATGATCGTACCGTGAGGCGCTTTCATCTGTGCACTTAGATGCTTCAGGGAGAGCATCGGCATACGGCTCACCATCAAGACACAAGAGAGAAGGAGCAATCCGTAGCTAGTCACTAGCGAAAGCGTATCCACCGCACAGGCACAAGAGGAGAGCGAGATGCCGATCCACAAGAGCGCAGAGGCAGGCACCGGTAGCCCACGGAAGTAGTTGCTCGACCCCGTATCATTATTAAAGAGTGCCAAGCGGTAGGCTGCAAAAGGTAAGATCAGGAGAAAAGGTAGCGACATCATCAGAGCCGTAGACGCGGCATAGCCACTCGCCAAGAGTCTCCCCTCCATCGTGCAAAGAGCTAATAGTGCCGGTGCTAAGCCAAAGGTCACCACATCTGAGAGCGAGTCCAGGTCAGCACCTATCGAAGAGGTCGCACGCAGGAGACGCGCCACCATACCATCGAGCAGGTCAAAGAAAGCACCCACAGCAATCCAGATAGCACCCATCTGGTACTCCTTATAGTATAGGATTGAGATGATAGCTGCCGCCCCCGAGAGGATATTGCACAGCGTTAGGAGATTGGGGATAAATTGTCTTATCTTCATCACAGCGTTGTTTTGATCATCATACAGCAAGAAGCGTGCCTACTGGGGCAGATAGCCCAGCGTTGTCTCACCGCCCACCACTTCGTCGCCTATCTTGATCGCTATCTCCGTACCCAGCGGCAGGTAAAGGTCGATGCGTGAGCCAAACTTGATGAAGCCCAGGAAGTCCTCGACCGTCACCTCGTCGCCCACCTTCGGGTAAGTGACGATACGACGTGCCACAGCACCAGCGATCTGACGCTCTAGCACCTCATGACCACCATCTGTACGAATGATCACCGCCGACCGCTCATTGAGCACGCTACTCTTAGGGAGAAAAGCCTTGTAGTAAGCACCGCTCTGATGCTCCACATGGGTGACCGTGCCATTGCAGGCAACCCAGTTAGCATGCACATTGTAGAGCGACATAAAGATCGAGAGCTTGAGACAACGGCGTCCCAGCAGCTCAGGCTCCTCGACCTCCTCTATGACCACCACCTTGCCATCGGCCGGCGCTACGATGAGACGTCTATTGGCCGCCTCGCTGTTGCTACGCCGAGGGAAGCGAAAGAAGTTTAGCGCCAGCCCCATCACCACGAGCGACACCAGTAGGGTCAAGATAAATACCCCCTTAAAGGGCACAAAGACAAAGGTTGCCCAGCAAGCCAACGTCAGTATGAGGAAGAATGAGATGAGGAGCCCCACCCCCTCGCGATGTAGTCGTACCTTTTTCATTATGGATTAAGTAGAATAGGAATCGGCAGTAATTATGATAGGCAAAGATACAAAATAGCCCCCAAAACTCTACACCACTCCTCCATCCACAACTCTACAAATCTCCCGAGTAACGATCCATCGTGTAGCCCGCTACAGGGACGAGCCGACGAACAGCGCCGCTACAAGACGGGGCGATCGAGTGAGAGCGTCGCTGCGCTTTCGGTGCGTACGGGCTTAACTTGGTCACCAGCTGAGAAGGCATACGAGATGGTCAGCACCAGTCGCCGACGTGGCGAGAGGTTGAGACGAAGCTGCTCGGTCGTATCACCCATCCTCATCGTGAGCCGATCCCGACTATGGAGGAGATTGCTCAGCGAGAGACTGAGCTGCAGCTGATCATGCAGTAGGGAGGCATAGCAACCTAAGTCCAGTCCGTAGCGACCGCCGAGCGTGTAGCCGAGTTGCTGACGAGCTGTCTCACCGCTGAAGGCTACGCTCAGACCAACCATCTTGGTGATAGTAAACTGATGCGTTGAGGTGCCACCCACCGAGAAGCTTTGTACCGACCGCCCAGGCATTTGCTCTTGATCATAGCGTAGGTAGAGGATATTATTCGTTCGCCAGAAGGGGAAGAGACTCTTATTGAACGTCCCCGATGCGTAGTGGCTCCAGCGACTTCCCACATTGCTCGGCTGTGTATAGTAAAGGTCGGGAGCACTCTCGTCCTTATAGGTCATGATCTGAATGATGTTGCGACCGTAGCGCACCCGATAGGTGAACTGCCAGTCACGGTTGAGGAAGTAGTTGACCTCCGCCTCGTCAAATGTTTCCTGCTTAAGTCGCTGATTACCGATGCTGTAGAGATTCTTCGTCAGGTAAGTCGCCACGGGCGAATAGTAACCGTAGTTGGGTAGCGAGAAGAAATGGCGGTATGCCACGCCTATCCCCGAAGCCTTCGCGGGGTTAAGCATATACTGCAGGAGCAGGTTAGGATAAAGCCCCCGATTTGGCACAGTGTAGTCGTTCTGCGCATTGAGTAAGTCTCGGTAGTGCATCACCGTTGTCTGGTAGCGCAAGCCCGCCTGTAGGTAGAGACGCTGGGTCAGCATCTTGCTGTACTCTAGATAAGGCGATAGGTCAAAGCCTGAGATAGCGAACTGCCGATGAATGATCTGAGGCAACGTGCCACTACTCACCCCGCCCGCATCGTTGTCGTCCAGCCCATAGTTATAAGAGAGCCCACCTGTGAGCTGATTGCCTCCCGCAAAGACCAGTGTAGCTCTTGGGTGAAAGGTCAGATAGTGCGTCCTGCTCTTGCTCTCTGCCAGCTCCCCCTCATTGGTCGAGTAGTAAGCCGATCCGTCGCTCTGCGAGTGGCTATAGCTCACTGTAGAGGCGATGCCCAGTCCCTCGCATACGGCCAGCCGTGCGGCATAGCTCACACCGCCATTGAGATTCAGAATGCGCTGGTCGCACCCTTGTGTCAGGAGCGTTTGCCCTGCGCCATCCTCTAGAAGCGTCTCCGCCTTGGGACGGTCGTATATCACACCGCCAAAGACACCCAGCGTGTGCTGCTTATTGATCTGATACTTAACGCCGAAGTTGTCTAGCACGGCATAGTCTCTCTTCTTGCTGTCACTCATCGTGGTGACGAGACTAGAGGCTTCGCCCTGGTACTTGTTTTGTCGTTCATACAGCGTAGTGTAGCGTCCCCCGCCACCACGTAGCGTGTTGTATAGCGAGACACCAGCCTTGGTGTACTGTAGGAAGAGCGAGGGCATCCCATCGACAAAGCCTCTCTGGTCAAACTGCGTCCGCAAGCTCACCGAGCCGAGGAGTCCCGCCTCAGTCCTTAGCGTGATGTAGATGATTCCGCCCTTGATCTGCTGTCCTAGCGAAACGCCTGGATTAGGCACCACCTCAATGTGGTCTATCATAGAGGTCGGTATCGAGTTCAGCTGTTGCAACGTAATCTGCTGGTCTCCGATATAGATAAGGTTGTCCTCCTTGCCGTTGAGTAGGAGCTGGTTACCAGTCACCTCAACGGAGGGAATAAAGCGCAAGGCTTCCAACATAGACTTTCCCTTAATTACGGGGTTGCCCTTAAACTGTACACGGATATTGCCATTCGACTGCAGCTTCGTGTGCTTGGCGACCACCTGAACCTCAGAGAGCTCAACGCTGTTTTTCTCTAGCGTAAAGTCCACCTGCATGGTAGGCTGAGCGATTGTCACCCTCTGCTGCTGCGTCTTGTAGCCAATACAGCGCACCTCTATGAGATAGGTTCCACAAGCGGGCAAGCGTAGCGCATAAGTTCCCTGCGCATCGGACACCGCACCCGTCAGCGTCGTCGCTGTCGTGTCGCTCTGCAAGGTGATCGTGGCACCGATAATCGCCTCCCCGCTACTGTCGGAGATGCTCCCCTTAACTTCGTAAGCGCCTTCCTGTGCGCTAACCCATTGTCCTGCGATAACGAGCAGGAGGACGAAAACTACCTTCTTCATTCGAAAGCTTGACTTGTTATTATTACTTGCGAAATGCTTTGCTGAAATACTACTGCACACCTGTCCTCCGGTCTAGGTCGGAGGTGGCGAGAGACTCGTTGCGCGTCACCTTACGGCTCTTGCCCGAGTTGAAGTTGTACGTGATCTTCAGACCGATAGCACGCGCTT
>CABUDK010000057.1 GCA_902490315.1 uncultured Porphyromonas sp. | reverse complement strand
CCACCGCCCGACGCATTGAGGTAGCGGATAGTGTCTCCTACTTTTATATTCTGTGCCATTGCTTATTTCTGTTTTCTATGCGAAGATACCAAAAATAGCCCAATCCGCTCACCTCATCGTCTCACGAAAATTCCATTTCCTCCGGAGGAATCGAGAAGTTCCCCCGTTGGAACTAAAAAGTTCCTCCCTTGGAACGGAAGAGTTCCTCCCTTGGAACTAAAAAGTTCCAAGAGGAGAACTATTTTTGGAAATCGTATATGTAACGAATTCAGCACGATACAAACGACCTACACGAGTACCCCGCTCTATGAGAACTCACAGATCAAGGTTTTAAGAGTCGCTCGATCACATTGTCCTCTCGATGAGAATGGGTACATTTGTGGTACTTGCGTGCGACGAGACTCAAATATCAGAGCGACAACTTACTCTAGCCTTCCGATGACACAATTCAAATCAAACAGTATATGAAGCATTACTACTCATTATTAATCTGTGCGCTCTCACTGCTCTTATGGTGGAGTGGAGCGTCACTAACGGCTCAGACCACGATCGATGTCACAGAGCCTGGCTCGCTACAGAAGAAGCTGAGCCAAACAACCGAGCTATCCAGTCTTGTGATCACGGGATCACTCAATGCGGACGACTTTGGAGCGCTGAGAAAGACGGCTGGCATCACCACACTCGACCTCTCTGGCGTGGAGGTCGTCGCTGGCGGTAGCTACGAGGGCAATCCCTATATGTCGGAGAAGGTCGAAACGATGCCTGGCACTATGCCGGGTTACTTCCTCTTTGCGGGTGAACTAGCAGAGAGCCTCACCTCGATCACATTACCCAACAGTGTGACTCGACTAGGGACTCGCTGCCTGCAAAACGGTGGCAAGCTGACCGAAATACATCTGCCTAGCGGACTCTCCTATGTAGGCGAATTGTCATTTGGCTGGTGCGAGAGTCTAGAGGCTATTGAGCTTCCTGAGTCGATTGACTCGCTTGGGTCTTCAGCCTTCGAGGGGTGCAAGCTCTTAGAGCAAGTAGAGATCCCTGGGGAGGTCAGCTATATAGGTAAGTCTCTCTTTCAGGATTGCGAGTCGCTCTCCGAGGTGACGCTACCCACTACGATGCGTGAGATCTCCTTCTCTACCTTTAAGGGCTGTACCTCTCTTGAGGAGCTAGACTTACCAGAGATGCTTAGCACGATCGGTGTCTCAGCCTTCGAAGGCTGCACGAGTCTCTCCGAGATACAACTACCACCACTGATGCGCACTATCGAGCATGACGCATTCAATGGCTGCGCGGCTCTTACGAGTGTCACCATACAGAGTATGGCGATGGAGACTATCGGCGACCAAGCATTTATGAACTGTGCTGCACTAGAGGAGATCATGATCCCCGCTGGCGTAACTAGGATCGGGGGCAACGCCTTCAGCGGTTGCGAAGCACTTGCTAGTATCGTCCTACCCTCCAAGCTCAAGACTCTGATGGGCGGTGCTTTCGCTCGCACAGCGATCACTGAAGTGACGATACCTGACGGGTGTGAGGAGATACTATATGGCGCCTTCGCCCACTGTAAGAGCCTGGAGACGGTGACGCTACCTCGCTCGATGAAGAAGATGAGCGACAAGGCATTCGGTGGTTGTGATGCACTCAAGACTTTGATCGTGACCAATCCGACGCCCGTCGTCTCTAACAAGAAGGAGGATCTAGCTGGTCTAGCCGATCTCTCTGCTATGAGCGAGCTAACGCTTGTCGTTCCTGAGGGTGCCAAGGATGCCTACACAGCAGCTGATGGGTGGAAAGAGTTTGCCAACGTATCGGAGATGCTGACGCTTACTGCTGCAGTCTCTGCCGAGAAGCCACTAGAGGGTACCATCACCGCTCTGACAACGCCTGAACTATACCGTGCGGTCAAACTAACGGGTACGATAACGAGTGCCGACCTGGAGGCGCTTGCTCAGCTACCTCGCATGCAGGAGCTAGATCTCGGTGAGGTCACCTATGATGCTGAGGCCAATCCGCTAGAAGGCTTCAACTTCAAGGGTTACGCTCAGCTGCGCAAGCTGACCTATCCTAAGCAGCTCACGACGATCCCCGCCTCTAGTTGTAGTCAAGCGATGCTTCTCGAGGAGGTGGTGCTACCGGAGGGTGTGACCGACATCGAGGAGGATGCCTTTAGCTACTGCTCTGCATTGCGTAGCATTGCATTGCCTCAGACGGCTCTGAACCTCGGCGAGAGCGTCTTCCATGGCTGCGCTTCGCTAGAGTCGATCGTCTTTCCCGATAGCATAGAGCTGATACCAGACTACGGCTTCTTCGACTGTGTCTCGCTGCAGGAAGTTCGCTTTCCTAAGAAGGTTGCCGACATAGGCGAGCAAGCCTTTGTCAATTGCTCACACATCAAGCAGATCTGGCTAGGCGAGAGCGTCAACGAGATCAAGGATATGGCTTTCTTCGCTTGTGATGCCCTAAAAACGATCACGACGCTGCGTGAGGAGCCTCCTGTCACGTCAGAGAACGCTTTCAGCGAGGAGCACTACAAGACGGTCACGGTCGTAGTCGCTTCGGAGGAGATCAAAGAAGCTTACCAAGCAGCCGAGACATGGTGCAACTTTAAGAACTACAAGGTCGACCCGACGATCACATCTATTGCACAGATTGCTGAAGAAACCCGCACAGCAACGGTCTACGGTACTGAAGGGGCGCTCCACTTAGAGCTGGCTGATGCTGAGAGTCTCGTCTCTATCTACTCGCCTAGCGGTCTACAGCTCACCTCTCACTATCTGCCCGCTGGTACCTATGAGCTGCCACTCGCAGAGGGTCTCTACATCGTTACGGTCAATCAATCAAGCTACAAGGTATATGTACGCTAAGCAATCTCAACTATATACGATCATCTTAGCTAGTCTCCTCCTCCTTTTCGGCTGGGGGAGCACTAGCTCCTCGCTACAGGCTCAGGGCGTCATCCCCGCATCGGAGCAGCAGGCTCTTCTCGAGATCTATGACCAGTGCGGTGGTGCTGGTTGGGCTGAGGGGTACAATTGGCGTGCAGCTTCAGGACCAGACAAGTACGCTGGTGTAATCATCGAAGGCGACCACGTGCAGGGCATTGCGCTTGATGGGGTAGGACTGACGGGACAACTGCCGAAGAGCTTTTTCACAGCACTCCCTGAGCTACGTCTCGTGGGTCTCTCCAACAATAAGCTCTCAGGCCCTATCCCTGAGGCGTTTGGCTCGATGACGCAACTGCAGGCGCTGATGCTCAGTAGCAATCTATGGACGGGACAGCTGCCTAACCTAGACAAATTGGTCAATCTGAAGATCCTACACTTGGCAAACTTCTATAATGTAGATGACAAGGGCAATGTGATCTCAGAGGTAACCGGTACGCTCCCCGACATCTCTAAGATGCCTCAGCTGGAGCATCTCGATGCTTCTTTCTCCAATCTCTCAGGACAGCTGCCTGAGCAGATCGGTCTCTGTCGCAATCTGCAGGTTTTAGAGCTCTCCTTCAACCAGCTGACGGGCTCTATTCCCGCCTCTATCGGTGAGTGTACCGAACTGCAGATCCTCTCTGTCCAAAACAACAAGATGAGCGGCGAGATACCAGACCTGAGCACCCTCGTCAACCTCGGCAAGCCCCTAGAGCTGGGACTAGGCGTTACAGAGCCAGGACGACTCTACCTCAACAGCAACCAGTTCACAGGGCCCTTCCCCGAGAGCATCACGATGTTACCTCGCTTGCAGCGCTTCTCCTGCTCTGACAATAAGTTTACAGGTTCTCTGCCAGAAGACTTGAGCACAATGGAGGACTGCGAAGCCTTTTTTGCCGACCACAACCAGTTCACAGGTGCATTACCACAACAACTGCCGAAGAAGCTCTGGTACCTGGACCTAGGATACAACCAATTCACAGGCTCTATCCCCGCTACGTGGCAAGATGCGACTGAGCTGGGCAAGATCGCCCTCAGAGACAACAATCTCTCAGGCGCCGTGCCTGCGATCTACAAGAAGCTCGAGAATCTAGATATGATCGATGTGCGCAACTGTCGCTTCTCCTTTGCGGACTTTAAGGCGTGGGATCGGTTCATCAAAAACAAAGATTGTATCTTCCGCTTTGGTATGCAGCAAGCTTACAGTGAGCCTCATAAGGAGAGCGTCACGTCAGGCAGCGACGTTACCTTTGATGCCACTTATCCAGGCACGCTCATCGGCGACGAGCACTATCGGTGGTACAATATGACCACGCTACAGTCTGTCCCTAACGCTAATGAGGCTAAGCTAACGCTCCACGGAGTCTCCAAAGAGGACGCTTGTCGTTACGTCTGCCTTATCACGAGTGTCAAGATGGGCAGCACACAGCCACGCTCAGCGCTACGTGAAGCCGATAATGAAGGGGTGGAGTCAGACGACCTGCAGCCGACACTGCGATCAGGCTTTTGGGAGCTAACGGTCGACGGATACTTCAACGGTACCGACACGCCCGCCCCCACAGCAGACGACCTGCAGGTTTACTACGACAGCGAGGCGCAGCAACTCCACCTAGAGAGCGCAGCGTCTGTCACGTCGCTGATGATCGTTGATCTCTCGGGTGTCGTCGTGGCACGTCTGGAACCCGCTGGAGTCGCCGTGCTGGCACTACCTCTAGCGACAGGCAAGTATGTCGCACTACTCAATAGAGCAGACGGAAGCTACGCTGCGATCCCCTTCCTCGTACGATAACACGATCAGCCTCCCACCTGCGTGGTGAGGCTATCCCCTCAAGATAGGAGCTATGCCCGTGAAGGTGTAGCTCCTATTTTATTTTCATCGCTGCTAGATGGCAATCCCGCTTCCAGGGCTGACGCATTATACCCTGTATCCTAGGAGCTGTGCCTGACGCCAACCGAGGAATAGATGGATTAAGTCTTGCCACATAGCGCTATGGACTCACATTATAGCTACT
>CABUDK010000056.1 GCA_902490315.1 uncultured Porphyromonas sp. | reverse complement strand
GAATAAAAAATTCTTCGGAGGAATCAAATGAAACTTCGGAGGAATGAAATGAAACTTCGGAGGAAATGTTTCTCGCCTACGTGGGAAATAAAAAATAGCCACGTGGGAATTCGTAAATCTCCACGTGGCTATCGAGTTTTATCTCGTTTGACTAAGACATCCTATCCCTAGAGTGCTCTGCTCCCAGCACCTCGAAATAGGATTTAGCCAAACTACTCCTTGATACCCAAGCGCTCTAGGAATCGTTGACGAGATACGATAAAACGCTCATGAGTAGCCTGAGCCACGACGCCAGCTTGATCGGTTGCCTCAATGGCGAAGGTGAGCTTGCGCCCCTCTATCGAGGAGAGTTGCGCTGTGACCGTGATCGTCTCTCCGATGGGTGTCGCATGCTGGTGGTCGGTCGTGATCATCGTGCCGACGGTCGTCGAGCCCTCCTCGGTATAGTTGCGGGCGAGAAGCATAGCTGCGTTTTCCATAAAGGCGATCAGTGCCGGTGTGGCGAGGACGGGCATGTCGCCAGAGCCCATCTCAGCAGCACTGTGCTTAGGCTCGATGAGGTATTGCTTGGTTAGGGTGGTTGCTTTTCTTTCCATATTCATATATCGATTACAGGTTGTCACAAGTTATAGTGTTGCTGTCGGGGCTTAGGTGGTAGGTGCGCTGCTCCTCCGCTACATAGCAGGAGGAGCCCTCAGAGAAGTCTAGTTTGTGTCCCTCTTGGCTCACCCAGCCAATTTGGCGAGCTGGGTTGCCCACGACCAGAGCGTAGGGCGCCACATCACGGATCACGACCGTGCCCGCGCCAATCATAGCGTGAGCACCAATCTTAACCCCGCAAAGGATCGTCGCATTGGCCCCGATAGAGGCTCCTCGGCCTATATGTGTGGGGCGAAACTCGTGCTTTCGTGAGACCGCCGCACGCGGATTGATCACATTGGTGAAAACGCACGAAGGTCCTAGGAAAACCTCCTCTTCGCAATGAACTCCTGTGAAGAGCGTGACATTGTTTAGGACACGGCAGCGGTCGCCTAGACGAACCTCTGGCTGGACGACGACGTTTTGTCCTAGATGACACTGCGCCCCGATGACAGCATCGTGCATGATATGGCAGAAGTGCCAGATAGTCGTGCCAGCTCCAATGTGCGCCCCCTCGTCAATGATCGTCGTGGGGTCTATGTAGCCTGTCTTGGCAGCACGGGGTGGGTGTGGCATAGGGGAGGATCTTTGGCGACTACTTGATCAGCGACTCGATAGCGGTGAGGTCTGAACGGTAAGCCGTGGAGACCTCTGCTTGATCCTCTACTACCTTGCAGCTGTGTAGCACAGTGGCGTGCGAGCGGCCACCGAGCAGTTCGCCGATAGCACTGAGCGATTGATCCGTATAGCGCTTCGCAAAGTACATAATCATCTGCCTCGCCTGAGCCACGTCAGCCTTTCTCGAGCGACTGCGCACCAGCTCTATCGGCACATGATAGTATTCGCACACCGTCTTCTCAATCATAGAGACAGTAATCTCTTTCTTCTCTTGCTTGACCGTCTGGCTGACGATCTTCTTGACAAAAGAGGAGGTGATGTCGCAACCCTCGACGGCTGCACGGGTGATGAGCGAAAAGAATACTCCCTGCAAACCACGGATGCTGCTGGTCACCGTGCGGGCTATGTAGTCGATCATCTCTTGAGGTAGTATGCTCCCGCTCTCCTCGCTCTTGTGGCGGAGGTACTCCCTGCGGAGGTCGTAGTCGGGACGCTCTACCTCTATTGTCAGGCTACCTGCTATGCGGGAGATGAGGCGTTCCTCAAGTCCAGCTAGGTTGACGGGTGCCGTATCGCTCGTCAAGACGATCTGCTTGCCCAGCATGTAGAGGTGGTTGAAGACTTGGAAGAAAGTGAGCTGTGTCTTCTTTTTGGCGATCAGACCCTGTATGTCGTCGATGAGCAGCACATCTATCTGCTGGTAGAAGTTGATAAAGTCGTTGGTCGTGTTGGCTCTTGTGGCGGCGACGTACTGCATCTCAAACATGTGAGAGGAGACGTAGAGCACCTTGAGCTCAGGGTAAAGCTCTCTGATTCGCAGTCCGATGGCGTGACACAGGTGCGTCTTACCAACTCCAGAAGGACCATAGATAAAGCAAGGGTTGAGGGCACCTTGTCCAGGCTTCTCAGCGATAGAGCGTGCGATGGAGCTGGCGGTACGATTGGACTCCCCCTGATAGTAGGTATCAAAGCTCAGCTGAGGCTTGAGCTGCGAGTCAAAGTCTGGTAACTGACGTGGCTCCGTCTTAAGTGCGGCTGCAGCTCCGTTGGCATTGATTGTATAGGCCCTAGCAGCACCATAAGCATTGCTGGCATAGCTCTGCGTGGGCAGCGTCACAGACGAGTTCTTGCGGTGAGAGGCTGCACTGTCTACAAGCGCCTTGTACTTGAGGACTACGTTGGGACCAACGATACGCTGGAGTACCTGCTTGAGCTCGTTGATGAAGTGTGTCTCGATGTACTCACAGAAGAACTGACTAGGCACACCGAGCGTCATCTCCACTCCGATGAGTGAGACTGGCTTGATGTGTGGGAACCAAGCGTTGTAGACCTCTGGTTGGATCATCGCTTGGAGGAGGACTGTACACTCAGACCACGCCCGCAGGGCAGCTTCTCTGTCAGTCATATTAAGTAGTCAAGTATATGATAGTAGTCGATGTAAAATGAGACTGTTATCTTTGCAACAGTAGGATAGTCAAGTGACCTATGAGGAGGCTCCTCTGGAAGGGGTCACTTTTCACTTGCAAAGATCCTAACTTTGTAGATGCCATGCAACAGGACAAAACGACAAAAGCTCCTCTCCTCCCTCCTATCTCTATTGTTGTCAAAGAGTTAGGATGTAGAGTTGTTGACAATTAAGTGATTTGCTATAGTCGTTTGATTGTTAGTCTGTTAAGGATGTTTCTTCGAGGTGTATATAGAGTAATAGACAGTTAAGAATATGTGCTATCTAGGGGGGTACTAATAAGTTACGATCGGGGTTCCTATATAGTCTCTCATTGTTGTTTTAAAGTTATACCAGCTTCTGATTTTAATGCGGAGCTGGTGGCAAAATCCTATCAATTCTCTCATAGGATCTTAGACCTTTTCGGCGTGTTTGAAGAGGCATTGTGTAGCTCCTCCTAGATTCTTTTGAAACATGCTGTATGAGTCAATAGCTTCAACGGATGAAAACAGTTTGGCAACGAAAACAGAAAAAGTCACGCCCAGGAGAGTGATCGCTCCTAGGCGTGACTAAGACAAAGTAAACTTGATGCGGGCTGCTACCCGTGCGGGTTACTCCTGCATCAGTGCCTCTATATCCACCTTTGGCTTGGCACTGGTACGCTGCCTTGAGTGGAAGGCTTTGTAAAGGGCGGGTACGACAATCAGCGTCAGCAACGTGGAGAGCGCCATACCGCCGATGATGACCCACGCCATACCGGTGCGTAGCTCAGCACCCGAGCCGCGTGAGAGCGCTACGGGGAGCATACCGATGATGGTCGACAGAGCCGTCATAAGGATCGGTCGTGTACGAAGCTTGACCGCCTGAATGAGCGCTTCGTCTACGGGCAAGCCCTCGCCACGAGCTTCGTTGGCAAAGTCCACCAGTAGGATCGCATTCTTGGCAACGAGACCGATCAGCATCACCATGCCGAGCATAGCGTAGATGCTCATAGCGGTATTGCTCATAGCTAAGGCGAGAAGAGCTCCCACGATAGATAGCGGGATAGCGATCATGACGACGAGCGGGTCTGTCCAGTTGTTGTACAGCAAGACGAGAGCTAGGTAGATAAAGAGTAGAGAGAGCAGGATGGCGGTGGTGAGGACGCTCATCGAGTCTGACATCTTCTTCATATCTCCAGCGGTCTGTATCTGTACGCCTTGGGGCATCTGCTCCTCGCTGAGCTGGCTCATAAACTGCTTGGCGATAGCGCCTGCTGGCACGCCGTAGGCTTGTGCGCGCAGGGTCACCGAGCTGTTGCGGTTGAAGCGCTCCAAGCGACTAGGCCCGATGCCGAGCGTGACATCGGCAAACTGCGACAACTGTATCAGGTCGCCTTGTGGATTGGCAACGGTGAGACTTGCCACATCTTCGATAGAGCGACGAGAGGCCTTGTCGGCACGTATATTTATCGCATACTCGTAGTCTCCCTGCGTGTAGCGGAGCTGGTCATTGCCCTGGAAGAGGGTCTGCATCATACCCCCCACGTTGTCTAGCGTTAGTCCCAGATTGGACATCTTATCACGATCCACCCGCACGAGGATCTCGGGGGTAGCGTTTTCGACCGAAAGGGTAGGCTGTATGACTCCAGTCACGGAGCTCAGGAGCGCCAGAGCCTTGTCTGCATAGCGAGCCACGGAGTCCTTGTCCGCACCTGAGATGATGTACTCGACAGCCGCCTTGGAGACGGTACCAGTCATGCTCACACTATAGACATTGACACGCGCATCGACGAGGTAGTCGGTCAGAGGCTTGCGGATACGAGCCACGTAGGCTTCAGTACCTTCGGGTGTCTTCCGGAGCTTGACATCTAGCTCAGCAAGGTAGGGGGTACCTTTGTTGCTCTGGCTGTTGTCACTCGTTAGTCCGACCATAGTTACCACTTTCTCCACCTCGGGGCGCTGCATGAGCCAGTTCTCAGCTTTACGCACGAGCTGGTTAGACTCAGCCATAGAGATGTCCTTAGGCATCTCGAGCTGTATGATACACTCTTGACGATCCATATAGGGCTGGAACTCAAAGTTGATAAAGCCCAAGGGGAAGAGCACCAGCACTGCAACCATCAGCACGACAACGATGCCTGCCAAAGCCCAGCGATGGCTTAGACCCCAGCGTGTGAGTGACGAAATGCCATCGGCAAAGCGACTGATGCCCCGCTCGAAGCTCGTAAGCATACGTCCCAGTGGGCGATCGCCACGTAGCGGCTGTATGTTGCCCAGCCTAGAGGTGAGCAAAGGCACCAAGGTGAGGGCAGCGAGCAGGCTGAAGAGGATGGAGATGACGATGACTCCGCAGAACTGACGCAAGATGTCAGAGACCAGTGAATTGGTGAAGATGATCGGTAGGAAGACCACGACGAGGACGAGGGTCACAGAGATGACGGTGAGACCGATCTCGTTGAGTGCGTCCCACGTGGCTCGGACACGGTTCTTGCCCATCTCCATGTGGCGGTAGACATTCTCGATGACCACGATGGCATCGTCGACGAGGACCCCGATGACCAGTGAGAGGGCTAGGAGCGACATCATAT
>CABUDK010000055.1 GCA_902490315.1 uncultured Porphyromonas sp. | reverse complement strand
ACAGATTGGTCACGATACCATAGTCGGCAGGCGAGGGCAGCTGATACACATAGAGGGGAAAGAGTGCCCAGCCGAGGAAGCGACTGAGCATGGTCGTCGCTCCGTAGATGACGGTATCTTTAAAGAGACTTTTGATGCGGCTACTCATGGTTCTGTCAACGGCGTTTCGTGCAAAGCGTTATACTTCGTATAGATCTCCCTCTTGGGTTGCACAGCTATTGGGAAAGACCTCTTGAGCCTCACTAAGCAACGTCGACAGGTCGTCATAGCGACCTGAGTAATGCCCCAAGAGCAGTTGACCAACCTTGGCCGCCTGTGCTACCTCAGCGGCTTGTCGTGCTGTCGAGTGCCCGTAAGTCTCCGCACGATCACGAAACTCCTCACTGTAGGTACTCTCGTGGTAGAGAAGGTCCGCACCTCGTATCTGCTCTACCAGATGCCACGCTGGGAGCGTGTCTGAGAGATAGGCGTAGGCGCGAGACGGGCGCCCTGGCTTCGTCAGCTCACGATTGGGAATGATGCGCCCGCCACCTTGAGGCACGTAGTCTAGCCCCATTTGCAGGGCATGCATAGCGGTGTGGGGGATTTGATAAAAGTCGGTAGCCACAGGATCTATCCTCCTCGGCATACAGTGCTCACGGCAAAGGAAGCCGATGGCGTTCGTTCGGTGCCGTAGCGGCAACGTGTCGACCTGCAGCCAGGGGTCGGAGTAGATGGACGGGCTAACCTCGTCGCTCGGAGCAATGGTCACAGAGAGTTCGTAGGAACTCTCCTCGATGTGATGCTCTTCGATGTAGCGTATGTACTCAGCTACCTCGGCTGTTGTCACGATGGTGAGTGGCTTCGTGCGCCCTACGTGTGCCATAGAGGTGAGCAGCCCCGGCAGTCCGAAGCTGTGATCCCCATGAGCGTGCGAGATAAAGAGCGCCTCCAGCTGCGTGATCTTATAGCCCGCCAGGATGAGCGAGTGCTGCGCGCCTTCGCCAGCATCTATGAGGTAGTGATGCCCTGCGACGGTCAGCACTTGCGCTGACGGTAGATGATGTCGTGTAGGACGTGCAGAGCCGCAGCCGAGGATCTTGACTTGCATCTCAAGCTTAGTGTAAAAAACGGGTCTACTGTTATGACTGCTCCTCTTCCTCTTGATTGTAGCGGTAGAACCCCACACCTACCTTGCGACCGAGCTGTCCGGCGCGCACCTTCCTACGTAGTAGTGGGTGCGGACGATACTTGCTATCCATAAACTCTGCGAAGAGTCCCTCCAAGATCTCCAGGCAGGTGTCTAGCCCGATCCAGTCTGCCAGCTCTAGTGGACCCATCGGGTGACTAGCACCGATGCGCATCGCACGGTCTATATCTTCGATAGAGCCGATGCCTTGAGCCAGCTCGGTGATCGCCTCGTTGATCATCGGTATGAGCATACGATTGACGATGTATCCTGGCGAGTCCTCGACGTAGACCGTATCCTTGCCCATCGCATCGCACAGCTCTTGTATCTGCTCTAGCGTCTCTTGCGAAGTGTGCTGTGACGAGACGATCTCGACAAGGTCGATGAGCGGTACGGGGTTGAAGAAGTGCATCCCTGCCACAAGCGATGGACGCTGTGTAGCGTTGCCTAGCTCCGTGATGCTGATCGATGAAGTGATCGAAGCAATGATCGTTCCTTCGCTGAGGACAGCATCGAGGTCGCGGTAGAGGTCTTTGTGCTCCTCTAGGGTGCCACTGGTCGCCTCTATGACGAGGTTGGCGGAGACAATGTCGGCATTGTCCACAGTCACCTTGATGCGGCTGAGCAACTCCTGCTGCTCCTCTTCGCTCCAGTCGAAGAGCTCGCCACACTCTGCCAGTGACTGCTCGAGGAGTGGAATAGCCCGCTTCTGCCGATCCAAAGATCGTGCCTGTATGACGGTAGGTATATGATGCATGGCCAGGCAGATGGCTATGCTGCGCCCCATGGAGCCGGCACCTACGACGGCTACCTTCTTGTCGTAGCCGACCGCCGCAGTATCACGCTGGGTAGAAGTATCGTTTGTCATTTCTTTATAGTCTCTCTTGCAGGATCAAAGGTACGAAAAAGAGATTAGAGGGGGAGGGAGATAGAGGTTAGAGATTAGAGGTTAGAAGTTAGATCCTAGTAGCACTAGTGCTATAAACGACAATAGAGTGGCAATTGCCACTCTATTGTCATTTTAGCTTATCTGTCGGGGTACCAGGATTCGAACCTGGGACCCCCTGCTCCCAAAGCAGGTGCGCTAACCGGACTGCGCTACACCCCGAAGCTTTTGAGCGGTGCGATATGGGGAGGAAAGCCCCCTTCGTGCCGTTCGTGGTGCAAAGATACGACATTTAATTGAATAAACAAGCGTCTAGGCTAACTAACACACGTAAGTTCCATTACAAGTTTTTCTAATGTCTTGATGAGTAGAGAGTTGGTGGTGCTGACGTGATTCATCGGTGCGTTCGGGCCGTGCGTACCTACTGAGGCTCATACGTCGTGAGCGGTGGCGTACCTAACCAATGCACTAGCCTCTAGCTACGATTTAGTACCTTTGTGGCATCTATCAATTCCCAAGAGCGATGCCTAAGAGACTTGCCTCCATACTTTATCGGTCAGCAGTGTTGTTGCTGACGCTACTTTTCCTTAGCCAGTGCGGCACACGTCAAGCCACACCACGGAGACCTCATGTCGAGTTGCCCGAGTGCAGTATCAGTGATGTCGCTTACTCGGTTCCCCAGCTGCCTGGAGCAGAGATGCGAGCTGTATGGCTCACCACCATCTGGGGGCTGGACTGGCCGAAAGTCTCTGCAGATACTAACTCTGGCATGGTACAGCAACAGAAGTCCCTGGACAAGATGCTAGATGCTTTTGTGCAGGCGGGGATCAATACGGTCTTCCTACAGGTACGTCTGCGTGGGGATCTGCTCTATCCAAGTAGTCTCGAGCCACTCTCTCCTACGATCAGCAAAACGGGCACGCTACCGAATGGTTACGACCCTCTCCAGTATGCTGTCGATGCTTGCCATCATCGTGGTATGAGTGTACATGCCTGGATGGTGGTCTATCCGCTAGGTACGCAAGATCATGTGCGTTCGCTAGCTAAGCAGGGTAAGGGCTTCTATGCAGCGCATCCCGAGCTATGCATCCGCCAGGGTAACGCATGGTTTATGGATCCAGCGCAGCCTGCTGTACGTACACATATGGCTCAGCTAGTGCGCGACTTAGTCACGCGCTACGATGTGGATGGCGTACACCTAGACTACATCCGCTATCCCGATGGACCGAGTAAGTTTAACGATCTCAAGAGCTTCCAGCGTATGAATCCTGAGCGTTTGCCTCGCATGGCATGGCGTGAGGCTAATGTGACGGCTATGATCGATACGCTCCACCGCACGCTACAGGAAGTAGCACCCGAGGTGGCTCTCTCGACAGCTTGCATCGGCAAGTATCAGAAGTTGCCTAAGCCAGCTCCTGGAGGGTACTTCTGCAAGGAAGATGTATCGCAAGATCCGCTCGTATGGTTTCAGCGTGGCATTGTGGACTTTATCGTGCCGATGATTTATTACAAGGATAAACACTTCAACTACTACATAGCGGACTGGGCTAAGCGCATTGCTCCCCACGGACCTATAGTAGCGGGGCTAGGCGTCTATCGGCTCTATGACAATTCTCGCTGGAAGCTACAAGACATCTACAATCAGCTTGACACGGTGGCGCATTATGGACTCTCAGGGGTGAGCTACTATCGCGCTGAGCAGTTCTTGCAGATGTACGATCAGCTACCCGCTGAGCGTCAGGACCTGATGCTCCTGCCGACACGTCGTCCCACCTTCGGGGCCGAGCCTCGTATCCCCTTTGGTATGGCAAAGATTGAAGAAATAGTAGATGAAGGAAAGAAGCTAACCATTACCTGGAACTATGATCTCCAGGAGCCAACGGGACACTCTTTCAATCTCTACTACCGTCTCTACGGATCGCATCTTGACTGCCCTCTAGTGTTACTTGGACAAAACCTCGCGGGGCGCTCGGCGACCATCTCGCAGGACTTTCTACCAGAGGATGTCTTGGTCGAGTTCTTTATAGAGCCCGCTACATTTAGTGGACATACAGGCAAGCTCTCGGCGGGGGCGCTTTACTACAACTCTCATGAGCTAAAGAAGTAGTATGTGGGGACTCTACCTGCATATTCCGTTTTGTCCCACACGATGCATCTATTGCGACTTCTACTCTCAGAGCGACTTGTCGCTACAGAGTGCCTTCGTCGAGGCGCTCTGCTGTGAACTAACGATCTACCACGACAAGGAGCAGTGGTTTACAGCTCCTCGCACCATCTACCTTGGCGGAGGTACGCCTAGTAGCCTTCCGCTCCCGCTTCTAGAGCGACTGATGATGCATATCCGCTCGCTCTGGACACTAGATAAGGCGATCGAGATAACCATCGAGGCAAACCCCGAGGATGTGTCGCCTGAGTGGGCTAGGGGAGTGGCGCAGCTAGGATTCAACCGCATCAGCCTAGGCGTGCAGAGCTGGAGCGATGAGACGCTGCGCTTCTTACATCGCCGACACTCTGCAGCTCAAGCCGAGAGAGCGATCGACTACATACGACAAGCGGGCATTAGCAATGTGAGCATCGATCTGATCTTTGCGCTACCCGAGACGTATGAGCGGGATTGGAAGGAAAGCTTGGCGCATGCGTTGGCACTTCCCGTGAAGCACCTCTCTGCTTATGGCTTGACCTATGAGCCAGGTACACGGTTGGATCGCATGAGGGAGTGCGGAGCGGTGACACCCTCGAGCGAAGAGACCTACGTGGCGCAGTACTATGCGCTGGTCGCAGCCTGTCGGGATGCAGGCTTTACCCATTACGAACTGTCCAACTGGGCACGCCCAGGCTTTGCTTCTCAGCACAATAGCGCTTATTGGGACGGCACGCCTTATCTGGGGCTAGGACCCAGCGCGCATAGCTACACGGCAGGGCATCGCTGGTGGAACGTCTCCGACATACACCTATATATAGAGCGCCTGCAGCAGGGTACGCTCCCAATTGCTGATGAGGAGTGGCTCTCACCGACCGAGCTATACGAAGAGTGTGTCATGCTGGGGCTCCGCACCTATCGTGGTATCAACCTCCGTCGGCCAGAGCTACGAGGAGTCCCGCTTATGGAGCGTGCCACACCGTGGCTCGAGCAAGGACTACTCACCCACACTGCCGATGACCACCTGCGCCTGACGCACGACGGGCTGATCTGGTGCGACCGTATCTGCGCAGCGCTCTGCTAGCTCCCCGCCAGCCGACAACTACATTTGTTACAAATAACGAGAGAGGAGCTATCCGTCTAGGCGGGTAGCTCCTCTCGTGAGTTGGGGAGTGACGCTCTGTTACGTCACACCTGTTGGATTACTTGACCAGAGCGACGAACTCAGGTGTCTGGCTGAAGGCTGCAAACTCGAGGTCACGCTGTGCACGCTGTGCGTAACTGCGATCCTGCTCGATAGCTGAGCGGAGGTTGCTAACGAGGGCCTGCAGATCGTTCGTGCGAGCTGCGACGACTGCCTTGAGGTAAGCGGTCTCGCCATTGGGCTGTGCGACAGCAGCGAGGGTGCGTGTAGCATCTGCGTACTGCCCCTGCATGATCTGAGCGATGGCTA
>CABUDK010000054.1 GCA_902490315.1 uncultured Porphyromonas sp. | reverse complement strand
AGCCTATCCTCAAGTCTGAGATAGAAAACCAAAAGCTCTACATGCGCTCTCAGGGAATGCCTCTCGAAGGGAATCCTGACTGCTACCTCACGGAGCAACTAGCGGTCCAGATGCTCTTCCTCAACCAAGCTAAGATCGATAGTATCTCGGTGGATAATACTAAGGTAGACCGATTTGTGGATAACTTTATGGAGAGCCTCGTTCAGCAGATCGGCTCCCGTGAGCGTCTTGAGGAGTACTTCAATCGTCCCTACTCTAGCATTCGTGAGCAGCAGCGCATCATGGCGGTCAATAATGAGATCGTTCGGCAGATGCAGCAGAAGATTATCCAGGGAGTTGCAGTAACACCCACCGAGATCCGCTCTTACTATGCTCAGATACCACAAGACAGCTTGCCATACATACCTGACGCCGTCGAGGTACAAGCTCTTCGGATCACCCCTGACATCGAGCTCGCAGCTATTGACCAGATCAAAGAGCAGCTCAGAAGCTACTCCGATGATATAATTGCAGGGCGTCGTGACTTCTCTACGATCGCACGGCTCTACTCTCAGGACTCCCGCACCTCACTTCGTGGTGGCGAGTATGGCTTCGTAGCTCGCAGCTCTCTAGAGCCTGAGTTTGCTCAGGTTGTCTTCGCATTGACAGACACCAAGCAGGTTTCTCCTATCATACGTACCGCCACGGGCTATCACATCGTACAGCTTATCGAGAAGCGTGACAACACGATCAACTTCCGTCACATACTCCTCAAGCCCAGTGTGGCTCCTGACAAACTCCAGCAAGCCGTCAACAAAGCAGACTCTGTCGCTGTGCAGGTACGCAATGGCAAGACCTCCTTTGACGAGGCGGTCGTACTATGCAGTAATGTCGACGAGACGAAAAACAACTTTGGTCTCCTCCTCAACGAAGACTACGAGAGCGACCGCTACGGCACGGCACTCTTTACCATGTCCGAGCTACAGCAAGACTTCGCATCTTATGTAGACAAGATGCAAGTGGGCGATGTCTCTCCCGCCTTTGTCTCTCAAGATGCCAACGGCAATACGCAGGTCGTACTCCTCAAGCTCAAGCGTCGCGTCGCAGGTCACCGCGCCGACATGGCTACCGACTTCCAGCTCATCAAGCAGCTAGCTCTGCAGGATAAGAAGCAGAAAGAGCTAGACAAGTGGATCGTCCAGCACCAGAAGAGTACTTATATACGCATCAGCCCTGACTATCAGCAGTGCGACTTCCGCTATCCAGGTTGGATCAAGAAGTAGCACCTACGCTTCCTCAGAGGAGGTGATCGCGTACCCACATCTCTACCCATTAGACTATAGAGTCTCATGTCCTTTCAATCTCACCAAGTGACCACTACACAGCGACTACTACTCACCCTCAGCGGGCTAGTGGCGGTCGCTGTGGTACTCTTTGTGGGACTACCACTATGGGGCGGCACGGCGAGCCTACACCCCGTCACTCATGTCGCGGATGCTCCAGCTCCTCCCCCCACGATGGTGCGAGGCAAGCGGCTCATCATCCTCGACCATGCCGATGTACTCAGCCACGATCAGGAGATACACCCTGACATTGTCATCCTTACGGGCAATGTGCGTCTCAGGCATGGCAGCTGGATCATGACTTGCGACAGTGCCAATCTCAACGAGACGACCAATTCCTTTGACGCCTTCGGTCATGTGCAGATCCTAGAGGGAGACTCGATCTCGATCACCGCTGGAGAGATGCTGTACGACGGTATGACCGCTATGGCAGAGCTGCACGACAATGTGATATTGACGAAGAATGTGACGACACTCTTCACCGAGAGGCTCTTCTACGATCGCAACCAAAAGGTCGGTTACTACGACAACTTCGGCACCCTGGCCGACTCGGTCAATACGCTCACCTCTATCTACGGTGAGTACAACACCAGCTCCGACGAGGCACTCTTTCAGAACGAGGTACACCTAGAGAACGACCGCTTTACCCTCGACACCGACATACTGCACTACAATACGAAGACCTCAATCTGTCGTATCGTCAGCCCCACCCTTATAGAGACCAAAGACTCTGTCAGGATAGAGACCGACCGAGGCTTTTACAATACAAACACCGAGCAGAGCATCCTCCTCGATCGCTCTCTCATTACGCATCCCGATGGTACCATGACGGGCGACTCGATACTCTATGACAAGAAGAGACAGATCAGCCAAGCCTACTATGATGTGGTAATAGACAACCAAGAGGACAAGGTAACCTACTTCGGTGACTATGGCTATATGGACGAGGCAAACGGCTATGTCTACGCCACAGGACGAGCCTACGTCATGGACTACTCCGAGAAGGACACACTATATATGTCTGCCGAGATCATGGAGGGGATCAAGCGTAACCTGCCCCCGTCTCCAGGCACTACTGACTCGCTAGAGGTCAAGTACACCAAGGGGTACCACGATGTGCGCCTGTACCGCAAGGATATACAGGCCATCGGCGACTCTATACACTACTTTTCCGTTGACTCGCTCATCAAGCTCTTTGGCAGTCCTATCTTGTGGAACGACTCGACACAGCTCAAGGGTGACACCATCTATGCCCACCTTGCTAACGACACGATCGATCATGCCTTCGCTTGGCAAAATGCCTCGACAGTGCGCTGGATCGATAATATCAAGCAGGATCGTGTCAAGGCCGATACGATCCAAGCCTACTTTCGCGAAGGTACTCTTGACCACGCTTTCTATCGCTCCAATGTAGAGTCACGCTACTACCTTCAGCAGGAGAAGACGAAGCATTACTATGCCCTCGCCCAGGTACAGAACCCGCAAATGGACGTTTACATTGTCGATGATAAGCTCGATCGTATCTTCTGGCATGGTAAGGCGGAGGGGACGATTCACCCGATCCAAGACCTCACCGATGCTTTGCGTCAGATGAGTGGTGCCGAGTGGCATGGCGACCAGCGTCCGCTCACGCCCGAAGATGTTATCCCTGACCGCACAGCACCGCTACAATCTACCGACTCGCTCGCTACCCTGCAGAATCAGAACAGCAAAATGAGCCAAGGCTTCGACGGACTAGCCGCATGGCAAGCCTTCTACAAGGAGTACCAGCAAGCCATCGAGAAGCCTAAGCCAGCAGACGTTCAGACGACAGTCCCCGACACGACTGCCGTAGCCGAGACGCCTCTCTCCATCTACATACGTCGCCCGCTAGAGAGCGACACCAGCTCCGTACAGTCTCTCGCAGACTCGCTACAGAGCTACATACACCTTTTACCACTATACTCATGGGACTCATATTCAGACCACGACAACCGCGCTCATTCCACCACCAGCCCATCTATTGGGATCCTAAGAAGGAGCAACTCCAGCGACGCATCGAGCAGATCAGACGAGAGCTCGAAGTTGCCGAAGGCTCCGACACCGAAGCCCACACCGGTACCGGCACAGTCTCCGACGACACCGGCAGAGCCCACAGAGAGCAAGTAGAGTCCGACTATGGCTCTGGCGAAGCCTTTCGTGAGACTCTCTCCGAGAGCCTCTACGGTGGCACACGTCATCTCAAGAAGCAGCGAGATCGAGGCATAGACAACTACGCCCGCTCGGGCATCATCCTGCGCTGCATCCTTACGCTCATCCTCTTAGGCTTCATCGTCTGGGTACTATACTATAGACAGGGTCCCCTCTTCTCCTTCCTATGAGCGAAATCATACACCTCCTCCCGGACAGCATTGCCAATCAGATAGCCGCTGGTGAAGTGATCCAGCGACCAGCCTCTATGCTCAAAGAGCTGGTCGAAAACGCCATCGATGCCCATGCCACGCAGATAACCATCGAGCTACAAGATGCCGGCAAAGAGCTCATGCGTGTCATCGATGATGGCGTCGGTATGAGTCCGCTAGACGCTCGTATGGCCTTCGAGCGGCACGCTACCAGCAAGATCTCCTCCGTCGACGACCTCTTCACGCTTCGCTCCATGGGCTTTCGCGGCGAGGCGCTTGCCTCCATCGTGGCAGTAGCTCAGATTGAGCTAGTCACACGACAGGCCGACAGCGACATCGGCTACAAGCTCTTGATCAACGGCTCGGAGGTCCTCAGCTCCTCCCCCACCGTTGCCGAGGTAGGCACCTCTATCACGGTGAAGAATCTCTTTTATAACGTCCCCGCACGGCGACGCTTCCTCAAAGGCTCCGAGACAGAGCTACGACACATCTACCGCCAGTTCGAGCGGATTGCATTGGTCTACCCCGAGATCGCCTTCACCCTCTACTCCGAGGGCAAGCTCATACGCAACCTCCCCAAGAGCGACCTGCAGCATCGCATCGTAGACCTCCTAGGCAAGAGCTACTCCAAGCAGCTCATCCCGATCGAGTACCAAGGGCCGCTAGCAAACGTCTCAGGCTTCATCACCCTGCCACGAGATGCTAAGCGCAGAGGCGCCCAGCAGTTCTTCTTTGTCAATGGACGCTATATGAAGCACCCCTACTTCCACCGTGCGGTCATGAACGTTTTTGAGGATCTCATCGCGCCAGGTAGCCAGCCCAACTACTTTATCTACTTCCAGGTAGACCCCAGTCGCATTGATGTCAATATACATCCGACCAAGACGGAGATCAAGTTCCTCGATGAGCAGGCTATCTTTAAGCTCCTCATGGTAGTGCTACGCGAGCACCTCAGCACCACCAGTGCTATGCCCGCCATCACCTTTAGCACCGACCAGCTCATCGAGATACCAGCCTACGATGCTACACGCCAGAGCAGCACTGCACTCCAGCCACCGCCCGTACAGATAGACCCTGAGTACAATCCCTTTAAGGCAATACCAACGGACGAACAGCGACCCACCGACCCGCTCTCCTCAATGAGTAGTGGCTCGCCCGCTCATTGGGAAAGCTTTATCGACGACTTCCAGCAGCGACGAGGCGAATCGACACTTCCCGCAAGCCAGCCTACGGGAGCAGCCCCCACGGAGATGGATCCACTCTTTACGGTCTCCCCTAGCCCCTCTCAGCCTGCTGCCAATAGCTCCAACTTAGTTTACATCTATCAGGAGCGCTACCTTTTTACCACGATGAGCGACCGCCTCGCGGTCATACAGATCGAGCGCGCGCTGCTACGCATCTACTACGAGCAGCAGATAGCCACCCTCACACTCCAGCCTGACCAAGCGCAGCCGCTACTCTTTGCCGAGGAACTGTCGCTACCTAGCGACCTCTACCCGACGCACCTCGAATTGATCGAGAGCTTACGACAGATCGGATTCGAAATCACCTCACAAGAAGAAGCGTCCGCAGACTCAGACGAAAACGTCTACCTCATCACCTCCGTCCCCAAGCCCCTTCGCCCCATTGGCGTTGCGGATATGATCTCCAAGACGCTCGACGACTATCTCGATCAGGTCGACAAAGACGATACCGACACCACGCTTCCCCCTGCGGAACTCCTTGCGCAGCTCTTCCTCTCCAGCGAAGCGCTTCGCCAAGCCAGCGAACTGGTGCGTCACACACTCCATGCACGTGCCGCGCAGCCCAGTCAGATCATCTCCGACCTCTTTCTGACACCCAATTCGCAGTTCGACCCGCTCGGACGCTCCATCATGGTCTCCCTCACCTCCGAGGAGATCGACAAGTGGTTCTAAACCACGTTGAGACCAAATGTTTGTCATCGCCTTGCCCCCTCTTAGTAAGTAGATGATGCAAAGATGCTTGAAGTTCCAGCCGTCGACAGCTCTACGCACTTCGTTGGCAGAACGTCGAGACGAGTAGCCCTTTGCTTTCTAAGTTCAAATGCAAGCAAAAAGCGAAGTTTTTTTCGATGATCTTGCT
>CABUDK010000053.1 GCA_902490315.1 uncultured Porphyromonas sp. | reverse complement strand
GTAGATGAGTTTTTGCTTAATCATGTGCTGTAAGTAATGTGTGTGCGGCAGCGATCGCCTCGGGGGTAATCTGGTCGCCACTCTGGAGACGTGCTATCTCGTCGATGCGCTCTTCGGGTGTGAGGAGGCGAAGGTGCGAGTGGGTCTCGCCATGGGTCTCCTCCTTATAAATGAGTATATGCTGGGTGGCTGCCGAAGCGATCTGCGGCAGGTGGGTGATGACGAAGATCTGCTGGCGCTCGCCCATCGTGTGAAGCATATCGCCTATGCGAGAAGCAGCGATGCCTGAGGTGCCGGTGTCGATCTCGTCAAAGACGATGGCGGGCGAGGTGGCAAGCTCGGTGGGGCTCGTGGCGGCTTGACTGCGCAGTGCCTTGAGTGCTAGCATCAGTCGGGCTATCTCACCGCCCGAAGCGATGTCGGTGACGGGGCGAAGTGGCTGATCGCTGTTGGCTGAGAGGAGGAAGTCGACCTGATCCATGCCTCGCTCGGTCGGCTTGTCGAGGAGCTGCAGCGCTATGTCAAAGCGTGCGTGCGGCATCTCCAACTGGCAGAGCGTCTTGGTGACGCTCCGTGCGATCTGTGTAGCGACCTTGGCGCGTGCATCGTGGAGTTGCTTGCCTAGGGTAAGCACTTCGGTGCGCTGCTGGAGCACTTCGGTGCGTAGCGCGGCTAGCTCTTGCTCGTATTGAGCTGTGTGGGCGAGCTTGGCACCAAGCTCTTGGCTGTACTCGAGGAGCTCTTCAGGAGATAGGAGGTTATGTTTTTTGAGCAAAGCATTGACCCCGCCAAGGATCGTGTTGATCTCCTCTAGGCGCGCAGGATTGTAGGCGACCTCACCCTGCAGACGGCTCAAGTCGCTCTCGATATCGTCTAGTTCGATGACTAGGCTCCGCATGCGCTCCGTGTAATTGGTCAGCTCGGGGAGATAAGCGGAGGTCTGCTCCATCTGCTCCTGCGCCGTCGTGAGCTGATCGACGATGCTGTGCGGTCTATTGAGTAGCGCAAGGATGCTCTGCAAGCCCTCCTGTATCTCCTGCGTGTGGGTGAGTCGCTCCGCCTCGTCAGCAAGGTCGGTGAGCGAGTACTGCTCGAGCTTGAGCGCAGCGATCTCCTCGTAGGCTCGACTGTTCAGCTCATACTCCGCCTCGGCTTGCTGTGCCTCTGCGCGCAGCTTCTTGAGTCGTATGGCGTTGTCGTGGTATTGCTGATAAGCGCTGTGGTACGCCTCGACAAGCTGCACCTCGGCTCCTAGCTGCGAGTCGATCAGTGCGATCTGATAAGCGCCCTCACGGAGCAGCAGGTTACGATGCTGCGAGTGAACGTCTAGCAGGAGTGCGCCCAGCTCCTCGAGCTGAACGAGTGTCACGGGCGTGTCATTGACGAAGATGCGACTACGCCCCGTCTGTCGTATCTCACGACGTACGAGACAGCTCTCCTCGGTCTCTAGCTCCTGCGCTTGCATCCATTCGATGACCTGAGGGCTAAGCTGCGTGAACTCCCCCTCGATAACCGCCTTCTGGCAGCCCTGACGAATGGTCGATATGTCGGCACGCCCCCCTGCCAGCAGTTGTAGGGCTGAGACAAAGATACTCTTGCCCGCTCCCGTTTCACCTGTGACTGCTATGAGTCCCGTGGGGAAGGTGCAGCTAAGCTCCTCAATGAGAATGTAGTCCCGTATGTATAGGCTGTGCAGCATGGAGTGTAGTTACTTCTTCAGGGCTGAGAGCTTGCTATCTTCCGTAGGGAAGATCTTGGAGAGGGTCTTGTAAGCAGCCATGCGGCTATCCTGTGGAGCACCTTCGACCAGAAGAGGCAACTCGTCAAGCTTCGTCTGTGCGAAGATCTGTAGGAGTGGCGACAAACTGTTGGCCTGCCAGGTCTCCTCGAGTAGGGAGAGCTGCTCTAATATATTGGTGTAGCCACGACGTAAGTTGCTCGTGAGGAGGTCTAGTCCCTGGCGATGGTACTGGTACCAGTAGTTGCGCCACGGCTGGTGCGCTGGATCGTTGTAAGCTTGGCTGATAGCGTAGCGGTTGTTGTCACTGGCATAAGCTTTCCAGCCCGACCAGTCCATCATTTGCTGAGCTGTCGCCACCAGTTGCTGCATCCGTCGCGCAGCGTAGTCGCCCCCGAGAGGTGCAAAGGAGTCAAAGTCTAGAGCTAAGATGAGATAAGCGTAGAAAGCGACCGTCGCCACCAGGTTGTTGTCAATCTGTGTGGGAGCATAGACGAGTGGCTGGTAGGGAGCGTACTGGAAGTTTAGCTCACGGTCTAGATGCACCAGCAGCGGGGTCGTATAGGAGGCTCCGTAGACGGGGCGCTGTGCGGAGATACTTAGCTCTGCCGTGTAGAGTCCGTCGTCAGAGACGCTCACGAGGTTCAGACCCCAGGCGCACTCGATCCGCTCCATTGGCGAGAAGGTGGCGTTCGTCCATCGCGTCTGATTGATCATCTCGGTCAATTGCTGGGTCAAGTCGGACACGATCGCCTGATCGGCGGACGAGCCGAGACGATCCACGTTGACCGTGACACGTGCATTCAGCTCCTGCGCTTGGCTCTGCGCTGGGAGCCACAGGAGTAGTGCCACTAAGGCTAGGAAAAAACGCTTCATCTGATCAAGCTTCATAAGACTAAACAAGCTGTGTACGATGCTTGAGTACGAAGTCTACGATCTGCTCCGCCACGACCGCCTTGCTCTCTAGTGGCAGATCGCACCGAGCGCCCGCTTTGTCTAGGATTAGCACCTTATTGGTCGGAACTCCAAAGCCCGCACCCGCATCGCTCGTCGAGTTCAGCACGATCGCATCGAGATGTTTGTTGTGCAGCTTACCCTCAGCTGCGGAGGTATCCACAGAGGTCTCCAGGGCAAAGCCTACTAAGTACTGCCCTGCGCGGCGCTGCGCTCCAAGAGTCGCTGCTATGTCGGGATTTTGCGTCAGCGTGAGCTGCATCTGCTCCCCGCCACGACGCTCCTTCTTGATCTTTCCTGACACGCGTTCCTCGGGTCGGTAGTCAGCCACTGCCGCTGCAAAGATCGCTATCGAGCTACGCCCGAAGGTCTCCTGAGCTGCTGCCAGCATCTCTTCGGCAGTCATCACGGGGTGTACGACAATCTGCGGGTTGGTGGGACGGAGATGCGTTGGTCCTAAGACCAAATGTACCTCGGCACCCTGACGTGCCAAAGCTTCCGCCAGCGAGATACCCATCAGTCCCGACGAATGGTTGCCTATGAAGCGCACATCGTCGATCGGTTCGTAGGTAGGTCCCGCTGTGATGGTGACGCACTCCCCTGCTAAGGGTAGCTTCTCCGCTGTAGCGGTGAGCATTGCGACCGCCTGCTCTAAGATTTCCTCCGGCTCTTGCATACGTCCCCGCCCGGTCAGTCCACTAGCGAGAAAGCCCTCGGCGGGCAACGCTTGTGCGACACCGTCCTGCGCCAGTATCTCCAGATTGCGGGCGGTCGTCGGGTGAGACCACATGTCTAGATCCATCGCAGGGGCGATCAGCACGGGAGCGCGCATCGCTAGGTAAGTGGTCACGAGGATGTTGTCGGCAATGCCGTGCGCCATCTTGCCGATCGTGCTAGCCGTGGCGGGAGCTATGATCATCAGATCGGCCCAAGTGCCCAGCGTCACGTGACTATGCCACGAACCGTCACGACGATCGAAGAAGTCTGAGACCACCGCATGCTGCGAGAGCGTGGCAAGCGTCAGCGGCGTGATGAACTCCTTTGCCGCGGGCGTCATAACCACCTGCACCTCGGCACCCTCCTTGATCAGCAGGCGTACGAGCGAGGCACTCTTGTAGGCAGCTATCCCGCCGGTGATCCCTACGACTATATGCTTGTTCTGTAAGCGCATGGCTATCTATCGTGTGGCGTGACGGCTCTAAGGCTTCATCTGCTCCTTGATCAGGAGGAACTGACGCTTCGTGTCTCGTGAGAAGTCCGCTTGCAGTAGCCAACTGAGGTAGCCTGGCTCTTCTCGCAAGACTGTCTCGACAGAGCGCCCCTTGTGCTTGCCAAAGTTAAAGACTGGCACATCGTTATCGTCTAGCACAATGCGCCCAGCAAGGTCTACATTGCGATGATAAGTGGTCAGGTCGGACAGCTCCTTGACACTTTTCGGGAGTGCATCGCCATACTTCTCCAGCTGTGCCAGTAGCACATCGAGCGTAGCGATCGTGTCTGCCTCAGCGCCGTGCGCTCCGATATGCTCACGATGACAGTAGAAGCGCACAGCCCCCTCGAGTGTACGAGGCTCCATCTTGTGAAAGATCGTCTGCACGTCTATATGCTGCCTAGAGAGTAGATCCACCTCCACGCCAGCACGGAGGAACTCCTCCCCAAGCATCGGCAGGTCAAAGCGCTGCGAATTGTAGCCCGCCAGGTCGCACCCATCGATCAGCTCCGCTAAGCTCTTAGCACAAGCTCTAAAGGGAGGACAGTCACGCACATCTTCGTCCGTGATACCATGTATCGCTGTGCTCTCGGCCGGGATAGGCATCTCGGGGTTGAAGCGTCGTGTCCGTACGATCCGCTCCCCATCGGGCATCAGCTTGAGTATCGTTAGCTCGATGATACGGTCATTCGTAATATCCAGTCCCGTAGCCTCTATGTCAAAGACCACTAGCGGACGATCCAATTGTAGCGTCATAACTTATCGATTCGGTGTTCTTAGATACGTACGGGAGCTGTGATACCTCGCAGGTCCGTTTGGTCAGCCACCTTGGTCGGTGTGATCATGATCGGCTGTGTAGCATTGGTAATGTGTAGCTGCAAGCTCTCCGCATTGAACGCCTTGAGGAACTTGATGAAGGTGTTCGTCTTGAAGGTGATCTGCATCCCCTCCATCTGCTCGGGATAGTCCACAGGGATACGCTCCTCGACATCGACACCAGGAGTATTAGCGCCCTGTGCGTAGAAGCCACCCTTCATGACCATCGCATGCTCCTCGAAGGTGATACAGAGCAGGCTCGAGTCGGCACCCAGCCCCACGATATTGCTCAGATAGTTGACACGAGTCGTGGCGCGCTGCAAGACTTGCCCGTCGATCTCGATCATATAGGTCATCGAGTCTGGGAGTAGCCCGTTGTAGTTGGGGAAGTCCAGCACGCTCACCTGTGAGACCACATTGTAAGTGCCAAAGCGCACCTCCACCTGCTTATTATTGAAGATGACGAGTGCCTCCTCATTCGCAAAGTTCGGGAGGATAGACTGTAGGAAGCTAGAGACCTTGATCGGGAGCGTGAAGCTAGGATCCTTGAGCGAAGCTTGTGCTACCTCGCCCTCCTTCTCGACGATCCGCGCATCGTAGTCTATGTAGCGTACGAGCTGTACATTGTCCGTCGCGCAGAGCTCTAGACGGTCCGTGAGCATGACAAAGTGTACGCCGTGGAGCTGCTCACGCGATGTGTCGGGATAGGCAGCCGGCAGAACTGCCGAGATACCAGCTAGGAGACTAGAGCTATTCATACTCATCATAGCTGCACCATCGGTATCCTCGGGAGACTCTCTAGAGACGTAGAGATCTGCATCGCCAATGGGAATGTCTAGATATCCTGTCGAGTGGATCAGATGGATAAACCGCGCACCCTCTTCGGTCGTCTGCATCTCCATCGTCAGCGGCTGTACAGGCAGCGACTTAATATAGTCCAGTAGGGGGGTGGGAGCTATCAGGAAGCGCATTTCGCCATCACACTCTAGCGGAGCGATCACACCAGTCGAGCGCATCATCGTATCCCCTCCCGTCACGGAGATCCGCTCAGGAGTCACCTCAAAGAGGTAGTTGGCCAGCGCTGGCATAGAGACATTGCTCGCAGGGACAAGGCGCCCTACATTTTGCAAGAGCGTAGAGAGCTCGTTGCTGTTGACGGTAAACTTCATATATGATTCCTATCTACTGATTATACCACAAAGATAATAAAAAGATATCAGCTGTCGGCTAGTGGAACTGGTGCTCCTAGGAACTAGACTCTAATCTCTAACTTCTTTTTCGTATCTTTGGCAGAGCAAAGTAGCGATGACGCATAAGGCATCCGCAAAAGGATGTCGGTGTAGCTACCATAAACCTCATGAATCTCTAACGCTTTTAACTATACAACCTCTATGACAAGAGTGATCA
>CABUDK010000052.1 GCA_902490315.1 uncultured Porphyromonas sp. | reverse complement strand
TAAAGAGCTTGATGGCTACAATAATCCACAGCAGACGGCTCGTGCGGCTTTGACTTCGCAACCCATCACGATAAAGGTCATAAAACCACCGAAGCCCCCAGTGGGACTTGCCCTTTGTACCAGTAGATTCTGCATCCATGCTCATTGATACTTTCTGATATTTGCGACAAATGTAGTATTTCTACATTAAAGAAGAGGTCTTTTGGCGGAAGATGTCATAAGAAAGAACGATTTTGTCAAGTCATGACCGTCGTCCCTGTTCTATCGCTAGGATAGACTCGGGAATGATCCGATGGAGCCAGTCAATTACCTCGCCATCGGTCGCCTCCTCCGCAAGAGCTACTATAATAGTATCGTACCCAGCCACGCTACCGAGCGAGAGCGACGAGGAAGAGCTGTCAAGAATGGTCGCTATAGACTGCGCAAAGCCAGGCTCCGTGCGGATGACCAGCATCTGCCCTGAGAGCGCATACGAGCGGAAGCCGACCGTCGGAGAGATCAGTCCCGTGGGTTGAGTCGTGACAGCGTCAGTCTGCGGGATCAGTGGGAGCTGATAACACGGTTTGAAGGAGCCTGGGCGCACGCCTTTGGTGGCACCCAGCTCAGCGAGGTAGGTCGAGAGCGTTCCCTGCGTAATGGAGATGTTACGTCCTCGCAATAGATCAAGGAGCATCGCTTGGTCTGTCACCTCGTGGGTCCTAAGCAGGTCGGCGATGACACTGAGTCGCTGGTTCTTCGTTTGCTTACTCATATATATGATAGGCTGACTCTTCGTTTGCTTACATAAGGTGTCACATAGAGGCGTGTGCTACTAGCTCATACGACACCCATCATGGCGCAAATATACTCTTTTTTATCTCGTTGCTGGCAATTAGTGTGGAGTGCGTCAGGGCTGACGCATTATAATCAGTCTGCTAGGAGCTGCACATGACGATAACTAGGGATACACGGTTCGAGTATTGCCACACAGTGGTTACGAATCCTTTCTGATTACGCCTACTTCTCCGACGATTCGGATTCCTTCCGAGGAATTTCCCAAATAGCTCCCGAGGAAATTCCGATTTCCTCGGGAGGAAAGAAAAAATACTTCGGACTTATCATCTGATTCTTCCGAAGTATCATTTGATTCTTCCGAAGAAATTATGCTCGCCTCCGTGGAGAATTATCATTTTCCCATGAGCTATCGAGAATTTCCTCCCGAGGAATCAGAGACATCGGAGATATACAAATCATAAGAACTGATGAGTAGCCTCTAAAACAAAGGGAACACTGTAACCGCTGTTTATTATTAAAGTAGTACCTTTGTGGCACTGATTGTCTCTATACTGATAATACAATGAACGAACTACCCTACCTAGTATTTGCTGGCTCAGCCTCTCAGAATCTCGCCGAGAAGATTTGCGACTCACTGGGCTGCCCCTTGGGCAAGATGCGTACCGAGCACTTTGCCGATGGTGAATTTGCCGTATTCTACGAAGAGAGCATCCGTGGCAAGGATATCTTCCTCGTACAGTCGACCTACCCTAATGCCGACAACATCATGGAGCTCCTACTCATGATCGATGCGGCCAAGCGTGCCTCCGCACACTACATCACAGCGGTCATACCCTACTTCGGATGGGCTAGACAAGATCGCAAAGATAAGCCTCGTGTCTCCATCGGCGCTAAGCTCATTGCCGACCTACTCTCCGTGGCTGGCATCACCCGCCTCATCACGATGGATCTACACGCAGACCAGATACAAGGATTCTTCAACGTTCCAGTAGACCACCTATATGGTTCTACCGTCTTCACAGAGTATATTGAGCACAACATACCCGTGGACAACCTCTGCATCGCTACCCCTGACGTGGGTGGTACAAAGCGTGCCAACAGCTACGCACGCCACTTTGGCGTACCTATGGTCATCTGCCACAAGCGTCGCGCTAAGGCAAACGAGGTGGCTGAGATGACGATCATCGGTGATGTCACAGGCAAGGATGTAATCCTCGTCGATGATATCGTCGATACCGCTGGCACCATGACCAAGGCTGCAGACCTCATGCTAGAGCATGGCGCTAAGTCTGTCAGAGCCTTTGCGACACATGCTGTCATGAGCGATCCCGCCACCAAGCGCATCGATCAGTCTGGCCTGACGGAGATGATCTTCACCGACTCAATCCCCTACTCTAAGAAGAGCGAGAAGGTGCGCATCATCAGCGTCGCCGAGCTCTTTGCCGAGTCTATCCGTCGCGTCTGTAGCCACGAGTCTATCAGCTCGCTCTACACTTTCTAGACGCAGGCCATCTATACTAGAATACCCTAGCCGACTCCCCGATGAGACGGTTAGGGTATCTTCCATTTTTCTATAACCGGGGACTATGAGCGATCTCGTTCTAATCTCTTTTTTCGTACCTTTGCGTGCAATGGTATCCTGTAGGTATTAAGTATGACAAGACAAACGCTCCTCAGCCTCTTAGCTCTCAGCTGGCTCCTGCTCACTAGTAGTTGCGCTGAGTATATGCGCATACAGAAGTCTAAAGACCCCACGCTCCGCTACTCTTATGCCAAGAAGTACTACAACGAGGGTAAGTATGGCCGCGTGGCTGAGCTTATGGTCGATGTCTTACCTCACTACGAAGGCACGCAGGAGGGTGCACAGGCTCTCTACATCATGGCCGACGCACTCCTACAAAACAAGCAGGAGTCTAGTGCAGCGGAGTACTTTCGCAGGCTGTACAGCAAGTATCCACAGGATCCACGAGCCGCAGAGGCTCACTACAAGACGGGACTAGCACTATACCGTATAGCTCCCGATCCACGACTAGATCAGTCTGTCACCTACAGTGCGCTCAAGGAGCTCCAGAGCTACCTAGAGGCTTATCCTCAGAGTGAGCATCGTAAGGAGGTCGAGCAGATGCTCTTTGACCTGCAGGACAACCTAGCCAAGAAAGAGCTAATCACCGCAGACCTATACTACAACCTGGGTACCTACCTAGGTAACAACTACATATCGGCCATCATCACGGCCCGCAATGCGCTCAAAGCCTATCCCTACACCAAGCATCGTGAGGATCTACTCTTTATCATTGTAGAGGCCTCCTACCAGCAGGCGATGAATAGCGTAGAGAGCAAGAAGCAGGGACGTCTACGCGAGGTCATAGACGCTTACTATAACTATGAGAACGCCTTCCCCGAGGGGAAGCACATCAAGCGAGCTAAGACACTGCGTGACCGTGCACAGCGCATGATAGTCAGCTAAACAAAAGCAGAGATACTTCCTCTGGCACTACACTCACATACTAAGACTCCAATTTCGCATTATGACAACAACAAATAAGAAGCAATCCGTACCACAGACTACGATCACCCGCTCCCTGCCTGAGCTCTGGGAGCAGACGGGAAATATCTACGAGACCGTACGTATCATCTCCAAGCGTGCTAATCAAATCTCCGTAGAGATGCGTGACGAGATACGCGAGAAGATACAAGAGGTGGCCAACTACCAGGAGGCTCTCGATGAGACACCCACAGAAAATAGTGAGCAGATTGAGATCTCTAAGTACTACGAGCAGCTACCCAAGCCTACGCTCGTGGCTACCACCGAGTTTCTCAATGGCGAGGTGTACTTCCGTCTACCAAACGAGGAGTCACAGGACTAAGATAGGGCAAATCTCTAGATCGTACCCGCACTATGTGGCAACGCATTCAGACTCTATACCTATTCCTCAGTGGGGTGACAGCAACCCTACTACTACTCTTCACGCTCTTCACAGTCATCCCTGCCGGTCAGGAGACTACCTATGCGGCAAACTTCACAGGACTCATCGTCAATGGATGGACTAGCATTAAGTATTTTAATCTAGTCTCCTTCGTTCTGACCTCTTTGGTGACGATCCTCTCCTTTGTTACTATCTTCCTCTATAAGCGGCGTAAGTTACAGATACGTCTGACGATCATCGGTCTCCTCCTGATGGTGGCTGCTATTGTTGCCTTTGGCTATATGCTGTGGCGACAGACTGATCTTATGCAGGCTACAACCCAGATGCGGTTCTGGCTCATACTGCCGATCATCAATCTACTATGCCAGTATCTGGCTATGCGTAACATCATCAAGGACGATATCCTCGTACGTGCCTCTAATAGACTACGCTAGTATAGGATCCTCTAGATAGCTTTCGTAGGGGCTTACATCATTCACCCACCACTATTCATTCGCTTTCCTATGGCAATCATCTTCCCTGACACGTCACACACCTTTGGCGAGTATCTACTCATCCCAGGACTGACAACGCCCGAGTGCACTGTGGACAAGATCTCCCTACGCACTCCACTGGCTAAGTACCGTCCTAGTGATGGTGAGTCTCGCATCAATCTCAATATTCCCTTCGTGTCTGCTATCATGCAGAGCGTCAGCAATGACACGATGGCTATCGCACTAGCTCGAAACGGAGGACTATCCTTCATCTTTGGGTCACAACCTATCGAAGAGGAAGCTGAAATGGTGGCTCGTGTCAAGAAGTTTAAGGCAGGCTTCGTGCGTAGCGATGCCAACGTTAGTCCTCGAGACACACTTGCTGATGTGCTAGCTATGACGCAACGCACGGGACACTCGACCATCGGAGTGACTGATGATGGCACTCCCGATGGTGTGCTATGCGGCATTGTCACGAGTAGAGACTACCGGCTATCGACAGACTCCCTGGATCGCAAGGTTTCGGACTTTATGACTCCTTTCGAGCGGCTTACCACAGGACGCAAGGGGATCTCGCTAAGCGAGGCAAACGATATCATCTGGGCTCACAAGCTGAACGCACTTCCAATCATTGATGAAGAGCAGCGACTCTGCTACTTCGTATTCCGCAAGGACTACGATAGTCACAAGGAGAACCCACTCGAGCTACAGAACCCGCACAACAAGACGCTCATGGTCGGTGCAGGTATCAACACCCGTGACTACAAGGAGCGCGTGCCAGCGCTTGTAGAGGCAGGGGTTGATGTGCTTTGTATCGACTCGTCTGATGGCTTCTCTGTATGGCAGAAGGATACCATCGCTTGGATACGCGAGCAGTATGGCGATAGCGTCATCGTAGGCGCAGGCAATGTGGTCGATCAGGATGGCTTCCGCTATCTCGTAGAGGCTGGTGCAGACTTTGTCAAGGTTGGCATCGGTGGTGGTTCTATCTGTATCACACGTGAGCAAAAGGGCATCGGACGTGGGCAAGCTACGGCGGTCATCGATGTTGCTAAGGCGCGTGACGACTACTACCATGAGACAGGCATCTATGTGCCCATCTGTAGCGATGGTGGTATCGTACATGACTACCACATGACGCTCGCACTAGCGATGGGTGCCGACTTCCTTATGATGGGGCGCTACTTCGCTCGCTTCGACGAATCGCCCACAGAGAAGCTCCGCATTGGCAATAACATTGTCAAGGAGTATTGGGGCGAAGGGTCAAATCGAGCTCACAACTGGCAGCGCTATGACGGTGGAGGAGCCTCCACGACGATGAAATTTGAGGAGGGCGTCGATAGTTATGTCCCCTACGCTGGTCCTATGAAGGACACACTCGATCAGACGCTCAGCAAGATCAAAGCTACGATGAGTAGCTGTGGCACGGTCGATCTGAAGTCTCTTCGTAAGAATGCTAAGCTGACGCTCGTCTCCTCTACCTCTATCATCGAGGGAGGTGCACATGATGTCATTCGCAAGGATCGCACCTAATGCGTACGCTCTTTGGTCAGTAAAGCATACATGCTCTCTGATCTGTAGATAGCCCTCGTCGAAGTATCGTATTTAGTGTACTACCCCGAGTTACTCACAGTCGTAGGTCCGACCGCTTGCGGTAAGACAGCCTTGGGTGTGGCTCTAGCTGAGGAGCTGCATGGTGCCATACTCAGTGGAGATAGTAGACAAGTCTTTATCGGCATGGACATCGGCACTGGTAAGGACCTAGATGCCTATACCACAGAGCGTGGCTCTATACCTCATTACCTCATTGATATTGTCCCGGCTGGGCATCCGTTCAACCTCTTTGAGTATGTACAGCTCTTTGACGAGGCGTATCACGAGGTTGTCTCGCAGCAGCTCAAACCGATCTTTGTCGGGGGATCAGGACTCTATGTCGAGCAGGTGCTACAGACGAGACCTATGCATCAAGTTCCGCCAGACATCGCATTGCGACAGGAACTAGAGCAGCTCAGCTTAGCCGATCTGCGAGCTATACTCAGTCGCTATCCACGCATAGAGCATGTAGACCTAAGCTCAGCACGTAAGTGTATTCGTGCCATCGAGATAGCGCGACACTATGCACAGTATCCTGAACAGCATCAAGCCTACCGCGAGGCTCTTCGTAAAGCTAAGCAACAAAAGCCGCCATTCATCATCGGGCTACGCTTAGCTCGTCAAGAGATCATACGACGCATAGACCAGCG
>CABUDK010000051.1 GCA_902490315.1 uncultured Porphyromonas sp. | reverse complement strand
CGGTATTGACGATGAGGATCACTTTGCCACGCAGGTCGGCTAAGTTTAGCTCCTTACCCTGAGAGGTCAGGGCGGTGAAGTCGTATATAGTTGCCATAGTGTTTAGAGTTCTGTTTACACTATGACAAAGATACACTTTAGCACAGAGAACTGCAAGAGACTTGCTAACTTTGCACTCCGTAATGTTTTATCTACAGATCTATCTATGAATCCTTGGTTAACGGTCGCTCTGCTGGTGACCTCCAACATCTTTATGACCTTCGCCTGGTACGGACACATCAAGCTGGAGCAGATGAGGGTCATCTCCGACCACACGCCGCTCTATCTGGTGATCTTGCTGAGCTGGTGCTTGGCGCTCTTTGAGTACTCCTTTCAGATCCCCGCCAATCGCTACGGCTACGTCGGCAACGGCGGAGCCTTCAGCTTGATGCAGCTCAAGGTGATACAGGAGGTGGTGTCGATTACGGTCTTTACGCTCTTCTCGGTGATCTTTTTCCGTGGGGAGCCGTTGCAGTGGAACCACTTAGCCGCTTTCGCCTGCCTTGTCCTAGCGGTTTACTTTGTCTTCCTAAAGTGAAACTGTTGCAAAAGTCAACAGTCTTAAAGTAAGAGGCTCACAAGGGGAGCTGGTCGTAGGTGCGCCGACGACGAAGGTGGTACTGCCAGAGGAGCGAGTAATGCGCTATGGGCGGGGTCGCTGTGCCCTGGAACCAGGGCTGGTCGGTGGAGAGAGCGAGCTGGCGACGGGTGCGGTAGAAGTCTCGCACGGCTCGTAGCACGGCTGTGGCGTGTCGTGGCTGCTTCTTGACGAGGTAGGTGAGGGCAGCGAGCAGGTCTAGCGGCATACGACAGAGGAGGATGCGCCTGCGGGCATGCCGTGTGGGGAGGTTCTTGTAGAGCATGCGGAGGTTGTTGCGAAAGTTGAGGTAGCTCTTCCTCGGGCTCCCCATCTCGAGCGTAGCTCCTCCGAGATGGTAGACGATGCTGTCGGGGGTGTAAAGGATACGACCGCCCGCAAGCCAAAGCCGCCACGACAGATCGATCTCCTCCATGTGAGCGAAGAAGCTCTCGTCAAAGCCCCCTACCCTCCAGAACGCCTCGCTACTGACGAAGTAGCAGGCGCCTGTCGCCCAAAGTATCTCGCACTCATCGTCATACTGCCCATGATCTAGCTCGACGGTGTCGAAAAGACGCCCCCGACAGAAGGGATAGCCCCAGCGATCTAGCTCACCACCAGCAGCACCAGCGTACTCAAACGCTTCAGGCTGGCGGTCACTGCGTAGCTTGGGTTGTACGGCAGCGAGACCTTCCCTCAGCAAAGCTAGCGGACGGTCGCACCAGTGTGGCGAGACACGTACGTCACTATTGAGGAGACAATAATAAGAGTAGTCGAGCTGGCGAAGCCCTCGGTTGTAGCCTCCTGCGAAGCCGTAGTTTTCGGATAGACGAACGAGCTTGACTTGCGGGAAAGCCTCCTGCAGGTAAGCGAGTGAGTCGTCTGTCGAACCGTTGTCTATGACCACGAGGTCGGCCACTTCAGGCGGTGTGTGCGCCACGAGGGGCGGGATGTACTCCTCGAGGAGCTTGCGCCCATTCCAGTTGAGGACGACGATGGCTAGATCGGGACGGTTCATAGGTCGGCTTATGGCTTGGTGCTGAAGGTTTGTCGCCGCACGCTCCAGTGCGCTAACCGTACGGGGGTGATGGCTCCGACGAGCTCAGGATTGTACGGCTGGGCGACACGTATATAGTTGTCGGTGAAGCCCTCCATCATGTCGCCGTGGCGTGTCTCCTCCCAGAGGACGGGGCGGACGGAGCCAGTGAAGGGGGCGCAGAAAGCGTTGTGCCGCTCGCTGGAGAGGGCGAGGAGCTCCTGCGTGCGAAGTTTCTTTTCGGCTGCGGGCACAGCGGGCTTGATCTCTAGAGCTTTGGTGCCTTTGCGCTCGCTATAGGGGAAGACGTGCAGCTGGCTCCACGGTTGCTCTTTGAGGAAAGCCAGCGTCTCAGCGTGATGCTCGGACAATTCGCCTCGCATACCCGCAATGACATCGATACCGACGAAAGCATCGGGGATCAGCTCGTAGATGAGCTTGAGTCGCTCGGCAAAGAGTGCCGTGTCGTAGTGCCGTCGCATCAGGCACAGCACGTGGTCAGAGCCGGACTGGAGGGGGATATGGAAGTGTGGCATGAACTGCGCTGTCTCAGCGACGAACTGGATGATCTCTGGGGTCAGCAGCTCTGGCTCAATGGAGCCGATACGGTAGCGGGCGATGCCTGCGACTTGTGTCAGCTGGTGGAGAAGCTCTAGGAGCGTTTCTCCGGTGGTTCGTCCGAAGTCTCCGATATTGACGCCTGTCAAGATGATTTCCCTGCCACCTAGCTCAGCGACACGCTCCGCCTGCGCCACCAGTGAGGCAATGGATCCGTTGCGACTGACGCCTCGTGCAGCGGGTATGGTGCAGTAGGTGCAGTAGTAGTTGCAGCCGTCCTGGACCTTGAGGAAGTGGCGCGTGCGGTCGTCCGAAGAGACGCTCGGCTCGAAGTGTTGGAGCTCTCGGCGGGCGGTGACGTGGGGCGTAGCTGCTTTCGGCTGGTTGCGCTCTTGGTATAGCTCGGTGAGGAGCGAGACGATTTCGCTTTTACGTCCCGACCCGACGACGAGGTCTACGCCAGGCATCTGAGCAATCTGGTCGCCTTGTAGCTGGGCGTAGCAGCCAGTCACGACGATGAGTGCCTCGGGGTACTCACGGTGCAGACGATTGATGAGACTGCGACACTTCTTGTCCGCCGTGTCGGTCACTGAGCAACTGTTGACGATGCAGATATCAGGGACCACCTCTGTCGTGTGGTGATGCTCATCAGAGATGCGCTCCACGCCCACGGTCGCTAGCTGGCGCGCGATGGTCGAGGTCTCGGCATAGTTGAGCCGACAGCCCAGCGTGTAGAAGGCAGCTCGCTTGCCCGCGAGTGGATGTAGTCGGGGGGTGATCATAGCGAGTAGAGCAAAACGCCAGCAATGCCCGCGAGGACTATGAGCAGAATGGGGTGTACCCACTTCTTGTACAGGAGTAGTCCCGTCACAGCAAAGATGAGGAAGCTGCGGTAGTCGATGAAGTTCTCCGTGACGATGATGTTATCCAGAGTGATCGGCGTGCCAGCGGGGAGCGTGAGGAGCGTCCATAGCCCCGGCTGTATCATCAGCATCAGCGCAGCGGCCGCTATGAGTCCGACACTGGCGGGGCGTATCCCGAGAAAGGCCGCGTCAACGTAGCGATTGCTTCTAAAAGCTTGGAAGCTTCGGGAGATAATGAGGCAGAGAATGAAGGAGGGGAGCATCACGGCGGTCGTCGCTAGGAGCGAGCCGAGGATGCTGCCACCCGTGACGGTGTAGCCGATATAGGTGGCGCTGTTGATTCCGATGGGTCCTGGGGTAACTTGGCTTACGGCTACGATGTCGGTGAACTGCTGATTCGTGAGCCAGCCATACTTGTAGACCACTTCGTTTTGGATGAGCGAAAGCATCGCATAGCCACCCCCGAAGCCGAAGAGACCGATCTGAATGTAGACCCAAAAGAGCTGTAAGTAGATCATTGTCTTGCCGTCCTAATCCCTTCTCATGACACTATAAATGATCCCTCCGAGGGCAGAGCCGAGGATGATCCAGACGGGTGACACGCCCATGAGCCACACCAGCAGAGCCGATAGGATCGGTATCCAGACGATGCGCCAGGTGCCTTTCATCGCGCGCCAGGTGGTGATGACGGGGATCGCAATCATCGCCACGACCGCGGGACGTATGCCGTACATGACCCGTTGTACCCAGACGTTGTCATTGACCTTTTGGTAAAACATTGCCAAGAGCAAAATGATGATAAAGGAGGGCAAGGTCGCACCAATAGCACAAGTCACCGCTCCGAGATAGCCCCTCAGCCGATAGCCTATGAAGATGGACATATTGACCGCAAAGACCCCTGGCAGCGATTGCGACACGGCAAAGAGGTCGATGAACTCTTCGTTGGTCATCCAGTGGTTCTTCTCCACGACGTCATGCTGTATGAGCGAAAGCATAGCATAGCCCCCACCGAAGGTAAAGCCCCCGATGCGAACGAATGTGATGAAGAGTCTCCAAAGCATCTTATAGTCCCAGCTCACTTATAGTCTGTTGCGTCGTGCGAAGTAGAGGACGAAGAGTAGATTGAGCACAAGCAAGCCGCCACCACCGAGGAGGATGTAGAGCTTAGCTCCATCGGCGACAGAGAGTGCTACGATCATCCCTACGATGACGAGGAGCATCAGGACGAAGAGTGTCTTATCGAGCCAGTTGAGTGGCTTCTTTTTATTGCGTGTCATAGAGATTAGCGATTAGAAGAGCGAGAGCTTGACATACTTTTTGGGGTGCGCCTTGATGTCTTGGATCAGAGCATCAAGACTGGACGTGACGCTGTCGATGCGGTTGTAGAGTCCATCCTCATTGAGGAGCCTGCCGACGGTTCCATTGGGCTGGTTGAGCCTCTGGGTGAAGCTCTTGAGTTCACGAGAGGTACTCTCTAGATTGGCTATCGTCTCTTGTAACTGCAGCGAGTCAAGCCTAGAGGCAAAGTTTGCCACATCTGTCGAAGTGTCGTCTATACGCCCCATAATTGTGGGAAGTGAGCGCAGCGATTGCTGTAGCTGAGCTGACGAAGCGTTGATATGCTGTGCCGACTGACGTACATCAGAGAGCGTCGGCTCTATGTTGGGGTTCGAGAGGATCGCGTTGGCCTGTAGCAAGACGCTATCCATACGGCTGAGCGTAGTAGAGAGTCGCGGCACGAACTCGTTTTGTAGCTGCTCCAAGCTCTTGGCAGATCGGAGAGTAGACATAGGTATGGTGTCTCTTGCATTGATATAGGCACCCGTCTCTACCTCAGGAAGAACTAGGTTTACCAGTGCGCCACTGAAGAGCGTCTGGGCGACCTGCACCTGTGTACCTTGTGGTAGCTTGATGTCAGGGTCTAGCGTGAGCGTGAGGATCGTCTCGCCATTGTTGCGGTAGTCATACTTCATCTCCCGTACAGAGCCCACCTTGTAGCCATTGACGAAGACCCGTGTAGCCACATTGATCCCCGTCACATCATTCATAGCAACATAATAAGTCTTAGAGCGAGCTGATATGGAGAGTCCCTTGAGGTAAGTGATCCCTAAGTATAGGATTACGATCGCTAAGAGGGTGAAGAATCCTATCTTGACAGTTTGTCGTGTGAGTCTTTTCTGTGGCATGGTGCAGCTGTGTCTCTTAGTAAATTTCTTTGTCTCTTACGCCCTTGAGGTAGCGGATGATGTAACAGCCTGGATAGCGCTTAGCTAGTCGCTGCTGAGCTTGTCTCGCCTCGCTGAGAGAATTGTACTGCTCAGCTGTGTACATGTAAAGCTTGCCACGCTGCTCCCGCTGTACATCGGTTAGATCGCGAAAGTAAGGGTCGCTTGTCTCTAGCTGTTGACGAGACGTGGCTATCTGTATGCGGTAGTACTCCTCACTATCAGATGTTGTGGTACTTTGCTGTGCTGTAGTCCCTTCGTCAGATGCCGACTCGGTGGTCTCCTTTTGTTTCTTTTGCTTCTTAGGGCTGGTCGTGCGTATATACTTCTTGTAGTATCTAGAGAAGCCGTCGGCGATGCCCTTGGCCAATTGCTCACGTCCGCTCTGACTGACGAGGTAGTCCGACTCCGCCTTGTTTGTGATGAAGCCTAGCTCCACGAGAATACTCGGCATAGCCGTCTCTCGTATCACGAGGAAGGGCCCCTGGCGCACACTGCGATTGCCTCGTCCCAGCTTGACAAATGACTTCTGCACCTCGCTCGCCACGTTGATGCTGGCCGTGAGGTGGACGTTTTGCATAAACTCAAAGATGATGTAGCTCTCCGTGCTATTTGGGTCAAAGCCTTCGTACGTCTCCTTGTAGTCCTTCTCTAGAAGGATTACTTGGTTCTCACGCTTGGAGACTGCTAGGTTATCATTGGCACGGCGCAATCCCAGCACGTAGGTCTCTGTGCCAGAAGCACTCGGGCTCGGCGCCGAGTTGGTATGGATGCTGATGAAGAGATCGGCTTTCTTCTTATTGGCAAAGTTGGCTCGCTGTCGCAACCCGACGAAGACATCTGTCGATCGGGTCATATAGACCTTAATCTCAGGGTACGCCTGCTCAATGTACTTGCGCGTCAAGAGTGCTACCGCCAGATTGATATCCTTCTCCTTACGTCCGAAGGCACAAGCACCCGCATCATGGCCGCCGTGACCCGCATCGATCACGATCGTATACGCTTTTTGCTGCGCTAGCATATCCAGTGGACAGGCTATCGTGACTAGAAGTATCGTGAGGAAGACTTTGACTAGAGACTTCATAAGGTAGCTGATAGTACTGAGAGCAAAGGTAAGAAATATAGCGCAAAGCAGCAGAACAATCTCGCCACCAAAGGACCGAAACGACTACTTAACCTCTCACCGCCACGTGGGAAATCGAAAATCTCCACGTGGGAAAAGAAAAATTCTTCGGACTTATCGTTTGATTCTTCCGAAGTATCATTTGATTCTTCCGAAGAAATAATCCTTCCCCACGTGGAGAATTTTCATTTCCCACGTGAGGATTTCTAAATATCCACGTGAGGATTGGATTTTTCTCTACACGACTAGCTCCTACGGTAGCTGACGACGGATAGACTATCCCTAGCCATACAAACAAAAAAAGCCTCCCAGTAAGTTACCGAGAGACCATCTGAAGTGTTGTATCACTATAAAGTGCTAGGCGGTCGTCCGTGAGCCGCATGGGGCTCGAACCCATGACCCCAACATTAAAAGTGTTGTGCT
>CABUDK010000050.1 GCA_902490315.1 uncultured Porphyromonas sp. | reverse complement strand
AACTGCAAAGTAACTAATTTTTTCTGGGAATTTCAAGCTTAGCCCCTCAATAATTTGTTTTGCTCGCTCGTAATGCCCCTGTTTTATGTAGATAGAGGCTAGCGTTTCGGTGAAAAGCATATCGCTCGGCTCCTTATCATCGGCAGGCGTTACCGTAGGCTGTGGAATGGGGTCAGTAGCTTGTGAAGTTTCAGGAGATGGTGTGGAGAGTAGCCCCGAGAGCGACATATCAGAGGGTGCCGACTCGTACTCTGCTTGTGAGAAGTAGTCTGGGGTAGGCTCCTCCGTGGGGAGAGCTTCTGCCGTGTCGTACTCTAGCTCGTTAGAGAGCGGTCCCTCGCGCTCGGCCACCTTGCGCAGATATTGATCTACGAGAGCAAAGGAGTCTGATGGGTCGTGAGCCAGCACGGGCGTCAAGTCTGCTAGCGGCATGTGCAAACGAGCTAGCAGGTAGAGCTTCTCGCGACTAGGTAGGTGGGGAGCCCAACGCTGCAGCTCCGCTTCGTAGCGCAGGTCACCGAGGATCGACAGATTGAGTAGGTAGAGCATCACAATGCTCTGCGCATAGGGATAGGTCTCCACCAGCTCGGCCAGTGGCGAGAGCGTGTGGCGGCTGAGCTCCTCAGGGTGAGCCGTCAGCCTATTCAGCTCATCTAGCGTCATCGTCTTCACTACCAGTCCTCTACAGTGGCGTTAAAGATCTGCTTGACCAGATCATCGATCAGCTCATTAGCTAGCCCCTCCTGAATGTCTGAGAAGAGGTTGTTGCTGTCAAACTCTTGCGAGGCTGTAAAAGTGCGCCCCGAGAAGCTCTTTTTCTCCTCCACCATATTGGTGTAAGAGACGCGGACCGTGATCGTAAAGCGTGTCATCGCTGAGAGTGCATCTTCCTGCATCGCCATAGGGGTGAGCTCATACCCCACGATAGCACCCTCGAGGATCAGATCCCCATTGGCGTCGACGGGCTCGAGACGCGTATTGCGTCGGAACTGCTCCCGCAGGCGCTCCGAAAACATCTGCGACAGGGGCGGATAGACCAGAGGAGCCTGATTGGGAAAGTCCTCGATCGTCACCGTCTTGATACGCGTGTAGTCGATGGTGGCTCCATTGAACTTATACTTGATCGAGCAGCTCGTCCCCATCAGTAGGAGCATCACGACACCTATTATATATAATAGTATCTTACTCCTCCTCATAGCTCTGTAGCTTGCGATAAAGCGTGCGAGGTGATATTGCCAGCTCCTCAGCAGCTTCTGTCTTATTGCCCCCATGTCGCTCCAAGGCACGCATGATCAGTATGCGCTCAGCCTCATCGATAGTCATCGGTCTGTCAGGTAGGAGCGGCTGCTCTGCAGGGGTCTCTGTAAGCTGCTTGTAAGGCTCTGGGTGAGACTCTGGGTAAGACTCTGGATCTGGCTCGGTCACCTCCTCGGCCTCTGTGTGCATAGGCTCCATATCGGTAGGCACAAGCGTCGTATGGATCGGCTCATAGTGAGGCTCCTGACGCATGGTGGCGATGGTCTGCTTGAGCGAGGTAATGTCTCGCTTCATATCAAAAAGCACCTGGTAAAGTATCTCCCGCTCATTGGCAAAGCTGCGCTCATCCGACTGATGTCCCACGGGGACCAGCGAGGTGCTCAGCTCAGGGCTCCTCTCAGGCAGATAGCCGCGAAGGTCTTCAGCCGTCAGATGACGATCATACTCTAAGATGCTGATGCGGTCTGTCACGTTGCGCAGCTCGCGTATGTTGCCTGGCCACGGGTAGCGTCGCAATAGCTCCTCAGCTTCGGGCGTGATCTCGAGCATCGGGATCTGGTTCTTCTCCGCGCTAAGCGAAGCAAAGAGCTTGAAGAGCAGGACTATATCCTCCTGCCGCTTACGTAGCGGAGGCACCACGATCGGCACCGTGCTGAGACGATAGTAGAGGTCTTCGCGAAAGCGGCCACGAGCTATCGCCTCCTGTATATTGACATTGGTCGCAGCGACCACCCGCACATCGGTCTTGAGAGGCTTGCTGGCACCTACAGGGATAAACTCTCCCGACTCCAAGACACGGAGCAGACGAGCTTGCGTAGCCAGCGGTAGCTCCCCCACCTCATCGAGGAAGATCGTGCCACCGTCCGCCTCCTCAAAGTAACCCTTGCGGTCAGAGATAGCACCCGTGAAGGAACCCTTGCGGTGCCCGAAGAGCTCAGAGTCGATCGTACCCTCAGGGATAGCTCCACAATTGACCGCCACATAGCCTTGATGCTTGCGGAGACTGTAGGCGTGTATGATCTTGGGGAAGAACTCCTTGCCGACACCGCTCTCGCCAGTCACCAGCACAGATAGATCTGTCGGGGCGACCTGTACGGCCGTCTCGATAGCTCGTAGGAAGCTCGGATTGCGTCCCACGATACCAAAGCGCTGCATCACCTGTTGTAGATCCACGTTCATAGGCACAAAGGTACTAAAATGAGCGACATCACACCCTGTCTTGAAAACTTTACCACCCAGCAATATCTATCTAATAGGAACAAATCCTTCAGAAGTGTCGGGGAGACGCTTCACTCGGCAGGAGGCAGGTGCTGGGCGATCCAGCCGGCTATCTTCGTCTCGGTGGAGATGCCTTGCTCGGCGAGAGCCTCCATGTCGATGATTTGATGCGCTCGGCTGTAGATCGGCTCACGGAGACGCATCGCCTCCTCGACATGTTGTCGTAGTGGCTCGCCCGAGAGGTGCGCCACCGAGGGACGAGTACGCTTGGTGAGCTCCAGTCTCTGAGCTAGCGCCTCACTGCTATAACGTAGGTACAGCACGGTGCCACTCTCTAAGAGGAGGTCCATGTTGTCATGGTAGATAGGCAAACCTCCACCCGTAGCGATGACCGCATCGGGGAGCCCGGCGATCTCCTCCAGGATCATCCGCTCCTTCTGGCGAAAGTACTCCTCGCCATGCAGCCGAAAGAGGTCTGACACCCTCTGACGAAAGCGACTCTCGATATAAATGTCTGTATCTACAAACTCATAGCCGCGCAGCTCCGCCAGCGTTCGACCGACGGTGCTTTTGCCCGCACTCATATAGCCTACTAGGTAGATGGTCATCGCTTGAGCTCTGGGTAAGCAATACGTGAGTGATAAATGGTGGCGAGCTTCTCAGCAAAAACATCCTTGATCGTCTGGATATCCCTAAAGGTCAGAGGCGTATCGTTGAGCAGTCCATCGGCGACGATTGAATCAATGATCTTATTGACATGTGCTATCAAGGTCTCCTTGCTGAGATCCTTGAGGCTGCGACTACTTGCCTCGATAGCGTCCGCCAGCATTAGGATACCAGTCTCCTTAGTATTCGGATTGGGTCCGGGATAGGTAAACTTATCCACATCAACCGTCTCGTCGGGATGCTCGTTGCAATACTGATTATAGAAGTACTTCGTTATGCCTCGTCCATGGTGCATCCGGATGAAGTCTTGGATCGCCTGCGGAAGGTTGTACTTTTGCGCCATAGCCAGTCCGTCCGTCACATGCTTGATGATGACAGCAGCGCTTTCGGTGGGGGAGAGCTGGTCGTGTGGATTGATCGCACCTTGATTCTCCGTGAAGTATGCCGCATTGCGCATTTTACCTATGTCGTGGTATAGTGCGCCAGCACGTACGAGACGGGCATCAGCACCGATAGCAGTAGCCGCATCACTTGCCAAGAGAGCCATCTGCATCGAGTGCTGGAAGGTGCCAGGAGCCTGCTCCGAGAGCTGCCGTGGCAGAGGTCGGTTGACGTCGCTCAGCTCCACGAGCGTTATGTTCGAGACATAGCCGAAACTTCTCTCGATGAGGTAGATGAGCAGGTAGCTAAACATGTTGAAGATCAGGTTGAACGAGAAGTAGAGCAGATTGCTCAAGTCATTACTCCCCAGCGCCCCTCCCGTCATCAGCGAGTAGCTACAGGTCATCACATTGTATATGACGAAGATGAGGAAGGTGGCACGGATGATCTGTGCTCGTGAGGAGAGCGATCGAAGGCTAAAGACCGCCACCATACCAGCGACAAACTGTATCACAACAAACTCCAGCGGGAATGAGACATAGAGTGCGCAGATCAGCACCGTCGTGAGAAAGACGTAAAGCGCCGTACGAGACTCAAAGAAGGTACGCACCAGTATTGCCACCGATACAAACGGGATCGCATAGACCCACGCACCCAATTCGTTGCGAGCGAAGATAATCGTTAGGATCGCATAGATGAGGATCAGCAGTGAGAGGAAGAGCGTGTTCTTGTACTCCTTGACAATCTTCGGCCGATAGTAGTAGAGGAAGAACCACAACCCCACCAGTAGCGAAGCAATAATCAAGAAAGTCCCCACACTCATAGGCAATACCTGCCGCAGGTTACTGTCTCGCTGCTCCTCGGTGACACGGCGCAGAGACTGCAAGATGTCGTACTGATGTGGGCTCACGATCTCGCCCTTACCGATGATGCGCTCTCCCTTTTGGACCACTCCCATAGACTTAGAGAGATTACGTAGCTCATCATCGAGTACTTGCTGTGTCTTAGCCTCGTTCGGATAGACATTGACCTCGATATACTTACTCGGGTCAAACTTCCGTACGATAGACTTACTCATCCCCTGAGGCAACCTTTCGGTAGCTTGCTGATACGCCTCCATAGGGGTCGAGAAGAGCGTCGCAGGCGTCAGGCGGCTCACCTGATCTGCGCTCAGGAGCTTGACCTCCAGCACATCCTCCTGCCTTAGCTTAGAGGCTATCTCCTCCTCTATGATTCCATTACGATAGAGATCCCTGAGGTAGTCACGCATGTAAAAGTAGTAGGCGTCGTCCGTCACCTCACGGCTCCACTTGGCACTCCAATCATCGTCCCACTTGCGTATCATCTTACTCCCCGTGATCGTATCGATCTGATAGTAAGGCAAGATCGTCTGGCGTACGCTGTCACGCTCCCGCTGTATCATCTCATCCGACTTGTAGATCGGGAAGGTAAAAGGTGCTACCAGCAGCTCCTCCCCCATCCACGGCTTACCCTCTACCACTTGGTACTGAAAGGTTTCCTCGTCATGAGGCGAGAGCAGAGTGATAACCAATGCTAAAAGGACAAAGGTCAGCAGGGCATATAGGTGTGTCGTCTTGAACTGTGTCATAGTCTTGTATACTAATGTGGAGGGAGCTACTCCCCCTCGTGGCAATCCTACCGCAAAGGTACTCATTTATCTGACTGCAATGTTTTTGGGGTCAACATCGGGTCCAAACTGTCGGACGGAACTTAATATCTTTCAAACTTCAGCTCTCAGCCCCTGAGAAAAGTCCTTTTCTCTGGGGCTATTTTTTGTTTTCCAAGGAAGAACAAAAAAATTCTTCGGACTTATCATTTGATTCTTCCGAAGTATCGTTTGATTCTTCCGAAGAAATTTCTCTTACCTCCGTGGAGAATTTTTATTTCCTCGGGAGCTATTGGGGAAATTCCTCCGTGGAGAATTCTTTTCAGTGAATTGCTTGGAGAATCAGAACAATCGATGCCGTCAGAACCGACGAGTAACCTGGGACGTATATCCTGTGACGTGTAGTTCGCTGTAGAAGTGCACGTTTCCTGAGTGCATTACAGAGCCTAGATCGAATGGAGACTTTCTACTCGTTGGTCCTATTTTACTACCTTTGTGTATAACATCTAGAGCACTACGACTATGCAGCACTTTACCTTAAAAGCCTTACTCCTACAGCTCCTCATACTCTTGGGGGCGACCTACACCATAGCACAGGTACGCGCCATCACGAGCGATGGCGATGAAGTGATGCTCTACCCCAATGGCACTTGGGAATATATCAGTAGGCAGCCCAACCCATATGCCTACCAGGAGCCTTCGACACCCATTGGAGCTGGAGTCTCAGGCAAGCGAATCGGCATCATACTGCGTAGAAAGCTGCTCTTCGTTCTGCGTGATGGTCAACTCGAGGATGTCATCGTCTATGACACGAAGGGACAGCCCGCTTACTCCTATCGTGAGGGAGTCTATCAGATCCCCTATGGGTGGCAAGTGAAGTACGAGCCTTTTTCCGACCGTGTGACCCAATTCGGGCCCTACGAGTTTAAGTATCATATACTCTCGAGTCGACTGGAGCGGGTGGGAGCCTGCGATATAGACTACGAAATGTTTTCCGACCGCATCAGACGGATCGGAGGCTACGACATCAAGTACGACTCCTTCTCTAACCTCATCAAGGGGGTAGGCAATATAGAGATTCTGTATGATGCCTTCAAGGAGCGAGTCACAGGGCTTCGCGGGCAAGATCCAGGTGTCGAGATCTACTTCATGCGTAACGGCAAAAGTCGCCCCAACCCCTTGCTGTAGATTCTAGAGGAAATAATACGTAGCCCGAACATTTAGTCTCCATATATAATATAAGTGACTAGCCACAATCGTATGGATCATATCATGCTGACCGAAGAGCTACAGCAGACTTTGGAATCCTTTATGGAGTACCTGCGACTAGAGCGCAACGCCTCTCCACTCACCCTCACCACCTACCGACCCGCCATCAAGTCCTATATGGAGTCTGCTCTAGAGCTGGCTAGTGATGAGTGGAGTCCTAGTGATGCCGACCGCGATCTCGTACGTAACTGGATCATGCAGCAGATGGACGATGAGCTGACCAGCACGACGGTTAACAAGAATCTGAGCGCCGTCAAGTCCTTTTACAAGTATCTCCAGCTACGGGGACTCATCGACAGTAATCCTACCCGCTATCTGCGAGGTCCCAAGCGAGAGCACACACTCCCCTCCTTCCTCACACAAGCCCAGATAGAGGAGGCATTAGAGACGATCTCGACTGACCCAAAGGACTTTCTCGCAGTGCGCAATCGACTCATCATAGAGACTATCTATCAAACAGGTTTACGCCGTGCTGAGGTGGCTAGTCTGGAGACGCAGCAAGTAGATCTCAAATCCATGTCGCTGCGTGTGGTGGGTAAGGGACATAAGGAGCGCATAGTCCCCTTCGGAGAGGCGCTAAAGAAGCAAATGGACGCTTATCTCACATTGAAGAAGCGAAAAGTGGGTCAGTCTCGTTATTTTTTTGTTACTTTGAAGTGCAGACCGCT
>CABUDK010000049.1 GCA_902490315.1 uncultured Porphyromonas sp. | reverse complement strand
GACAAGGGATGGACTACGCAGACGCTATCGTCTGTGTGAGCAACCTGACCCGACGTACCGTCATCGACAAGTATGGTCAGAGCCCCGACAAGGTCTTTACGGTCCACAACGCTGTCGAGCCGCTTAGTCCAGAGCTACTAGCCCTGCCCAATGAGCAGCATACGGGCGACAAAGTAATCACCTTCCTCGGGCGTATTACGATGCAAAAAGGGCCTGAGTACTTCGTCGAGGCGGCTCACAAGGTGCTACAGCATACCGACGGCATTCGCTTTGTGATGGCGGGCAATGGCGATATGATGGACAAGATGATCGACCTCGTGGCTCGCAAGCGTATAGCCGACCGCTTTCACTTCACAGGCTTCCTACGGGGGCGGCAGGTGTATGAGATGCTTCGCTCGAGCGATGTCTATGTGATGCCCTCGGTGTCGGAGCCTTTTGGCATCTCTCCGCTAGAGGCTATGCAGTGTGGCGTGCCGAGCATTATCTCCAAACAGAGTGGCTGCGCCGAGATCCTGCGCTACGCCATCAAGACAGACTACTGGGACGTGGACGCTATGGCCGACGCTATGCACGCTCTCGTCTCCTATCCGACGCTCCACGAGCATCTCAAGCAAAAGGGTATCGAGGAGGTCAACAATATCGTCTGGAGCAAAGCTGGACTGCGCCTCAGAGCTATCTATGACCGACTTGTATAACCCTTTGATAAACGACTTCTCCACCTTCCTATGATACAGATTATACTTCACTTCTACCTACACCAACCGTTTAGGCTCAAGAACTACCCATTCTTCAATATCGGTAGCGACCACTACTATTACGACGACTTTGCCAACGAGGAGATACTGCGTCAAGTGGTAGACCGCTCCTATAGACCCGCACTCGAACTGATCGAGCAATTGATCGAAGCGCATCCCGACTTTAGAGTTGCCCTCACACTCTCAGGCTCGGTGCTCACGCAGATGGAGCTACACACGCCAGACATGATCCAGCTGCTCAAGCGACTGGTCAAGAGCGGGCGCATAGAGATACTCGGCGAGCCGATCTCGCATGGACTCTGCGGGCTGTACGATGAGGAGGAGTATGCGAACCAACTGCGCATGTACCGCACCCGTATCAGTTCGCTCCTAGGCGTCTCTCCCGTGACGCTCTCCAATCCTGAGCTTATCTACAGCGACCGCATCGCGCAAGTAGCCCACAGCCAAGGGTACAAAGCAATCGTCACCGAGGGCGCTAAGCACCTTCTAGCGTGGAAGAGTCCCAATTACCTGTACAACGCAACGACCGATGGCGTAGCGCTCCTGATGCGCAACGCAGAGCTCTCCGATGCGATCGCCCACGACTTCGCACGGTACGACAGTCCGCTCTATCCCTACACGACGGAGCGGTTCTTTGCGACGCTGGAGGCTGAGCAGGGCGACTACGCTCTGGTCTCTCTGCCACTGGAGACGCTCGGATCGGTATGGAGCCGTGAGACCGGCATCTTTGAGTTCCTCCGCGCTCTTCCTGAGCAGGGCTCTAAGCGTGGCTTCACCTTTACCACGCCTCAAGAGATTGCTACGCACTGCACTCCGCAAGACACCATCCAGGCGACCTATCCGGTGAGCCGTATGGGCGAGGAGCGAGACACCTCGCTATGGACAGGCAATGAGCTGCAGCAGTGTGTCATACAGAAGCTCGAAGAGTGGGGCGAGCGTATCCGTCTCTCTCGAGACCAGCGACTACTGGAGGACTGGATCAACTTGCAGGGCTCCGATCACCTCTTCTACATGACCACAAAGTTGGGCGGTCCGGGGGCTTTCTCGCCATATGAGACGCCTTACGCCGCTTTTACCAACTATATGAACGTGCTGAGCGACTTCCTCCTCCGTGTCTCTGCCGAGTACCCCACCTCTATGGGCAATGAGGAGCTCAGCGCGCTCCTGCAGACGATCGAAAACCAAAACAAAAAGATAGCTCAGCTGGAGGACCAGCTGGCTAAGTAAACCGAACGAACCCTATTCCTTATATATGACTGTAACCACGCCTCAGGCGACAGCACTGCTAAGCGACCTCTTTACCGCTCCCCAGACTCCGTACGGGAGCTTCCCCTTTGATCAGTTTTTCGACCTCTCTTCCGCTACTGCCATAGAGCAGACTATGAATACCTTCCGCACGGCTATGCAGGAGGCGATCACGCTGCATCGTGCAGAGATTGATGCGATCACGGCACAGCGTGAGCCGGCAACCTTTGACAATACGATTCGTCGCTTCGAGGAGAGTGGAGAGGCTCTGGAGGCGGTCACGGCAGCGTTTTACAATCTGCTCTCCGCCTACTCTTGTCCCGAGATGATGCAGCTCTCGGAGACTTTCTCGGACTGGCTCAGCAAGCTGTCGACGGATACGCTCCTCAACGAGGCGCTCTTCGCTCGCATTCGCTCCGTCTATGACCAGCGCGAGGCGCTGCACCTAGACGAGATAGACTTGCGTCTTTTGACCGAGAGCTACGAGGGCTTTGCGGACAATGGCGCTCTGCTCGTTGGTGCCGAGCGGGAGCGTTTTAGAGAGATCAATGAGCAGCTCAGTCAGTTGACCACACGCTTTGCACAAAACAAACTTTGCGACGAAGAGTCCTGGACACTCTTTGTGCCTGCTGACGAAAGCGACCGACTACGTGGCTTGCCCCAGCAGATCCTAGACGATGCTCAGGAGAAGGCACGCACCGCCTCCGAGCCATATGGCGAGGGCTACCTCTTTGACCTGTCGGCACCGCATGTGGGTGCCATCATGAAGCATTGTGCCGACAGAGAGCTACGCTACAAAATGTACTTAGGACGGGGCAGCGTGGGCAATCGTGACAATGCACAGAACAACCGGCAGATCGTTCGTCAGATAGCTACGCTCCGTGGCGAGCTGGCACGACTGCTGGGACATCCCAACTATGCGACCTATCGCCTCAAGCATCGTATGTGCAACACGCCCGAGCAAGTGGAGCAGCTCCTCGACGACCTCACGAAGTATTACCGACAGACTGCGCTCGATGAGTTGGACGAGCTAGATCGTGAGGCGGGCTTCGAGCTAGAGTCGTGGGACCTCTCTTATTATATGGAGCGGCACAGCGAGCAGACCTTTGGTGTCAAGGAGGAGGAGCTACGTCCCTACTTCCCGCTCTCGCAGGTCATATCGGGCGTCTTTGCCATTGCCACACGGCTCTACGGCATCACCTTCGCACCCGCTGAAGGAGTCGCCGTTTACCACCCCGACGTGCGTCCCTATCAAGTGCTCGACAGCGACGGAGCGCACCTCGGACTGCTCTACCTGGACTTCTTCCCCCGCAAGGGCAAGCGCAGCGGTGCCTGGATGAATAACCTACGGGAGTGGACGCCCACGCAGCGCCCGCACATCCTCCTCGTGATGAACTTCACCCCACCGACAGCTGATCAAGAGGCTATGCTCACCCTCTCGGAGGTGCACACGCTCCTCCACGAGTTCGGTCACTCGCTCCATGGCTTGCTCACGCAGACGCGCTACAGCTCCATGTCGGGGACCAATGTAGAGCGTGACTTTGTGGAGCTCCCCAGCCAGTTTATGGAAAACTATCTCCTACAGCCCGAAGTGGTCACCGAGCTGCTCTCTAAGCACTATCAGACGGGCGAACCGCTCCCCGCTAAGCTTCTCAACAAAGCGATTCAAGCGACCCAGTACCCCGTCGGTTACAGCACCATCCGACAAGTTATCTTTGGTAAGCTAGATATGGCTTACCACACTTTAGCCGAAGGCGAAAGCCTCCCAGATGACCTCTACACCTACGAGCGTGAAACCCTGAGAGGCACTACCCTGCGAGATAGGGAGCGTGATCCGCAGCACCCAGAGCATATCGTTGCCAACGCTTTCAGTCATATCTTCGCTGGAGGCTATGCTGCAGGCTACTACGGATACAAGTGGAGCGAGATGCTCGCCACGGACGCTTTCGAGCGATTTAGCGAGGAGGGCATCTTCTCTCCGACGGTCGCTGCCGACTTCAGACATCAGATTTTGGAGCGGGGTGACGAGCTAGACCCGATGGAGCTTTACGTGCGCTTCCGAGGACGCAAGCCGACGCTCGCAGCGATGCTCAAGCGTGATGGCATTACACCAGCTAACTAGCTAAGAGAGAGAAGTATGCACCTTCGCTGGACCTGGTTCGCACTCATCTTAGGATTGCTCAGCACCTTGCCCGTCGTGGGGCAGTGGCAGGCGCACTTTGCCGATAGCGTGTCGCTCGCGTCCTCTGTATGGCAGGGGACGCTCGACAAGTTTCGCTGTAATCCCACTAGAGGGCTACAACTCAACGATAGCAAGGCTAGTGGCACGACCAACTACGCTTACATCAAGGCGGGGGTACCACTCAGCAAGCAGATGACGTGGCATGGTAAGGTGCAACTAGACTACACTCCGACACAGAGCAACAATGTGAAGCTCCTTCTCTACTGCTACGGAGCACCAGGTGACGGCACCTTCAACTATGTAGTGCTCAGCATGAAGGACAACCAATGCTTGCGCCTCTCTGAGTGTAACCTTTCGCTGGAAAGCAATGGGCGGGTGAAGATCCGCTCAACAAATGAGATCTTAGCCTACAATTACTTTGACGAAATGCGCCAAAGTGGCGGGGTCGTTGACTTTGTCATCCAGTATGATCCGACGGCTGAGAGGCGCTGGTCGATGTGGGTGAGACATCGAGACTGTGACCTCTATAAGCAGGCTGGAAGCGCAGGAAATACGACCTCGACGCCTAGCAATTATAAGCGATTTTCTCTCCTCTTCGCTTGCGAGTACAGCAAGTCTCGTGCGCTGGGCAGTTCGCTGGAGTTTCTAGACGTTTACCCCTCATTGGTCGCTCCTGAGACGCTGATAGGCGAGCGCAATGTGATACCTGCGAATGACTTCTACAAAGAGTTCAAACAAAGAGATCCGAATACGGTCGAGGTACTTTGTTCGGAGCCCGCTGACATCTCGACGGCGATCATCGCTGTGGCTCCCTCTTGGGGTAAGCTAGCCACCTCTACCGAGGGCAAAAGCATCTATATAAGGAGTGAGGCAGCAATCCCTGCGGGGGAGTATGCGCTCTCCTTCCGTGGGGTACGAACCGCCAGCGCTACTAAGGTCGAGAATGCGATCTACAGGATAGCCATCGAGTATGACCAGCCGCAGCCTCGTCCAGACAACTTGGCGCTTACCTTCAGCGAGTTTATGGCCAACCCACTCTCGGGTGCTTCTGAGTATATCGAGCTGCACAACCCGACAGGTCAAGCGCTCGATGCCAGTGATTACTCGGTCGGTGTGTGGCGACAGGGCAAGGTGACCACCTGGTATCCGCTGAGCAGTCGTCCCTGCCAGATCCCTGCGGGAGGGTACCACGCCTTTACCACTTCGGTAGAGGGGATTATCGCTTTCTATGAGGCACCTCGTGATAGTCTGACTCAAAGCAAGACGCTACCACAGCTTGCCAACAAGGGCTTCATCATCGAGTTACTACGTCATGCAGACTCGACGGTTGTGGAGATCTTTCGCTACGATCCTGCTCTCCTAGGTCAGCGACGCAATCAGCGTGGCGTAGCCCTCGAGCGATACTTTTCCCCCACAGGCGACAAGAGTCAAGAACAGTGGGGCGCTGCCACCCAACAGGCACACTTCGCTACCCCTGGTCAGCGCAATAGCATACAGCCCGCTGGTGGCTCGCCCAGTGATACAACCCACAGCGAAGCTCTGCTACCGCTCTACATCACCGAAATCATGGCTCGTCCTACGGTCGATGGCTCCGAGTACATCGAGCTCTACAACCCCAACGACATCACGGTCAATACGGACCACCTCGGACTGGTCATCGCACGCTCTGGTCATCCCTCCAAGGTCTATCCACTTCCGCCACATCCCACGGGTGGCATCCCCCCAAGGGGCTACCTGGCGCTCACTCCTAGTACGCATCCGCTCGAGCGTCTTTACTACGCTAAGCCCGACAGCTTGCTCCTCTTCCCCGATATGCCTCAGCTCCCTGACAGTGAGTGCGCTATACGTCTCGTTCACTTGGCAAATGATAGCATCGTTGAGGAAGTTTACTACGACGTCAAGACCTTCCCCAAGGCTCTGCAAAAGGTCAAAGGTGTAGCTCAGGAGCGCATCATACCAGACAAGCAGTCGCAAGACTTGAGCAACTGGACGGCTGCTGAGGCGTGGGCTAACTACGGTACGCCGGGTCGGCAAAACAGTGTCTACGGGCGCACCGTCACTTCTGACGAAAGTCTAGACCTACCGAAGCGACGCACGCTCTTGTCGCTACCGCAGCTCGCTCGACTGGTACTCCAAGAGATCTCAGACGGTGAGACCCGTTGCACGGCAACGCTATACGCTGTGGCGGGCTATCGGCTGGCGCAGTATGACCACACAGGCACGGAGGCCCTCTGCCGAGCCATTGTAGAGCGACAAAGCCTAGCAGAGTTCTTGCCTGCGACACCTACCACCAGAACGATCCTCCTCGTGGAGCTACACCATCCCGACCGCAAGCGTCCCTATCCACTCGTCAGCACCATCGTCAACTAAATACGTCCGTTGTTGTACAGCGATACGACTTCTGTAGGGACGCACGGTCTGTGCGTCCGTTGTGTCAAAGGTTACAGCATCGTGGTTTTAACGGGAACGGACGCCTTCCCGCTAGACACTAGCCGAGCGTCCCTACAAAGGACTACTCGTGAGAGGTACGGCGCTTGTATTGTGCTGTATTCGAATCGTATACGAGTTCCAAGACTGGTTCCCCTCTTGGAACTTTTTAGTTCCAAGGCGGGAACTCTTCAGTTCCAAGGGAGGAACTTTTCGGTTCCAAGGGAGGAACGGAAGATTTCCCTCGGAGGAAAATAAAATTTCCAGCCTTGGAAATTTACTTTTCCAAAGCTGGAAACTTTTTGGGAGCCTGCTAGAGAGTTCGTTTAGTACTTCAGCGCAAAAATCTGCGTCAGGAGGTCTAGGTAGATGGTGCGTGCTGAGGCGTTGACCTCGTGGGCACCTTTGGCATCACCATCGGCACGTCGTATGGCGGAGATGATGTTGAGCGTCTGCTGCTTAGAGTAGAGGCGCATGGCCGACTGGTACATGCGTGCCA
>CABUDK010000048.1 GCA_902490315.1 uncultured Porphyromonas sp. | reverse complement strand
CGAGGATCTTACCATGCTGGAAGGCAACCGCTCCATTGAAGAGCTTCTCCTCCACTTTGACAGGCATACCGACGATGACCATCACATCGGTCTCGGCCGTCTCCTCGACCAACTGGCAGAGCGCCTTCTGAGCTTGATCTAGGAGGAACGACTGGTGAAAGAGATCCCCACAGGTATATCCCGTGATAGAGAGCTCAGGGGTCGTAAGTATCTCTACGCCCAGCTCCTCCGCCTGAAAGATCATATCCTTGATGCGGCTCGTATTGTAGTAGCAGTCAGCCACTCTGACATAGGGCACAGCGGCCGCTACCTTGACATATCCATAGTTCATATCTTCGACTATAGTCTCTTATAAATCATTACGCCACAAAGATACAAAATCATTGCCGTCTATCCTCACGCCCCAACTTCGCCTAGGCTCTGCATTGCGATATCTAGACACTACGCAAAGAAGTTAAAAAGCAATTGAGCAAGCCAGAGAAAGGGGAAAGTACCCTCTCTGACCTGCTCAATGAGCTAAAAAAGAGTTGTTGTATAGCCTATCCTAGTCTCTTTGTTGTACCCTTACGTTGATAGGCATTGCCTGCTTACAAGTAAAGGTCAAAAGCTAAGCCTAGTTCCTCCGTGTAGACTGGTACAGGAGAGCCCTGCTGAGGACGCTTGCCGAAGTAGTGCCCTGCATGGTTGTAGAGATTTACCCCAAGGCGAGTACCACAGTCCATCTTGTAGAGATACCCGATAGCGATACGACGGGAGATACCCCAGCGGTGGTGCATTGTCTTATCTTGTGTAAACTTGGTACTACACATAGAGACGTAAGCACCGACTCGAACAACAACCACATGCTTTTGACTCTTCGTCTCATAGAAAGACCATGGATTGAATTCTGTACCAAGATCTAAGATAGACATAGACTTGAGTTGCCCTGCAGTAGCCTTGTCTTGATTGATGCCATAGGCATAGCTAGCTACAAGCGTAGGGAGCGTTAGGGACTTCTTGTTTAGGAGCCAACCAGCCTGCACCCGTCCACCTACTTGTGGATAGGTAAACTGATCTGTAGTTGTCCCCAGTGCTGGTGATAAGAGTACGCCCATACCCATTGGAGCTACTGAGGCATGAAAGCCAAATAGCTCTTTAGGTGTGTACTTTGTTGCTGTGCTTTCCTGTGCCCATGTGTTAAGGCTTCCGATGAGTGCGACAATGAGGGAGAGAGTCCAGATTTTCTTGTTCATAGTTCAGTATCTGTTTAGTTGTGCCTACTCTTTGGATTTAGCGCTTTTCGGCTTATGCGCTCCCCTCTGGGAGGGGTTGTTTTTGTTTTACAGAGGCAAAGTTCGGGACCTCCTGTCACCCTTGCAATACCCGAAAGGGTAATTTTGCTCTTCGCCAACGTCAATAGTCTATAAGAGTTTGGAAGCTTTGGCACTCCCCTTTTTGCTCCCAGCTAGAAAAGGTTTCCTCGGAGGAATTTCGAAATAGCCACGTGGAAAATAAAAATTCCCCACGTGGGCGTTGAAAAATTCTTCGGAAGAATCAAACGATACTTCGGAAGAATGAAATGATAAGTCCGAAGAAATTTCCAACGCTTCCCTGGAAAACGAAAAATATCCAGCGAAGAAATCTCAAATTCTTCGCTGGATACTTGGAATAGTTGCTTGAACGTGTAACCCTCGGTCGTCAGACTCCAAATGCTGCGACTAGACTAGAGAGATAAAAAAAAGAGAGACCCATCTGCTCCCACAAGGGGGTATCAGATAGGTCTCTCTATCGTTGTACGGTCGGTGGGACTCGAACCCACACACCTCGCGGCATTAGATCCTAAGTCTAACGCGTCTACCAATTCCGCCACGACCGCAGCGAGGTTTGCGTCTGCAAAGGTAAGAATAATCTTTGAACTAGCAAGCAATCATACGACCTAGAATTCGCAAATCCTACGGAAAAGCGACTCAACTCGCTGAAGTGTAGTAATCTAGCTGGTTTGCTCGTCAGTTGTCTAGTGAGGACCTATCGCAGTGCGACCAGGAGCGTGTTGTCTTCGTAGACGAAGGTGAGCTTCTCCTCCTTGGCGAGCCAGCCGAGTGCTGCATAGACATCCTTTTCGGTACGTATCTTAGTCGCTTTCTTGAGCTGCTTGACGTCCATCTTGCCTAGTTTGTCTAGTGCGTTCCAGACGAGACCCGCATTGGTTCCGATGTATTCGATCATGTTTTCTTCCATAGTGTTGTGGTGTTTGGTTTTCTATACAGCAAAGCTACATAAAAAGATTGAAACGGCCTTTGCGGCTAGGTTAAGCTACGATGCATCTCTAGATAAGGTGTGCAGAGGTCGTAGATGGCGATGCCGGTAGCGACGCTCACATTGAGCGAGTGCTTGGTGCCGTACTGCGGGATCTCTAGACAGTAATCGGCATACTGAATGACCTCATCGGAGATGCCGTGCACTTCGTTGCCCACGATCAGGACGGCTCCACGATCGTCCAGTGCTGGCTGGCTGCCGAGCGTGATGCTCTGGTGCGTCTGCTCAAGAGCTAGGATAGTGCGTCCCGCTACTCGATACTGCTCAAGCAACTCGATGGCGGAGTCTAAGTGTCGCCACGGCACAGCCTCCTCGGCTCCGATGGCGGTCTTGTGAATGAGTGGGTGGGGCGGACAGCCTGTGATGCCGACGAGGAGCAGTTCCTCCAGGCGAAAAGCGTCTGCCGTGCGAAAGATCGAGCCGACGTTGTGCATGCTACGCACATTGTCTAGGAGTATGGTGAGCGGCACCTTGGGAGCTGAGTGGTACTCCTCGGTGGTGAGACGCTGCATCTCTAGGATGGAGGTTTTCTCTATGGGCATAGCGGGTGCTTTACTTAGTGTCTTTGTACCCTTTGGACTGAAGGAGCTTGATGAGCTTCTCCTTATCGTTTTGCTGGAGCAGTATCTCGCCATCACGTGTAGAGCCTCCACAGCCGAGCGACTGCTTGAGCTGACGGGCGAGGTCTGCCAGATCGCCGTCAGACCCGACGAAGCCCATGATGATGAGTGCCTCCTTGCCTCCTCTGCCAGCGCGGGAGTACTGTATGCGTAGTCGTTGCTGAGCGGGAGGGAGAGTCTCAGCCTCGCTACTCGCCTGCTGTGGCGACCAGTCGGGGTCGGTACTGTACACGATACCTCCCGTGGAGGGGGCTTTGTTCTTCTTCTTGGACATAGCTATGGGGTTAATAGTGAAATGAGCTGCCCCCGACAAACTCCCTCAGGAGCGAGGTGGAGGGTATCTCGTCGATGGGTGCTGGCCTGACGTGCTCTAGGAAGCGTAGCAGGCGGCGCGCCTCGCTGTACTCCTGGACGCAGGCGGGCACCTGGTAGAGGATCTGCTCGGCAAGGGTCTTGAGGACGGCAACTTCGTATAGGAGCGCACTGTTGAAGAGGACGTTGGCTCTCTGCTGGTAGGGGAAGATCCATCGCTCCTCACCAGCCCGCACGCTGCGCCATCGGCTGATGGTGTCGATGGCTGAGTAGCCTCTGTACTTGTGGTCACGCACCATGCGCCTGAGGAGACGTATGTCGGTACTGGGGATGCGGTTGTGTGCATCTAGTCCGAGGGCGGTCAGGGCACTGATATATATATTATAGGTGAGGTGCTGTAGGTCATCGGGGATGAGTCGTGGATTGAGCGCATGAATGCCCTCGATGAGAAGCAGATCCCCCTCACCAAGCTGTAGGAGCTCCTTTTGGTACACTCTAGCTCCTTGAGTAAAGTCAAAGAGTGGCATATCGACCAGCTCACCCGCTAGGAGCCGACGCAGATCACTGGCGAAAAGCTCTAGGTCTAACGCCTCGATATGCTCATAGTCGTACTCCCCATTGTCATCTAGGGGAGTCAACTCACGGGCTACGAAGTAGTTGTCGAGCGATATCTGGTGTGGGCGTAGGTAGTTCGCCATAAGCTGCAGGCGTAGCCGCTTGGTAAAGGTGGTCTTGCCCGAAGATGAGGGTCCAGCCACGAGTATGATGCGCACTCCTTTCTTGTTGTATGCCTCGGCGATCTCAGTAGCCATGGCGGCTATCTCCTTTTCCTGTGCAGCCTCGGCGACCTGTATGATCTCGGAGAAGTGTCCCGTGCTGATTGCTTTGTTGAGACTACCCACATAGCTTACGTCGAGGAGGTTGAGCAGACGAGACTGCTTGTCAAAGACCTCACGCATCGGTTGCTGTGGCTCAAAGGGTGTCAGCTCTGTAGGCTTGACTGTCGAGGGTACACGTATCAGTACACCACCCAGGTAGGGGTCGAGGTCGTAGAGCTGGACTTGTCCTGTGGAGAGAAGCAGAGAGCCGTAGTAGTTGTCAGGATACCCATCGAGATAGTGATAGGTGACGTAGGGCTGACCGCTGGAGGTGATGAGATCGACTTTGTCCATCTCACCCATGGCAGTAAATATCTGCACCGCCTCTTCGGCTGGTACGGTGCGACGCTCGAAGGGTAGATCCTCAGCAATGAGATGGTCTATGCGCCGCTTGACGATGGCTAGCTGCTCCTCAGTGATGCCCTTGTCACCACACCTGACGACGCTAAAGTAGCCCCCCGAGAGGGAGTGCCGTACGCTCAGATGGTAGTGCGGGAGCTCATCGTGGAGTGCCTTAGCGAAAAGAAGGCAGAGGGAGCGCAGATAAGTGTGCCGACCGCTCTCCTCAGTAAGTCCGACGAACTCGACTTGACAAGACTCGCGGAGCCTCCAGTCGAGAGCGACGGTGAGATTGTTGACACGAGCATTGACAGGCTCGAAGCCTAGAGCGTTGCGGTAGCTCTGTGCTACCTGATAGAGTGTGGCTCCAGGGGGTACGCTGAGATGCTCGTCCAGATTGGGGCAATATATTGATAGATTCTCCATAGGGGCTGGTACTTAGATATCTTTTGTCAAATTGTAGGGTCAGTCAGTTAGGCTAACCAGTCTAAAATCGTTACCTTTGCATGCGAAGTTACGAAATAGCTGTCACCAAAGGACCATAATCAGTCGTACGAGGTGACTCAGTCGCATGACAACCCTTGTGAATATGCGGCTTTGAGCCTCATGTAGCTGGTAGGTCTTAGGGGAGCTTTCGCACGGTAATGACATACAAACAACGACATACTCATGGCATTTACTCTGTTTGACTTTATCTATCTGCTGGGATCGCTAGGACTCTTCCTCTTTGGTATGAAGATCATGAGCGAGGGCATCCAAAAGGCAGCAGGCGATAGGATGCGTCAGATCCTCGCAGCGATGACCTCTCGTCGCGTCTTAGGGTTACTTACGGGAGTCTTGGTGACCGCCTTGGTGCAGTCCTCTAGTGCGACGACTCTGATGGTCGTCAGCTTCGTCAATGCGGGACTCCTCCAGCTAGGACAGGCGATATCGGTCATTATGGGCGCTAACATTGGTACGACCGTCACCGCTTGGGTCATCACCCTCTTCGGCTTTAAGATAGATATATCGACCTTTGCCATACCGCTCTTTGCTATTTCCATACCGCTCATCTATATGAAGCGGGAGCAGCTCAACTCGCTGGGCGAGTTCCTCGTAGGCTTCTCGCTCCTCTTCCTTGGGTTGCAGTTCCTCAAGGACTCGATGCCAGACCTCCAGAGCCACCCCGAGGCACTCGAATTCCTCCGTGGGTACACCGATATGGGCTTTGGGTCTATCCTGATCTTCCTCTTAATAGGTACCATTATGACGCTGCTGGTGCAGTCCTCCAGTGCCACGGTAGCCATCACACTCATCATGTGTTCGAAAGGGTGGATACCCTTCGAGATCGCTACGGCGATGATCCTAGGCGAAAACATCGGAACGACCATCACCGCCAACCTAGCAGCTCTCGGTGCTAATGTCAATGCTAAGCGTGCTGCACTCTCTCACCTGCTGTTCAATGTCTTCGGTGTACTACTCGTCTTGATCTTCTTCTACCCCTTTACCAATATGATCGCCAACTGGCTGATGAATATGGGCGTAGGCGATCCACGTGAGCTATACGAGTACACCTCTCGCCTCAGTCAGGTCTACGATCCCGCTAGTATGAGTGCTATCTCCTCGACAGAGACACTCGCTGATCCCTCGCTAGCTGCGATACAAGCTCAGATAGGTTCGCTAGCAGCGGTCGTCTCCGTAGGACTCGCGCTCTTCCACACCACCTTCAACATGCTGAACGCCTTTGTGATGATCTGGTTCGTACCTGTCTATGTCAAGATTTGCCAGCGAGCCATCCCCATGAAGATGTCTAAGAAGGGCTCTACAGAACAGACGCACCTGCGCTACATACGTGCGGGTATCCTACCAACGGGTGAGATCGGGCTGCTACAAGTACAGCAAGAGTTGGCCGAGTACGCTAGTCGAGTCACGCAGATGATGTCTTACTGTGAGGGTATGCTCAAGACGGACAATGATGTCGAGCTCAAGAGGCTCTACAACAAGTGCGAGCAGGAGGAAGACATATCCGATGCCGTAGAGGTCGAGATTGCCGACTATCTCAACAAGATCTCACACACGGAGCTGGGCAAGGAGTCGCAGAGCGACATACTCGTCTACTATCGTGTGGCAACTGAGATAGAGAGTGTCGCTGATGCCGCTGTGGGCATAGCGCGTGAGATCAATCGTTACCACCAGCTCGGCAAGAGCTACACCGATATGGTGCGCAATAACCTCCTGCAGATCCACTCGATCGCCACAGAGACGGCTCTCAAGATGGCCGAGCTACTGCGACGCAACAAGCTCTCGGAGTCGGACGCTCGTGAGAGCTACACCCTAGAGAAGCAACTAAATGACTTGCGTACCTTGCTAAAAGCGCAGAACATGGAAAACGTCCGTACGCAGAAGTACGACTACCCCGAGTCCGTGAGCTATATGGACCTCGTCGGCTACTACGAGCAGCTGGGTGACTACGTGCTCAACGTCGTACAGGCTGCCACCAAAGGGTAGAGCGCGTCCTTAGCTTCGCTAGCAAAGCTTCCCCGAGTAGTCTTTCTACTCAAACTCCAAGCCGTAGAAAAAGGCGGATCGCTGAGAGAGCGACCCGCCTTTTTAGGATTCTATAGACCTCTAAACTACTTCATCTGAGACTGTTGCAAAAGTCAACAGTCTCACAATCTTGCTTGCAAGATTGTCCTGACTTTGCAGAAAGGATGAAGCGCAAGGCGCTGAGGGTGAGGTCTGAAGGGAGCATACCTCCGTATGTGACCGAAGCCGAATCCCGAAAGCAACACAGCGATTCGCCTTTATGCAACAGTCTTCATCTGGTAGAAGGAGACGGGATTGCCCTCTACCTCAAAGACGGGCCCGTCGGAAACGGCACCGGTCTTAGGATCGTAGGAGTAAAATCCGCTACGCTCCTTGCCTGCCGAGCCGATCATGATCCGATCGTTGTAGCGCCCGATGGCGCATGCGTGAGGATTGGACGCTGGGATGCCCTCGATCTGCTGGATGGTACGCTGCTCTAGGTCGATGACTGCAGGAATACAGTAGAGAGCCGTGTAGGGGTTCGTGCTCGTGGGGTCGAGCGCATAGATGCCCATAATGGCGACCGCCTTAGAGCCAGAGACGTAGTGCATCGATGCGATGTAGTTGGCGGGTAGCTTGGTCGTCTTGGGTAGGATGCCCTTGACCTCTATGTTGATCTCCGAGAGATTCATAGACCATGAGGGGTCGATCT
>CABUDK010000047.1 GCA_902490315.1 uncultured Porphyromonas sp. | reverse complement strand
CTGAGTTCTATAAGGTAGGGGTCATCTTCCTCGCCTCTGCCATCCTCTCTATACGAGAGCTTAATAACAACCAGCGCTTCTACATCTTCTGCGGGCTCACCGCTATCGGGCTCATCTTCGTTGCCAAGGAGAGTCTCTCGATGGGTATCATCATCATCACATTTGTTCTCGGCATTGGGCTCGTACAGACAGGCTTCTCTAAGAGTCTCCTCCTCGTTGGGGGCATTGGAGCTGGTCTCATTGTACTACTCCTAGCTTGTCTCCTGTTACTGCCCGATAGCATCGTCATGAAAAATAGTAGTACGGCCCGCTGGAAGGGACGTATCGAAGACTTTACCTCCAAATCAGACTCCAGTAAGTTTGTCATCGACGAGGACAACTTTCAGGAGCAGCACGCACGCATCGCCATCGCACGAAGCAATGGTACCGGTGTCTTCCCTGGCAATAGCGTAGAGCGAGACATCCTCCCCGAGGCTTACTCTGACTTCATCTATGCAATCATCATCGAGGAGACTGGTTTCATCGGCATGATCTGGGTGCCGCTACTCTATATCCTTCTATTCTTCAAGCTCTCTCGCTGGGCGACACGATCGCAGCGCAGCTGGCAGCGCATCATCCTCCTCGGCGTAGGTATCATGTACACTACACAGGCCATCATACACATGTGTGTCGTCACGGGGATATCGCCCAATACGGGTCAAACGCTACCGCTCATCAGTCGTGGAGGCTCTTCGCTCCTCGCCACCTCCATAGCCATCGGAGTCTGCATAGCGATCACGCGACAGATCCGCGAGGATGAGTACCGCCAGCAACTAGAGAAAGAGAGCAAAACCGAGGAGGCTGCTGCTGAAGCGGTTGCTGCGAATACTCCTACAGACGAAGGAAGTTCCCTTCCCTCCTCTGAGGAGGTAAATAGTATGGCGTAGTCTCTACGCCTGCGTTTGCCAGATGTGCCAAGCGTAGCGAGCCTGCACGAGGAGCATCTTCAGGCCATTGATCGTTGTCGCACCTTGCTCACGGCAAGACTTGAGGAAGCGTGTCTCCTCTGGATTGTAGATCAGATCCATACAGACATGCTGTGGCGTGATCGCCTCGTAGGGTATCTGCGGACGCTCCATAATAAGCGATCCCATGCCGACGGGGGTAGCATTGATGATGATCCACTTGTCTGCTATCAGCTTAGGTGTCAGCGCATCGTAGGACAAGATATGCGGAGCCTGCGGATCTCTACTGACCAGCGTACAGTCGCGACCGAGACGCTTGAGAGCTTGGGCTACCGCTTGGGCTGCGCCACCCGTACCAAGGACGAGGGCATGCTGTCGTTCAGGCGTGAGTAGCGGCTGCAGACTCTCCACGACACCCTGCACATCCGTATTGTAACCCAAGAGGCGCATCCGTCCTCCCGTGCGATCCACGACAATCGTATTGACAGCGCCCACATACTTAGCCTCAGTGTCTATCTCATCAAGATAGTTGCACACCTCCACCTTGTAGGGGCTCGTCACATTAAGCCCCACGATGGCGGGGGTAGACTCCAGCCAAGGTCTCAGTGCCGAGAGATCATCCAGCTCTTGTAATATGTAGTGCGCATCGATCCCCTGCGATTCAAAAAGATCGTTGAAGTAGTCTGCCGAGAGCGAATGCCCCAAGGGCTTACCTATCAGTGCGTAAATACGTTGCATACTCTTATTCATTTATGCCTCTAGGCTTCTGCGGTATATAAGACGCAGATCCCTAGGGGCATTTCTTTATATTGTACCTCACTAAAGCCTGCTCTACGGATCAGTGCCGTCATCTCCTCTCTCTGGGGCATGGCTGTAATAGACGCTGGGAGATAGCTGTAAGCAGAGCGATCGTGAGCGCATAGCTGTCCGATCCATGGTATCAAGCGCTTGGCGTAGATGTTATACCCTTGTCGCAATAGTCCCTCACGAGGTTCGCTCAGCTCCAATATAGCGAGAGCTCCACCAGGTCTGAGGATACGATGCATCTCTCGCAAGCCTTGTAGCGGATCCGAAAAGTTTCTAATCCCCAGAGTACAGGTCACCGCATCGACTGACTGCGCGGCTAGAGAGAGCTCCTGACAGTTTTCCGCCGAGAGCGTCACAGGCACTGCATATTTAGCTCGCTTGACACGCTCAGCAGCCACCGCCAGCATACCCTCCGAGAGGTCCACACCGACGATCTCACGCACCGACGGCAAGTATCGAGAGAGCATCAGGATCATATCCCCCGTACCGCAGGCCAGGTCAGCCACCTGACGAGGCGCATAGTCCGCCAGATGCTCTATGACCTGCCAGCGCCAAGCCAGATCCATACCACCCGTCATGAGACGATTCATCGAGTCATAGTGCCCAGCGATGCGGTCAAACATCTGTCGCACGTAGCGAGACTTACCATCTAGAGATACAGACATAGTAATATAGAGATTAGAACCAGCGACTAGGGAGGTAGTACACAGCCCCCTAGTCGCTGGTCCATATATGTAATCAGGTTGTTGTTACTTCTTCAGGAAAGCTAGCAGATTGTCCTCAATACGCTTAGCCACATCTTGGGTCTGCTCCTTGACGAAGGTCTTGCCCGTGATATGCTCGTAGAGCTCTATGTAGCGATCGCTCACAGAGGCTGCATACTCAGGTGTGATGGGCGGCATCTTCTGTCCAGCCTTACCCTGGAAGCCTTGCTCGATGAGCCACTGACGGACGAACTCCTTCGAGAGCTGACGCTGGGGCTCACCCTTAGCTTGGCGCTCCTCGTAGCCCTCAAGGTAGAAGTAGCGAGAGGAGTCTGGCGTGTGGATCTCGTCGATCAAGATCACCTTGCCATCCTTCTTGCCAAACTCATACTTCGTATCCACGAGGATCAGTCCTCGTTCACGAGCGATGCGTGTCCCCTCCTCAAAGAGAGTCCGCGTGTACTGCTCGATAACCTTGTAGTCCTCCTCTGAGATCAGACCAGAGGCGATGATCTCCTCACGGCTAATGTTTTCGTCGTGACCCTCATCAGCCTTGGTCGTTGGGGTGATGATCGGGTGTGGGAGACGCTCATTCTCCTTCAGCCCCTCGGGTAGCTCTATACCGCAGATCGTGCGCTCGCCAGCCTGGTAAGCACGCCATGCGCTACCAGCTATGTAGCCACGTACGATCATCTCTACCTTAAAAGGCTCGCAGCGATGTCCCACCGTAACCATCGGGTCGGGCGTTGCTATCTTCCAGTTAGGTACGAGGTGTGCCGTAGCGTCAAGCTGCTCAGCAGCTATCTGGTTGAGCACCTGCCCCTTGTAGGGGATACCCTCAGGGAGTACCACGTCAAAGGCTGAGATCCTATCCGTAGCGACCATCGCTATCAGATCGCCCTCAAGGAAGTATACATCTCTCACCTTGCCATGAAAGACAGATTGGATACCTGGGAGAGATAGGTCGGTGTGTGTTAGTGCTTGATTCATTGTATTATGATCAATAATTGATTTGCTAAAAGGCGATTGCCCTCTCCTCGGCCTAGCCGAGAGAGGACAAAGTTTCTATGAGTCTTTACTTTGATCCTTATCTAAGTCTATATCCTGCTGTTGGAGAGTCTCTTGAGCGGGTCGTCCGCCCTGCAGAGCTTGATGCTCATTGCGATCGTAAGCATCCACAACCAGCTGCACGATCGGGTGACGCACGATATCCTGCGCATCAAAGTAAACAAAAGGTATCTGCTCCACATCGCTCAGGATCCGCTCAGCAATGCGCAAGCCCGAGGTGACACCCCGCGGTAGGTCTACCTGCGAGAGGTCGCCCGTGATAATCATCTTGCTATTGCGTCCGAGGCGCGTGAGAAACATCTTCATCTGGTGGTGGGTCGTATTCTGCGCCTCGTCTAGTATGACGACTGCGTCATTGAGCGTACGACCACGCATGTAGGCTAGCGGAGCGATCTGTATCACATCGCTCTCCATATAGGTGCGTAGGCGCTGTGTCGGGATCATCTCCTCGAGCGCATCGTAGAGAGGCTGGAGGTAAGGGTCGAGCTTGTCCTTCAATTCGCCCGGTAGGAAGCCCAATTTCTCGCCCGCCTCGACAGCAGGACGCGAGAGTATGATACGTCGTACCTGCTTCTCCTTAAGAGCCTTGACCGCTAGTGCTATCGCTATGTAGGTCTTGCCCGTACCCGCAGGCCCGATCGCAAAGAGCATATCGTGATCTGCTATGGCCTCCACCATCTCACGCTGGTGAGCACCGCGGTAACCTATACTACGCCCTCTCGCTCCATAGAGCAGATGGTTGGGCGCCACCTTGACCTCGGGAAGCTCCTCGCCCGTAGCCAGCTTGCGTATGGTCTGCTCCGTCAGGAGATTGTAGCGCGTGATGTGCTGTACCAGCTTATCGAGGAGTGCCGTCAAGAGCTGTATATCGGTCGGGTCACCCAGTATCTTGATGATCCGATCATGAGCCACGATCCGTAGCTTAGGGTAGAGATTGCGCAGCAAGAGCAGGTACTCACGGTTAGGGCCATAGAGTACTGCTGGATCTATCTCCTCTAGGATATATAGTCTCTCTGTCACTAGGCTTCGATACTCCTTATTTAATATAGGATGCTATCTCGGAGGCGATGCGAGCCATCTCCTCGTCGGTAGGCTTCGTAGCGAGAGGTCCGTGAGCCACATCCCCCTCACTATTGATCGGGATTAGATGCACATGTGCATGCGGCACCTCCAGCCCCAGGACTAGCGTTGCCACTTTGCGGCAGTGCGTTGCCTCCTGTATAGCGCGTGCCACCCGCTTGGAGAAAGCCATCAACCGAGCCAGCTCCTCGTCCGTCAGATCGTAATAGTAGTCGACCTCACGCTTTGGAACCACCAGTGTATGTCCCAGCTGATAGGGATTGATATCTAGAAATGCGTAGTGCTCCTCATCCTCTGCAATGCGGTAGGAGGGGATCTCACCCGCTATGATGCGACTAAAGATTGTAGCCATAGAGCATTCGTTTTTTTGGGGGAAAGTATTCAAGCAGCGTAGCCGCCTATCGAGTGATCTCTAGGATCTCAAAGACCAGCGTACCCGCAGGCACCTGTATCTCCGCTATGTCACCCACCTTCTTGCCGAGGAGCCCCTTAGCAATGGGTGTATTGACCGAGATCTTGTTTTCCTTAAAGTTTGCCTCAGCATCAGAGACGATGTAGTAGCTCTTCTCCTCGCCCTTTTTCTTATTGAGTAGGCGCACATGGTTCAGTATCTGCACCTCATCGGTCTTAATCTGCGAAGGCTCCAGTACACGAGCATTACCCAGCTGCGCCTTGAGCATAGCGATCTTGTCCTCGAGATGAGCCTGCGCCTCCTTAGCGGCATCGTACTCAGCATTCTCCGACAGATCTCCCTTGTCCCGCGCCTCAGCAATCTGCTGTGTGACCTTAGGACGCTCCTCAGCCTCCAGCTGCTTGATCGTATTGTTGAGGGCATCGTATCCCTCTTGGGTCATATAGTAATATCCCATAGATATAGATTAGGTGATAATGATGTCTAATTCAGTCTAGTGCATATCCCATGAGTCGCACCACACAGACCAACTGTCGGCAGGCGAAGGCGCCTCATAGATACAAAACAAATGAGGACTTACTCCCACACAGCACCCTCTATCATCTAGAAGAGCCACATCAGAGAAGCCTCGTCACATATTGAGATGTGCTACGCTGTCTGCACACCTCCCTTACTGGGTGCAAAGGTACTAAAAAAACGTTTCATCCATCCCCACCCCCCCTCCCGCAAAACTCAATCCAGCATCGTGCAGTCCACTGACATGTTAGTCTGATATTTCCGGTCGCTCCGATTGATTCTGATTTCCTCCGAGGAATTTTCCAAATAGTTCCCGAGGAAATTTCGATTTCCTCGGGAGGAAAGGAAAAATTCTTCGGAAGAATCAAATGAAACTTCGGAAGAATCAAATGATAAGTCCGAAGAATTCGTCATTTCTTCGGGAGGAAATCAAAAACATCCCCCGAGATATTTGAGAATTCATCAGGAGGGATTGAGATGAGCCTCTCATTTTATATTATGATGCGTCAGCCTTACCCGCAAGACTCAACTCCACCAATCTCACGAGTAGCAATTTGTACAGACGCACGGACGTATGACGATTTTGTAGGGACGCTCGGTCGAGCGTCCGTTGAGTCAAAGCGAGATGAGTCTTGACGTCAAGACGTTGACACTGTAACCTTTAACGGGAACGGACGCACGACCGTGCGTCCCTACAAAATCGTTATTCGTCTCATCGAGCTACCCAACTCGCAAAACCTACTCGTTAGACAGAGTGTGTGGCGCTTCAGTTTTTATCTACACTTGTAACTGTGTTGCACTTGACATTGGAATGTGCGGGGTGTGAGTACGATTAACAGAGTTTGCACCATTGAAACTATTTCACTACATTAGCGAAAACGTTTAACTACAAAACATTCAACTTATGTCTCCAACAGGTGAGTACTACGATCTTTGGACCTACTTCATTTGGTTGTAAACATCAACTTTGACATCACCCACATATCAAACAACAAAAACTATGAAACAGATAATACAATGCTTGATTACTATGGCAGCTCTTATAGTAGCCACTAGTTGCGTCAAGCCTAAAACGACAGATGACTGCAAGCAGTTTGTTGTCGAAATATTGCACCCTTGCGATTTGTCTGTTGGGGATTACAGTGAGGCGGTATATCCTTACGACAAGACAACGCAAAAAGCTCCTCAACGGTTTAAGTGTAGACTTGTTGATGGTAAAATTCAGAATGTAGACAATCTCGTCATTACTGGATATATGTCAATGACTGATCCGACAGTATCAGAAGAGCTTGGAGATGTCGGATATTATAGAGTTTGGCCTCTGTTCCTTAGGGCTGAGTATCAGAGTATATCCGAAATGGCCTCTAAGGAAGAGCGCTTTTCTAAGTACTATATCCCAGACAGGCCGCTCTACGGGAAGTTTGAAGAGATTACTATCGTGAGTGATAATGCAAGTTTCGGGTCAGAGTACCCAGTAGGAAGCGATCTCACTCCTATTGTAACCTTTGGATTTCCATCGCTACTCGAGTTTATCCAAAACGACTACAAGGGACCTTATACTAAAGAGCACTTGATTCGAGCTAATGATAAGGAGGCATGGAGTAATATGCCTCTATTCGAGTCTGGGCATCCCAAACTAATTATCGATCGTCCCCCAACGGAGGTGCAAGGGGAGGGTCTACCTAGTATAACCATACGTATCAAGTTTACAGATAGAGGTATTGAGCTAGTAAGAGCGCGACTATTAGCTAAAGACCCCAATAAGGAGCTTAGCGACTTGTACGAACCTCAGCGAGACATGTCCATCACACTGTTACTAGACATTCAAAAGTAGACAAGCATACACCGCTGACATCTAAAGTCATCTGATAGAGAGCCATCCCTTCATACGGACAGGCTCTCTTTTTTTGTTTGGTCTTCCATCAATGCTTGGCGCAATCAGAACATTTGCGACGTTTTTTGCGTTTCCCACGAAGGTGAGAAACAACTCTTCGAAGGAATCAAACGATAAGTCCGAAGAATTTTCTCTCGCCCACGTGGAGATTTGAGGTTTCCCACGTGACTATTCGACTTCGCCCCCCTTCTAACACTTCGTTCCTCAGGTGACATCGTACCACCTATTCGTTTTTTTGTACCTTTGCGCCAAATGAGTAGGAGGAAGCTTCGCTTGAGGCGAGCCTCCGCTAGACTCAGATGCGATCTCTCCCCAGCTGAGCGGTATAGCGATACGCTA
>CABUDK010000046.1 GCA_902490315.1 uncultured Porphyromonas sp. | reverse complement strand
GTGCCCTACACAAGCAGGGGATTGAGATCAATCGTAAGGTCCTCGCTGACCTCGCCATGAACAATCCCGAAGCCTTTAAGTCTATCTGCGAAAAGGCTAGAGGCTAAACGAGCAGCTCTCTAATACAAAGCCTAGGCGCAAGACACAGGACGCACGATGTCTCCCTTATGACATCTCGATCTTGAGTCTTGCGTCTAGTCATTAATCTATTTTCTATCAAGTCGCTATGGCTATCGTCAGCGCACTTCGTTAGCCGCAGCAGACTTGGCGTGGCGACACGCTCTCCTTCTGTCATCTTACAACACTCTTCAATCCATAATAGTATGTCAGCTCTTCAAGCAATCTCACCTCTAGATGGTCGCTATGCGAGCAAGACGGCTCCCCTAGCAGCTTACAGCTCTGAGTCGGCGCTCATCCGCTACCGTGTACGTATCGAGGTGGAATACCTCATAGCGCTAACCCAAGCAATCCCTTCGCTGAGCAAAGCTCTCCCAGCGCCTAAGCAAGAGGCTCTAAGAAAGCTTTACAAGGAATGGTCTATAGAGGCCGCTCAGGAGGTGAAGGATATAGAGGCTACGACTAATCACGATGTCAAGGCTGTCGAGTACTACATCAAGCGTCATCTACCTCAGCTAGAACTAGAGGAGATTGAGGAGTTTGTCCACTTCGGACTAACCTCGCAAGATGTCAACAATACCGCCTTCCCGCTCATGCTCCGTGAGGCGCTACATGAGGTATACCTTCCGACCCTGCAGAAGCTCATCGAGCAGCTACGTCAGCTCGCTAATGAGTGGCACGATGTTGCTATGCTGGCTCGCACACATGGTCAACCCGCTAGCCCCACACGTCTGGGCAAGGAGATCATGGTCTTCGTCTACCGCTTGGAGCAGCAAACGAAAGCGCTGGAGCAGGTGCCTATCACGGGCAAATTTGGCGGTGCTACGGGCAACTTTAATGCGCACCATGTCGCCTACCCCACCATTGACTGGGTTGCTTTTGGCAATTGCTTCCTCACATCACTAGGGCTGGAGCGTGAGCAGTACACGACGCAGATCTCCAACTACGACAACCTTGCTGCTCTCTTTGAGGCGATGGCTCGTATCAACACGATCCTCATCGACCTCGCTCGAGACTTCTGGAGCTACATCTCTATGAGCTACTTCGGACAGAAGATCAAGGCAGGAGAAGTCGGCTCAAGTGCGATGCCTCACAAAGTTAATCCCATTGATTTTGAGAATGCTGAGGGCAACCTCGGACTAGCCAATGCAGTGGCTCTGCATCTAGCCTCTAAGCTCCCCATATCTCGTCTGCAGCGCGACTTGACCGACTCAACGGTGATACGCAATCAGCTTGTCCCGATGGGTTACGCGCTGATAGCTTTCAGCAGTCTCTCTAAGGGTCTTGGCAAGCTAGTCATCCACCCCGAGCGCATCGCACATGACTTAGATTGCAACTGGGCAGTCGTCGCCGAGGCTATCCAGACGATCCTGCGCCGTGAGGGTTATCCGCACCCCTATGAGACGCTCAAGGCACTGACCCGCACGGGTGAGGAGATAAGCCAAGAGACGATCGCCAATTTCATCGACACCCTAGAAGTTGCTGAGGAGGTCAAAGAGGAACTTCGTCAGATCACCCCGCACAACTACGTAGGGCTCTAGTCTGCTAATAAATTAGTACCTTTGTCTCAGCTCAATCAACTAGTAAGATCCACAGTTAGTAAGATCCGAAGGGAAGCCTGTTGACGTTGTTTTAACAGCGACAGAGTCCCCTTGATACAGAATATACCACGCAACATACTAAACCTGTTGTGTGGTCATTAAATAGCTTCATGTCTATAGACAGCAATCCTACATCAGAGGCACAACACAAGAAGAGTTCCTCTGCAGATTCATCTGCCGAGGTGCCCGCGTCCGCACCTACTGGCAAGCGCAGACGTCAACGCATAGCGCGGCCCGCTGCCAATGAGTCCTTGATCCGTGTCAAGGTCAGTGGCGAGGAGAGTGCCACGGTGACGCATCGCAACATAGATGCCTCCGAGATGGTCAAACCCCGCGACATTAATGCTGAGAAAGCTTTGGAGCGAAGGTCTGACTTCGATGAGCAGCATACTGGGGGGCGGAGTTTTCACAAAGTGTCGGCGCCTGTGTCTGTAGTTAGCAATGGCGATCAAGATGACCCTGTCATATACCCATACGCCAAGCAGAGGGGAAAAGCTACCCGCTCTACAAGGCATAGCGAAGAAGCTCGCACCTCATCGCCACAACGCAAGAGAGGAGCATCAGCTGGCACAGCAGACCGTAAAGACAAGCGCTCATCTGCTCCTCGCAAGAACGCTGGTCAGCGCTCCAACAAGCAGCGTAATGGCGAAGCTAAGCCACGCACACCTAAGGCTCCTGTCGAGCCTATACGCTACGCCTCTCCCTTAGTCGAGGCTGGCGAACCGATACGACTCAATAAGTTCCTCTCCAACTCAGGACTATGTTCCCGTCGCACGGCAGACCAGTACATCGCCGCAGGACGTGTCAAGGTCAACGGCACCGTCGTCTCCGAGCTCGGCTCGCAGGTACTACCGACCGACCAAGTGATGGTCGATGACAAGCTGGTCTCTCTAGAGGCTAAAGTCTACGTACTGCTTAACAAGCCGAAGAACTGCGTCACCACACTCACCGATCCCGAGGGGCGACGCACCGTCATGGACCTCGTGCACAACGCTTGCACTGAGCGCATCTATCCCATCGGTCGACTAGACCGCAACACGACCGGCATCCTCCTTCTGACCAATGATGGCGACCTAGCGGTGCGCTTGATGCACCCCGCCTTTCGCAAGAAGAAGATCTACGAGGTAGCCATCGACAAGGAGGTCTCCATAGAGCACATGCAGATGATCGCTCACGGCTTCGAGCTAGAGGATGGCGAGATACACGCCGATGCCATCAGCTACATCACTGGACAGACCCACGACAAGGTCGGCATAGAGATTCACTCGGGTCGCAACCGCATCGTGCGCCGCATCTTCGAGCATCTAGGCTATCGCGTTGTGCACCTAGACCGTGTCTACTACGCAGGTCTCACCAAGAAAGATCTACCACGAGGACGCTGGCGCTACCTTACGCCCGAGGAAGTACGCTACCTCCGCATGGGTGTCAAGGAGCAAGAGGACAACGGCGTAGCACCCACCACCAAAGTCTACCATAAGCACCAAGAGACACCAGATCATCCCTTTGCATCCGAAGAGATAGAAGACTAAATAGGTATAAACCATATCAGCAGATACTATGAATAACTCACTACCACGCACTACTATCAAGGAGCTCCCCCAGCTTGCTCAGCGTCAGCTCCCCCAGCCCGTCTGTGTCAAGGGATGGGTACGCACCAAGCGAGGCAACAAAGCTGTCTGCTTCGTTGCGCTCAACGATGGCTCGACCGTACATAACATACAGATCGTCATTGACAAGACCCAGACTGACCCCAAGCTCCTCGAGCAGATCACCACAGGCGCCGCTATCGGCGTCGTCGGCACGCTCGTCGCTTCACAAGGTCAAGGGCAAGAGTACGAGATACAGGCTGACGAAATAACCGTCTACGGCACCTGTGATCCCGTACGCTATCCACTGCAAAAGAAGGGACACACGCTAGAGTTCCTTCGTGAGATCGCTCACCTGCGTCCACGTACCAACACCTTTGCAGCCGTTCTCCGCATTCGCCACAACATGGCTTATGCGATCCACACCTTCTTTCACGAGCGTGGTTACTTCTACCTCCACACCCCGATCATCACCTCGAGCGATGCCGAGGGTGCAGGGCAAATGTTTACCGTCACCACGCTAGACATGAACAAGCTCCCCCTCGCTAAGGACGGGAGCGTGGACTACAGCAAAGACTTCTTTGGCAAGCACACCTCGCTAACCGTATCGGGACAGCTAGAGGGTGAGCTAGGAGCCATGGCTCTAGGCGGTATCTACACCTTTGGTCCTACCTTTAGAGCTGAGAACTCCAACACGCCTCGCCACCTCGCTGAGTTCTGGATGGTCGAGCCCGAGGTCGCCTTTATGGATAATGAGGGCAACCAAGACCTCGCCGAGGCATTCACCAAGCACTGTCTGCAGTGGGCACTGGATCACTGTATGGACGATCTCGAGTTCCTCGCCGAGCATTACGACAAGGAGCTCATCGAGCGCATCCGCTTCGTCGTGGAGCGTCCATTCGTACGCACTACCTACACCGAGGGTGTCGCCATCCTCGAGGAAGCCGTTCGTGGCGGCAAAAAGTTCGAGTTCCCCGTCTACTGGGGTGCCGACCTCGCCAGCGAGCATGAGCGTTATCTCGTTGAGCAGCATTACAATGCGCCCATCATCATGACCGACTACCCAAAGGAGATCAAGGCCTTCTATATGAAGCAAAACGACGATGGCAAGACCGTACGCGGTATGGACGTCCTCTTCCCGCACATTGGCGAGATCATCGGAGGTAGCGAGCGTGAGACCGACATTGACAAGCTCACGGCACGTGCCCAGGAGGTTGGTATCAAGGACAAGGATCTATGGTGGTACCTCGACACCCGTCGCTACGGCTCAGCACCACATGCGGGCTTCGGACTAGGCTTCGAAAGACTCCTCCTCTTCGTCACTGGTATGACCAACATCCGTGACGTGATCCCCTTCCCCCGCACGCCAAACAACGCAAACTTCTAGCAAAAGCAAAGCATATCAAATGAAAAGGCTGTAGTACCGAGAGCGGTGCTACAGCCTTTTCATTTATCTGTCAAATGGCTGTTAGTGCTTTTTGGAAGTCATAATGTTGAGCACGAGACGATCCGTCTCATTCATACCCACACGACCTATGCTGGTCAGGTTGTCTATCGTCTGATCTACATCATCGTCCACAATGCCCTCGCTACCAGTAACTACCTTCTGCTCCATCGCTAGCAAGGCTGAGAACATCGCCGTGCTCACACCACTCGATACCTTCAGGCTACAGCTCGGCTTAGCACCGTCGCAGAGTAGGCCGGTGATGTTGCCCACCATATTCTTCACCGCATAGCTCACCTGCTGCTTATTCCCCCCGAGCAGATAGGTTAAGCCACAAGCAGCACCCGTCGAGGCAACGACACAACCGCACAGAGCCGAGAGGCGACCCAGCTTCTGCTTGATATAGATCACCATCAGATTACTCAGCATTAGGGCACGAACCGTCTCCTCGTGGCTCTTCTTCTGCTCCTTGGCAAAGGTCAGCACAGGCATCGTTGCCGTGATACCCTGGTTGCCACTGCCCGAATTGCTCATCACCGTCACCGGCGCCCCGTCCATACGTGCATCGCAAGCGGCACTCGTCGCTGCAATAATCTGCGTCAGGGTCGATTCGCCTAGATACTTACGCCCCAAGTCACTCTGCACCATACGCCCCACAGCGTGGCCGTAGTTAGACTTCATCGAGAGTCTACTAGCCTCCGCATTGACCTCCGCATCGGCTAGGATAAACTCGATCTCCTCCAGCGGGGCAGTCGTAGCAAAGTCATATACGAGCGAGAAGTTGAGCGCCAGCTCATCCTCGTCCTCCTCGTCCTCCTGCTGCCCTATCGGATGATCCTCTAGGATCTGCTCACCCTTAGCAAGATAAGTCAGATGATCATGCTTGCCACTGATGATCGCGGTGGCAGTCTCGCCACTGGCCGTCTGGATCGTCACCTCAGCGTAGAGCTTATCGACAGGCTCAGGCTTCGTACCGATGTTGATTATCTTAGCCTCGACTAGACGCTTAGCCTCAGCCAGTTGCTCAGGCGTAAAGCTATCTAGGAGCGTGAGCCCCTTGTCAGGCTGAGCGATGACGATGCCGAGAGCGATCGCTATCGGTAGTCCGATCATGCCCGTTCCAGGTATTCCGACACCGAGGGCATTCTTGAGCACGTTGGGGCTTAGTAAGACCGTGACACGCTCCGCGGTAAAGTCTCCCAGCGTAGCACTAGCGTAGGCAGTGCAGAGCGACACAGCTACAGGCTCCGTACAGCCCGTGGCAGGCACCACCTCTTGGTGGATGAGCGAGATGATCTCTTGGCGTAAAGCAGGGGTCAGTCTATTGGTCGTCTTCATAAGGTAAGGAGGAATATGCTAGTTAAGGATTTGTCGCTTCGTAATCACTACGTGTCACATAGATCAGAGAGGTCGCCCCCAGCGTGATCACATCGCCAGAGTGCAGTTCGCAGAAAGTATCTGGCAGGTACTCAACGCCAGCGACGAAAGTACCCGTCATACTATCCAAGTCCTGTATGATCGCCTGTCCATCAGGCTCTATCGTGATCTGGCAATGGTTGCGTCCCAAGCTAGGGTCGCTACTATGTATCGGGGTGGTGACCGAGGTGCCACGTCCGTTGTAGCTGCCTATCGTGTTGCACCCCTCGTAGAGCGGGAGCAAGGCGGCGTAGGCAAAGTCGTTGGCGATCAACTGCAAGTAAGCTCGCACCGGCTCCCCCTCGGGAGAGAGGTCGGCGTAGCGTGCGTTGAGATGCTCTAGCGTAGCGCCCCTCAGGCGAAAGCGTAGGCTCTCGGAGCATGCAGGGCAGAGCATAGCGACCTTGCCACGGCAGTCAGCATTGGCGAGGATCGTCTCTTCAGAGATCTTAGTCGTACAGTGAGGACAGAGGATATAGTTCACGGAGATGTGTGCGAAAGTTCGTTTTGCACCTACAAATGTACCACAAATATACCACCTAAACTCACTTCACTCGGAGCCGTTCGCAGTTTCTTCTCTATGAAACTAGAGTTTCCTACCTATGAAACTGGAGTGCCAACCAGTGTTAGCACTGAATCACCACCCTATTCAAGCGCAAAGCAAGGGGGCGACACCTAGACTCCTTGGTCTAAGTGCCGCCCCCTTTATTAAGGTTAGTTTGCTGACCCTACTGAACGGGATCAGTCACCGTGACTAGTACTTAATCTCCTCGTCTTGACCCATCTCGTGACGTGTGATCTTCTTGCGGTCGATGGCACGCCAAGCGTAGAAGATGTACGCCAAAACAAACGGGATCAGTAGTGAGACGATGCTCATAGCCTTCAGCGTATAGGGGCTGGAGCTACTGTTTTGGATCGTCAGCGAGCTATTGATGTCAGCTATTGAGGGGTAGTAAGCGGTGTTGTTGTACCCGAGGATGAGGAGCAGGCCTAACACAGCGAGGACGACGCCGACACCTTCGAGCCAGATACCCTTACGGAAGCCTTTCTTGACCAGCGTAAGGATCACGCCCGCTAGGACCAGTACCACGCCTACGAGGAAGACGATAAGGATCACGGGCATAGCGAGGAAGTTGTGCAGATACTTGTACTGCACTAGGCTAACGGCTCCCGTACTGGGGTCTACATCGTATCCCTTGGTCACCATGAGGAAGACCACATAAGCGACGAAAAGGACGACGAAGATAGCTGCATTGGGTAGCAGGCTCTTGCGAGCACGCTCGTAGGCGACCTCATCTTCTATATTGTTGATGAAGTATAGGAGCGCCGTAGTGCGTGCGAGGAAGAGCAGCGTCACACCGAGTACCACATTCCAGGGATTGAAGATAGCCTCCAGTCCGTGTAGCTGTAGCCCCGTGAGGGGATCGGGCTGCCAAACGGAGATGGTCTGCATAGAGGCTCCGAGGTCGTAGATGGCGCTCTTGTCCACGATGAAGTTACCGCCCGTGAAGAGCGTCGAGACCGCAGCACCTAGAAGTACCGGAGCCAAGACGCCATTGATAAAGAGGAAGGTCTGGAAGGTCTTCTTACCCCATATGTTGCCATGCTTAGACTGATACTCGTAAGAGACCGCCTGTATGACGAAGGTCAAGCAGATCAAGATCCATACCCAGTAAGCTCCACCGA
>CABUDK010000045.1 GCA_902490315.1 uncultured Porphyromonas sp. | reverse complement strand
TTACCTACAAGCACCTACTCAACATCTCTCGCATCGCTCGTATGTCGCCACACGTCCACGTGCCGACCGACGAGGAGATCTGGGCGATGAACTAAGTCCGCAAGTGCAGACGCTCTACGCTTGCGTCACGCTCTGCACTCGCTACGACTTAAAGCGCACACACCGTCACGCTCCCGATGAGGCATCGCCCGTCGGGAGCGTGTTTTTATTCTAGTAATATGGTGATCCCCGCTGAGGCGTTCAGATTTCCTCCCGAAGAATTTCCCGAATAGCTGGGTGGAAAATGAAAATTCTTCACGGAGGCAAGGAAAATTTCTTCGGAAGAATCAAACGATACTTCGGAAGAATGAAATGATACTTCCGAAGTATTTTTTCTTTCCTCGGTGGAAAATCAGAAATACCTCCGTGGGAATTTCGAATTTCCTCGCTGGAGGTCGCAAGCGAGGTGCAATCCAGCTATGGAAAGAGCGGAGAGGGTCGCTCACAGCTCTACCTCGACCACGTAGTCGATGAGATCTGCGGGGCGACGGATGGTCAGCTGCAGCGCGCCACTATCAGTGCGTGTGTAGGTTATCGGCTCACGTGTGATATAGTCCACCACTGCCGTTGGGGCCTGCGGCAGAGAGATCTGGATTTGCTTCACATCTTCAAAGATATGGAGGTAGAGCTTCGCTCCCTTTGTTGTGGAGACGCCCCAAGGTTGCTCGGCGATGAGCCCCGCCTGGCTGCCGTAGATCGTCTCTCCATAGCGCTCCATCCAGTCCCCGATTCCGTTGAGCCGATCGATGGCCTGCTCGGGTAGCTCGCCATTGGGCTGTGGCCCCACATTGAGCAGCAGATTGCTCCCCTTGGCAGCAGCGCGAACCAATAGCTCGACCAGTTCGGCGGTGCTCTTGTAATTTGTATCTGCAACTTTATAACCCCACATGCCATTCATCGTCTGGCACATTTCCAGAGGTAAGTGGCTGATCTGCTGCCCCGAGAGACCCGCTTTATTTTCGCCAGGCAGGTCACGCTCGAACATCTGAAAGTCTTCGCCCTCAAGTGGCGAGATATGATGATTATTGCCTATGAGACAGCAGGGCTGAAGCTTATGAATGTATGCGTATAGCTCCTCCATCCTCCAGTCAAACGGGATAGAGTCGCTGTCGTGATCCCAATAGCCATCCAGCCAGATAGCCCCCACCTCGCCGTAACGGGTCAACAGCTCATGGAGCTGAGCCTTCATAAAGGCGAAGTAGGAATCATAGTCAGGTGCCATGACACGCCCCGTGTGTAACCCGGTCCTACCTAGAGGGTAGTCTGGGCGGATCCAGTCGAGGATCGAATAGTAGAGGTGTAGCTTGAGTCCCTCGGCCTTACACGCCTCGGCAAGCTCACTCAGCACATCCCGCCCGAAGGGAGTGGCGTCGACAATGTTGTAGTCACTCGTCTCCGTGTGATACATCGAGAAACCATCATGATGCCGCGTCGTAAAGGTCACATAGCGTGCCCCTGAGCGCTTGATAGCCTGAGCCCACGCCGTAGCATCAAAGCGTATCGGATAGAAGCATGAAGCCGCCTTAGCATACTCATCTTTGTTGAGCTTGCCAGAGTTGAGATACCACTCCCCCTGAGCATACATACTATATAGTCCCCAGTGAATGAAGATACCCAGTCGGCTCTCTTCAAAAGCCTCTCGCGCCTGCAGGTTGCATGGCGACGGTGTGTAGCTACGCTGAGCAAAGAGGGCTCCACACCCTAGCAGCAGCATGACCATCCATAGTAAGCGTCGTCTCATAGTTTGTTATTTGTTACTTGTTCCAGTCGATTGACACCGCAAACTTACGAAAATGATGCGTGACACCCCCTCACCAGCTAGCTCCTCTAAATCTCTAACCTCTAATCTCTAAGGTCTAACCTCTAAATTCGTATCTTTGCATGAGGCTGATACAGGTCAGCCGAGGCTACGGATCTACAATGAAGACTCACTTTGACATTATCGTAATTGGTGCAGGGCATGCTGGCTGCGAGGCGGCGTGCGCTACTGCGCGCATGGGTGCCTCGACGCTCCTCATCACGGGGGATATGAACAAAGTGGCGCAACTGAGCTGCAACCCCGCCATGGGTGGCATTGCCAAGGGACAGATAGTGAGAGAGATAGATGCGCTCGGTGGCTACACGGGACAAATGTCCGATGCCGCTACGATACAGTGGCGTATGCTCAACCGAAGTAAGGGTCCTGCCATGTGGAGCCCGCGGGCCCAGCTAGATCGCATGCGCTTTATGGAGCTATGGAGAGGTCAGCTGGATAGGATGGACGGGTTGGATCTTTGGCAAGACTTCGTCGTAGACATAAAGTTTGGCGCAGAGGATGGCAAACACCTGGTAGTGACGCAGTTGGGCATGGCCTTTACAGCGGCAAAGGTGATTCTCACGGCAGGGACTTTCCTCGGGGGGCTGATGCACTTCGGTAAGACGATGATCCCTGGCGGACGCATCTCAGAGCCGGCTAGCCACGGTATCACAGAGTGCCTCGTAGCTGCGGGGCATCACGCAGATCGTATGAAGACGGGTACCCCCGCCCGCATCGACGGACGCTCCGTAGATTGGTCTCTCGTAGAGGAGCAACCAGGCGACGACGAGGCGGGACGCTTTAGCTTCCTCCCGATGCAGCGGAGCCATCTACGACAACGCTCCTGCTATATCCTCTATACCAACGAAGCTTGCCACGACATACTCCGCGCTTCGCTCAGCGACTCGCCACTCTACAATGGTCAGATACAGAGCATCGGGCCGCGCTACTGCCCCAGCATAGAGACGAAGATTGTCAACTTCGCCGACCGCACTCGCCATCAGCTCTTCCTCGAGCCCGAGGGTGAGGAGACGAACGAGTACTACCTCAACGGCTTTAGTTCGTCGCTCCCTATCGATACACAGATCCGAGCTTTACAGACGATCCCCGCACTGCGAGATGTACAGCTCTACCGCCCAGGCTATGCGATCGAGTACGACTTCTTTGACCCGCGAGATCTGCACCATACGCTGGAGAGTAAGCTAGTACCTGGCCTTTACCTAGCGGGTCAGGTCAACGGCACCACCGGCTACGAGGAGGCAGCCGGACAAGGTCTCCTCGCAGGTATCAATGCTGCCCTAGCCCTACAAAAAAAGGCTCCGCTCGTCCTAAGACGAGACGAAGCCTACATAGGCGTCCTCATTGACGACCTCGTAACCAAGGGGGTCGACGAGCCATACCGTATGTTCACCTCACGCGCTGAGTACCGTATACTCCTGCGCCAGGACAATGCTGACCTACGACTGACGCCCTATGCGGAGCAGCTAGGACTAGCGACCACAGAGCGACTGAACCGCCTCGAGCAGATCAAAGAGGGCATCGCAGCTCTAGACAATCTCTGTGCTAACTACTCCGTTAAGCCTGAGGCGGTTAACGATTACCTCACCAGCCTAGGCGAGAAACCACTAGACTTCGGCACGAAGCTAACTGCCTTACTCCTTCGTCCGCACGTTTCGCTCACTGGCTTGATCGCCCAGCTAGACGACTTCGCCACGCAGGTGGCAACCCTCATAGGTAATGACGAGGAGGTCATCACCCGCACCGAGACCGCCATCAAATATCGGGGCTACATCGAGCGAGAGGAGCAAGCAGCTCAGAAACTTCACCGCCTCGAGTCGCTAACGCTAGGCGACAAGTTCGACTACCAGCATATCACTGCACTCCCCATAGAGGCCCGCGAGAAGCTCTTTCGCATTCGCCCCGCTACCATCGCTCAGGCCGCACGCATCCCAGGCATCTCCCCAAGCGACATCAACATACTCCTAGTTTTACTGGGACGATAGCTCACCGTTTCACGTGAAACAATCGGAATGAACCGAGACGAAATCAAAGCTATCCTCCCGACCATCCCGCAAGACCCAGGATGCTATCAGTACCGCAACAAAAACGGGACGATCATCTACGTGGGCAAGGCGAAGAATCTGCGCAATCGCGTCTCGTCCTACTTCAACAATTCGCCAAAAGATCCGAAGACAACGAGACTGGTCAGTGAGATTCGCCAGCTAGAGTACTTCGTGGTCAATACCGAGGCAGAGGCTTTGGTCTTAGAGAACAATCTGATCAAGACCCACCTGCCGAAGTACAACATACTACTCAAGGACGACAAGTCTTACCCACGCATTGTTATCACGAGCGAACCATTCCCACGTATCTTCGCCACGAGAAAGGAGGAGGGCAAGGGCGACTACTACGGCCCCTATCCCAATGTGGCGATGGCACACACCGTGATCGATCTAATTCATCGAGTCCTTCAGCTGCGTTCGTGTCGCTATGTTTTGCCCCCCGAGGTGGTACGGGAGCGACGGGTGGATCTTTGTCTGCAATACCATATTAAGAAGTGCGGCGGCCCCTGCCAAGGGTTGGTATCGGCCGAGGAATACGACCATGCGGTGCAACTAGCCCGACGCATCCTCAAGGGAGAGATAAACATCCTCATCGAGGAGGAGGTAGAAGAGATGAATCGTATGAGCGAGCGTCTGGAGTTCGAGCGAGCCGAGCAGCATCGTCAGAACATTGAGACGCTGCGTCGCTATTCGGGCAAGCATGTTGTCGCGCCAAACATTCGCGAGGCAGATGTCTTTGCCTACGATGAGGACGATGTCAATGGCTTCGTCTGTATGATGCAAGTACGCCACGGGGCGGTTGTCTTAGCGCACAACTTAACCTTCAAGAAGACGGTCGACTCCTCACGAAGCGACCTGCTCGCTTACCTGATAGAGGAACTAAGGCAGCGCTTCGGCAGCACAGCTCGTGAGGTGATCCTAGCGGAGCCTGGCGAATGGGAGAGCGACAACTATCGAGTCACAGTGCCACAGCGAGGCGAGAAGAAGCAACTCCTCGAGCTGGCTCAACTCAACGTCTCACGCTACCGCTGGGACTGCTACAAGCGTCAAGAGAAGCTCAATCCCGAGCAGCGAGCTACGCGCCTCCTCACTACGATGAAAAAGGATCTCGGCATCGATCGCCTACCCCGCCACATGGAGTGCTTTGACAACTCAAACATACAAGGCACCAATCCCGTGGCTGCGTGTGTGGTCTTTAAGAATGGTAAGCCGGCGAAGAGCGAGTACCGAAAGTTTCATGTGAAAACAGTCGTCGGGGCTGACGACTATCGGACGATGCGTGAGATCATCTACCGACGCTATCGCCGTGTGCTGGACGAGGGGCAGCCACTCCCCGACCTGATCATCATAGATGGTGGTAAGGGGCAACTGCATGTCGCCTGCGAGACACTCAAAGAGCTGGGCATCTACGACAAAGTGTGCGTCTTCGGTCTTGCGGAGCGCTTCGAAGAGCTCTATCGCCCTGGCGAGTCGGAGCCTTTGGTCTTGGATCGTCGGTCGGAAACGCTCAAGGTGGTCTGTCATATACGTGACGAGGCGCACCGCTTTGGTATCACATTCCACAGAGATAGTCGCTCGAAGCAGCAGACGAAGAGCATCCTCGATGAGATCCCAGGGATTGGCGCACGGAGCAAGGAGACATTACTGCAAGCCTTCAAGACGCCCCAAAGAGTCGTCAAGGCTAGTCGTGCCGAACTGATCGCAACCCTCGGCACGAGCAAGGGAAACAAGCTGTACAACCACCTACATCCTGATGAAGCTACGCTACATTCCGACGAAACTACAGAAACAACCTAGAGAAGAAACAGTATGAAAGCACTTTTACAGCGAGTCATCCACGCCTCTGTGTCGATCGACGGCAACTGCGTCGGAAGCATTCGACAAGGCATCGTCCTACTCCTCGGCATCGGCTACGAAGATGGTCCCGAACAGATCGAGAAGCTCTGCCAGAAGGTGTGCAAGCTACGCATCTTTGACGATGAGGAAGGCGTGATGAATCGTTCGCTGCTAGACATTGGTGGCGAAGCTCTTGTCGTCAGTCAGTTTACACTTATGGCAAACTGTCGCAAAGGCAACCGTCCAAGCTATATCGAGGCCGCTAAAGGGGAAGTTTCGGAGCCGCTCTACGAGCAGTTTGTCACTAAGATGCGTCTCATCATGGGCTCAGATTCAATTAAAACCGGTAAATTTGGAGCCGATATGCAGGTAGAGATACATAATGACGGTCCTGTGACCATTATCTTAGACACCGACACGCTCTAATGGACGCTACAGACAAAGCAAAAGAGACAACGCTAGACGAGCTTCAGCAGCTAGTCGATGAGTGGATACACACCTACGGCGTGCGTTACTTCGATCCGCTGACCAATATGGCGATCCTAACGGAGGAGACGGGCGAGGTAGCACGTGTTATGGCACGGCTCTACGGCGAGCAGAGTGCCAAAGCGTCCGATCATCTCGATCTTGCGGACGAGCTAGCAGACTTGCTCTGGGTGCTCACCTGCATTGCCAACCAGTGCGGAGTCAATCTACAGGAGGCACTTGAGAAGAACCTCCAGAAGAAGACAAAACGCGACGCAACCAGACACTTAAACAATAGCAAGCTAACCGCTCGCCCCTTAGATACAACAGAATAACAAACCTTCAAACAATAGAAACCAATGCATCAGATAGACAAATACCATAAAGCGATCTCGCTCTACGAACCTATCGAAGGAGATGTTAGCGCCAAGGTCCAAGCGATCATCGACAAACACTATAAAGAGTGCTACACACCAGAGGTCCTCAAGCTACTCTACAGCTGTATAGACCTAACCACGCTGATGGGAGGTGATACCGACGAGAGCGTCACCAAGATGGTCGCTGGCGTCAACGACTTCGAGACCAATCACCCCGACATACCCAACGTAGCCGCCATCTGCGTTTATCCCGCTTTGGTGCCTACGGTCAAGGCTACGCTCACCTGTCCCGATGTACGCATCGCTTCGGTAGCTGCAGGCTTTCCCGCTAGTCAGACCTTTCCAGAGATCAAGGTCGCTGAGGTCTCTATGGCTGTCGCCGAGGGAGCCAACGAAGTAGACGTCGTCCTCAACCTAAATCGCTTTCTATCAGAGGACTACGATAGCGTCTGCACCGAGATCGAGGAGCTCAAGGACGCAGCTCGTGGAGCGCACCTCAAGGTGATCATCGAGTCTGGTCTGCTCGCTGACCCACGTCAGATACAGATCGCATCGATTCTGTCGCTCTACTCCGGCGCTGACTTCATCAAGACCTCCACAGGCAAGGAGTATCCAGGTGCTTCACTCGAGGCCGCTTACGTTATGTGTCAGACGCTGCGCAAGTATTACGAGCTACACGGTGAGCGTCGAGGCTTCAAGGCGAGCGGTGGTGTCCGCACGCCAGAGGACGTGGTCAAGTATTACTGCATCGTCAAGGAGATCCTTGGCGAGGAGTGGCTCACCCCTGAGCTCTTCCGTCTAGGTGCTAGCAGTCTTGGCAAGAATCTCCTCAAGGCGATCGAGGGATAAGAGACAAATTAAAAAGCTATGCCCCGCCACACCGATGAAAGTGGAGAGGGGCATAGCTTTTTGCCAAATCTGCTCACCGCAAAGCTAAAGAGAGCAACAAAAGAGCCAAACGGCCCGAAACTAGCCAAAACGAGAAACTACAGAAGATGCCTCCAATATCGACAGAACAGCTTAACTATCAAGGCGTTTACCCATCACAAGAGGCCATTAAAGCGCAAATTCCTGACGATTTTCTGACCGACTCGGGACTTTGTACGGGATTTGAGCAAGCATTGCGCCGTTTGTTGGGAGTCGAGCGCACGATCCATCTGACCTCTTCGCCACAAGTAGCACTTACCGCCGCACTGCGCATGTTGCAGCTGCGAGAGGGTGAGTCTCTTTTCGTACCAGCTTACTGGCGCAAGGAGTATGTCGACTGTTTGCTCGCGATGCGACTGCGTCCGATCTTTGTGGAGGTCACCTCCTTCAATATGGCGATGGACCCGCTCCTTCTCGGCAAGCATCTCGAGCGCATGACCAATGCTGGTACTCCCCTACCCCGCGCCATCATCGTGGCGCACGCTCACGGCATCCCTGCCAATATGGAGCTCCTCTGCGAAGTGGCGCAACGATATAATATGACCATCATCGAGGACTGCTCGCAGGCGCTTGGGAGTTCTATCGATGAGC
>CABUDK010000044.1 GCA_902490315.1 uncultured Porphyromonas sp. | reverse complement strand
AAATAGCCCGACGCTAGCCCCGACGAGTGCGGTCGAGTCGCTACTGGCGAGTACTCGCCCCTGGATCGTGATGGTCTGCGCACGCAGTGCGCCTGCGGTGATGAGGAGGAGTGCTATCGCTCCCCACAAACGGAAGTAATTCATGCTACTCATAGATTGTGATCTGTTTGTTCATTAATATGCTTCTATTGTAAAGACGACTCAACGCATCAATTGTTGCAGTGCAGCTACATGATAAGGCTGTTGTAGTGTAAGGCTTGTGGTCATTTCTGTCAAGAGACAGCGCTCTCCACGGAGGAATTTTCCAATAGCTCCCGAGGAAATAAAAACTCTCCACGGAGGCGAGAGAAATTTCTTCGGAGGAATCAAATGAAACTTCGGAAGAATCAAATGATAAGTCCGAAGAATTTTCTTTTTCCTCCGTGGAAAATCTCAAATCTCCACCGAGGAATTTGAGATTTCCTTGGTAGCTATTAAAAGGAGCTCGAAACTAAAGATGAATTCGTACGAAGAAGACGACAATTTAGTCCAGCATTGTTTTATTTCAGACCTATTTCGTACATTTGCATCGTTATTCACAACAAACCATCGTACAACCTTATGGATAGATCTACGCATTCATCTAGTTTGCAGCCTCAGCTCGCATGGCGGCAGTCGCTGCTTTCCTTCCTCCTTGTCCTATGCTTGATGCCTCTAGGACATGCCTTTATGATCCTTATGGAGCTCCTCATAGCACCCGCTACACTGCCATACAGTGCTTTCGGACTGGGGCTACTAGGACTGATAGTCGCTGTGTGTGGCGTCTTCGTCAAGAAAGATACCCCTCAGACGCTTTGCGGACTCATCGGGGGATTATTCCTGTGGACTGGATGGGTCGAGTTCCTCTTTATGTACTACGCTCAGCGCTTTGGAGCCCACCCAGAGATTGTCAACGGGGTCGTAACCACTACAACGACTTACGTGCAGGGGATAGCGGCGAATCCCGTCCTATCTATCGATGGCGTACCCGTACAGCACATGCAGGATATCAAGGATATCGTTGTGACTAGACCAGAGTACCTACTGATGCCGGCTACGTTTGGCTTCTGGGTGTCGATCATGCTACTCTATATATTTAATGTACGCACGGGGTGCAACTTTATGCTCTGGTGTCAGCGGGTCCTTCTCGGCAAGAAGCGTGATCTCGTCGTGCGCTCGGGTATGACACGCCACCCAGCTATGGTGACCTTTATGGAGACGATGATGCTCCTATGGACCTGCTACTTGCTGCTGATGTTTTGCTACGATCCACGCTTCCTCGGTCAGAGTCATCCCGTGACCATCGCCGTGGGGGTGGGCTGCTTCATCGGCTTCTTCTTCATCTTTCGCAAGCAGCTCGCTCGCAAGCAGTGGGGGGCAAACATACGTATGGCGATCCCAGCCGTTATCGTCCTTTGGACACCTGTTGAAATACTGGGGCGCAACAACCTCTTTAACGAGATCTGGATCGCTCCGCTAGAGCATATCGGCGAGATGATAGCCATCCTCGTCACCTTCATCCTGATCGGAGGTTACCTTGCTTGGCATCATAAGCGACAAGCCAAGAAGGTGGCATAACGAGTAACGAAATGACGGGTGGTGAAGTGACGTGTAACCCGCTGTAGGGACGCTCGGTCTGAGCGTCCGTCCCCGAACCAGCGATACGATGCTGTAACATTTGTTCTACAACGGACGCACAGACCGTGCGTCCCTACAAAGGGTTACACGTATCATCGTTACTCGTATCGTGCACTCAAAAAACGCTCTGCACATCTATCAGATCCAATAACAATAGACCTTAATTGCCAACAGCTCTTTGCAGAATGACGCTACCAGGTCGCAGAATATGCGATTTCAGGGCTATTGTCACTCGTTCGTAAGGATTATTTCACTACATTTGCCTGCACAACAGTACTCTGCGAGCTATAATTACAAGCTCTGCATAGTACGACTTAGTTAACAGGCAATAGTAGTATATGAAACAGCAGCAATCTCCTCAGCGATATGATTACATCATCATAGGTGGTGGCCTCGCGGGGCTTTACTGCGCTTACTTTCTAGCGCAGCATGGGTCGGTAGCGCTCATTGCTCGACGCACCATCGAGGAGAGCAACTCCTACTACGCACAGGGTGGGATGGCTGCTGTCACCGACCAGAAGGACTCACCGACAGATCACTACGAAGACACGATCGTGGCGGGGCGTGGGCTCTGCATCCCAGAGGCGGTCAAGGTGCTGACAGACGAAGCACCCGACCGGATCAATGAGTTGATCCAGATGGGTATGGCTTTCGACAGCGAAGATGGACATCTAGCCCTCGGTCTCGAGGGGGGACATCACCATCGTCGTATCCTCCACGCTGGGGGAGATGCTACGGGACGACTCGTGACCACCTTTATGATCGATCAGGTCAGGAAGGCGCAGCACATTACGATCTTCGACCATCACAGTGCCGTACAGGTGCTACGCTCTGCCGACGGGTCACACTGTCAGGGACTGGTGACCTATGACGAGCGCGCTCACCACTACGACACGATCCTAGCATCGGCTGTCGTACTAGCCACTGGCGGTGCCGCTGCGCTTTACTACCCTACGACCAATCCTCCCACAGCTCTAGGCGATGGCTTGTGGTTAGCCAGTGAGGTGGGTGCCGAACTGATGGACTTAGAGTTTATACAGTTTCACCCCACAGCTCTTTATCTGCCTGGGTACGCCTCTTTTCTCATTAGTGAGGCGGTACGTGGCGAGGGTGCTTACCTTGTAGACAAGCACGGTGAGCGCTTTATGCCCGCATTACACCCCCTCGCAGAGCTGGCACCGAGAGATGTGGTGGCGCGAAGCATCTTCCTCAAGATGCAAGAGGAGGGTACCGACCATGTACGACTGAGACTGAGACACATTGACCCGAAGCGACTGTTACAGCGCTTCCCGACCATCTCAGAGCACTGCCGCCAGCTGGGACTAGATATTACAGACGAGATCCCCGTGGCCCCTGCAGCGCACTACACGGTGGGGGGCATTGGCGTAGATCTCAACGGGTGCACCCGCCTGCCTGGACTGTACGCTGTCGGAGAGGTCTCTTCGACTGGAGTGATGGGTGCCAACCGCTTGGCTTCCAATTCGCTCATTGAGTGCATCGTCTTCGGCAAGCGCATCGCTGACTATGCGATCGCACACCCGATCACGCCTACTGATACAGCATCACTAGCAGTTCCGACGAATCTGCCAGACTTGTCGTGGAGCCTAGACAAAGAGCAGATCTATGCACTAGAGCAGCAGACAAAGATCAATCGACAGATGGGCGACATACTCATGAGCCGGGTGGGGATCATCCGCTCTAAGGAGGGACTGATAGAAGCGTTACATGAGCTACAGCATCTCTCCGACACGCTCGCAGAGGATGCACAGCACAGCATCCACGCCTACATGACCCGCAGACGGGTAGAGGTGGCGCACATGATGGCGCATGCAGCACTACTGCGTGAGGAGAGCCGTGGAGGCCACTACCGCAGCGACTACACGGAGACATTGCCTGAGAGCGAAGCTTATCGAACGAGGCTGCTCAATGGACAAATAACACATCAACCGATCAAATAGCACACAAGAGGTATGACTGATATATACAACAGCGAGGAGTTTGCCACGCTTATCGAGCTTGCTTACCGCGAGGATGCTCCCACGGGAGACCTATCGACACGCTACATACTGAGCGAGAGCGACCGAGCCATCGCCACACTGATAGCTAAGGACGACGGCATCATCTCTGGTCTAGAGGTAGCTTATATGGTCCTCTGTCGATGCACTCCTGAGGAGGAGATCACCTTTACATCAGAGTATGAGGATGGCGACGAGGTGTGCAAGGGCGATATCTTAGCAACCATCGAGGCACCTTATGCGGACCTGCTACGGGCTGAGCGTATCATGCTCAACTTCATGCAGCGCATGAGCGGCATCGCTACCTACACCCACCAATGTGTGCAGTGCGTCGCTGGTACCAAGACACAAATCCTAGACACCCGCAAGACAGCTCCGGGACATCGCCTCACGGACAAGATGGCGGTACGCGACGGCGGGGGCACTAATCACCGAGCTTCGCTCTCTGATATGGTGATGCTCAAGGACAATCACATCGCCATGGCGGGTGGCATCTTGCCTGCCGTGGAGGAGGTGCGTCCTCATCTGCCGATCTCTATACAGATTGAGGTCGAGACCACCACACTGGAGGAGGTGCAGGAGGCTATAGACGCTGGTGCCGACATCATCATGCTGGACAATATGGACATAGAGACGATGCGCCGTGCCGTCGAACTCATCGATGGACAAGCTAAGGTAGAGGCTTCGGGCAATATGACAGCTGAGCGTCTAGCTGCCGTGGCTGCTGTCGGCGTAGACTACATTAGCATTGGAGCACTGACCCACTCGGTACGGGCTTTCGACATAAGCATGAAGATCAAGCCGATCCAATAGAGCGGCTTGACTTCTTTTACACCTAACACACTAACTGACTATTTACACATGACACAACAACAGATAGAGGCTCTCTACAAAGAGATCCGCACGCTCAAGGAGCAGAAAAACGCGGTCATCCTGGCCCACTACTACGCTCGCCCCGAGATACAGCGCATCGCAGACCACCTAGGCGACTCACTGGCGCTCTCACAGATCGCTGGAGAGACCGAGGCGGATATGATTGTCTTCTGCGGAGTTAGCTTCATGGGTGAGACCGCTAAGATCATTTCGCCCAATAAGAAAGTTCTCTGCCCCGTACCACACGCTGGCTGTACCCTTGCTGAGGGTGCTACGGCTGAGGGTATCAACACTTGGCGCGTCAAGCACCCCGACGGCATTGTGGTCAGCTATGTCAATACGACAGCAGCTGTCAAGGCGGTCACCGACTACTGCGTGACCAGTGCTAATGCCCTGAAGATCGTACGCGCCCTCCCCACGGGTCAACCGATCCTCTTTGGTCCTGACAAGAACCTCGGACAGTACATCATGAATGTAACGGGACGGGAGATGGATCTATGGCAGGGAGCTTGCTACGTGCATGCTGACATCACCTCCGAGCTGGTTCACACGATGCTCGATCGCTATCCCGAGGCAGAGATCCTGATACACCCTGAGTCGGTAGCTGCTAGCGACCAGTCGATCGTCGACAATCCTCGCTGCATCATCGGCTCGACCACAACGATCATCAATCGTCCTGGGGTATCTGACCTGAAGCAGTACATCATCGCCACGGAGCCTGAGGTGCTGGCCGAGATGACGAGACGCTATCCTGACAAGGAGCTGATCCCGATCCTCCCCGATCAGACTTGCGAATATATGAAGATGATCACCCTCGAGGGACTCCGTGACGCACTCCTCTACGAGCAGTACGAGGTGCATGTCGACGAGGAGCTACGTCAGAAGGCGTGGCGCTCCATCGAGCGGATGCTCCAGTTCTAACCCTCCAGCTCTAAGCATGCCTTCGGCTTTTAAGTCTCTATCTTTAGGGCAAGCTATGCTTCATATTTAGGGCATAACACCCCTACAAAACAGAAAAAACGGATTAGTCGTCTTCCTAGAGAAGGCGGTTAATCCGTTTCTTATTTACCCCAAAAAGAGATAATAGTCAAAACAACTAAATGTCAGACAGATATCCAGTCCGATCTGAACATTTGTGGCGTTTCAGTCGGAACATTTGTGGTGCGTTGAGCCCGAAGTCGCTACGCTCATACGGAGCGCAAGACTAACGAAATCTAAAACGCAAATCGCTTACTAGAAGTGTTTGGGTCTCCTTTTTGATTTATTGCTGTCCGATAAAAGTCTGAAAGGGGCGCCGTGTATAGCTGGATATACAGCCCTAATACACGAATAGGCTGTCTGGAAGCACTGGTAGTCCTAAATCTTGTCTGAGACTGTCAGATAGTGCCTGATCTCTCTTGTGAGGGTAGGGCTGTTGTAGCCACTGTCGAAACCCCGAAAAGTATAATGTGCGTTTCTCTTTCATCACATAATACTTATCAAGCAGGGTGGCTACAAATTCGGCAGGTAGTCTACCTGCATCCACCTCTCGCTTCAATAGGTCATAAGTCTGTGGCTCTATCAACCTTTGAGGATTATGTAGTAAAACGGCAGGCAGGGCTTCCAATAGATATCCGAAAGAGTCGTTGTACTTTCCTAAATCGCTTATATACCCGTAATGCTCGATGAGCCAAATTGCTTTTGAAAAGCAGAGGCTATCAGTATGGAGATTGAAAGCCCGACTGTTTGAAAAGTAAAGATGGGGGTTGTCTCTAATACCTTGATCTAGTGCTCTAATTTCAGCTAGTGTTATCGCAATACTATCCAATCGTGTGATCTCCGAGTCAATCTTGTTCTGAGGATCTAAATGGGTCGAAACTGGAGCACACGCTGTCAAGAGACAAGCGACAATTGTAAATGTAAACTTAATATGCCTCATATAATATACAGTCTGAAAGAACACACTTTTGTTAGTTGAACTATCTTATTCGCTTGCGAATCATGAGATGCTTGCTATGAAGCTCTTCGCTAGAATTTATTGAAACGTCTGCAAGCTACAGAACTCGACTGTTGCGGTTCGTCAGAAGCGCATGGCACGCTCTAGGCGCCGCTTGTCTTCTCGGTCGCGTATGGCAGCGCGCTTGTCGTACTGCTTCTTACCTCGGGCAAGTGCAACGACCAGCTTGGCGAGTCCACGCTCGTTGATAAAGAGACGCACGGGGATGATCGTTTGCCCAGGGTTCTTCATCTCTTCTTCGAGCTTGCGTAGCTCCTTGCGGTTGAGTAGCAGCTTGCGCTCCCGTCGCTCCACATGATTGTTGTAGGAAGCGTAGCTGTACTCCGCTATATACATATTCTTGATCCACAGCTCACCACGCGAGAAGTAGCAGTAGCTATCCACGAGAGCCGCTTTGCCCGCACGTATCGACTTGATCTCACTACCGACCAGTACGATGCCTGCGGTGTACTGGTCGAGGAGCTCATAGTCATAGGTCGCGCGCTTGTTGCGTATGTTGATCGCTCGGGCGGATTGCTTGCCTTTCTTAGCCATAGCGGTGTGGGTTGGGGCGATTGCTTAGTCTATCTTGTCAAAGCCGGTGTAGGGTCTCAGAGCCTTGGGGATGATAATACCCTCAGGCGTCTGATTGTTCTCTAGTAGGGCAGCGACAATACGTGGCAGAGCGAGGGCGCTGCCGTTGAGCGTATGACAAAGGGTAATCCCCTCCTCAGGGTCACGGTAGCGACACATCAGGCGGTTGGCCTGATAGCTCTCGAAGTTAGAGACCGAGCTCACCTCGAGCCAACGCTCCTGCGCAGCTGAGAAGACCTCAAAGTCGTAAGTCATCGCACTCGTAAAGCTTAGGTCACCACCACAGAGGCGGAGGATACGGTAAGGGAGCTCAAGCTCCTCGACAAGGCTCTTGACGTGTGCGATCATCTTGTCGAGCTGCTGCCACGAGTGGTCGGGACGGTCGATGGAGACGATCTCTACCTTGTCAAACTGATGCAGGCGGTTGAGCCCGCGTACGTCCTTGCCATACGAGCCCGCCTCACGACGGAAGCAAGGCGTATAGGCAGTGCAACAGATAGGTAACTGGTCCGCCTCTAGGATGACATCACGGAAGATATTGGTCACAGGCACCTCAGCCGTCGGTATGAGGTAGAGGTTGTCCAGCTCTGCGTGGTACATCTGCCCCTCCTTGTCAGGGAGCTGCCCCGTACCGATACCGGAAGCCTCGTTGACCATAATAGGAGGCTCGACCTCCTGAAAGCCAGCCGCCGTAGCTCTGTCGAGGAAGAAGTTGATCAAAGCGCGCTGTAGTCTTGCGCCCCTACCCTTATATACGGGGAAGCCTGCGCCCGTAATCTTGACTCCCAGCTCGAAGTCTATGAGGTCGTACTGCTTAGCCAGCTCCCAGTGTGGTAGCTTGGCATCGTCAGCTAGTGTCGGCATCTTTCCACCCGTAGCTACACATAGGTTGTCCTCGGCAGAGGTGCCGTGTGGCACGTCGGGGTGTGGCAGATTAGGTACGGAGAGTAGGAGCTGTCGCATCGTCTCCTCAGCCTGTCGCATCGTCTCTTCAGCCTGTTTAGAAACTTCTTTGAGTGCCTGCACCTCGGCTTTGAGCTGCTCAGCCTCTTCGCGGGCACCCGCTTTCATCTTCTCACCGATAGAGCGTGAGAGGACTTTTTGCT
>CABUDK010000043.1 GCA_902490315.1 uncultured Porphyromonas sp. | reverse complement strand
TTCTAATTGCTTCTGATTCATATTGTGTAAAAAGTAAGTTAGACGCTTATCAATCACTTGGCTCTTCTCTAGTAAAGAAGTTCGAGACGCACATCATCCGCCACACGTCTCTGCCGTAAGCTCCTCAAAGGTAATAAAAATAAGTCACATAGCCCAATCGTGCGCCACTGCTCGCAATTCAAGTGATCCGATGAAACGTGTAACGATTTGTAGGGACGCTCGGTAGTGTCGAGTCGGAGGGCGTCCGTCCCCGTTAAAACCACGACGCTGTAACTTTTGACACAACGGACGCCCTCCCGCTAGACACTCTCGTGCGTCCCTACATCATCGTTACACGTCACGAGCATCCGTAGTATCAAAGCGAGACGTGTAACGATTTGACGGGCGAAGCGGGGACGACTCCTGTAGGGACGCTCGGTCTGAGCGTCCGTCCCCGTTAAAACCACGACGCTGTAACCTTTGACACAACGGACGCCCTCCCGCCAGACACTCTCGTGCGTCCCTACAAAGGGTTACACGTCTCGCTTTGACACAAACGCTATACGATAAAAGACAAAGTCTGGACTTGACACGTGGTCAAGCCCAGACTTTGTTTTTCAGCCACATTACTACCGTGTGAGTGGCTATATCCTTTGATGGAGCTTTAGCGAACGATCACCTTAGAGGTGTAGACACGTAGATCGCTGAAGATGCGGATGATGTAAGTGCCTGGCACGAGACGTGTCTCTACAGAGGTCGTGACGAGTGCACCAGACATGTCATATAGCTCGAAGGCATCGACACGACCTAGGATGTTTAGGTAGCCACCCTCAGCCGTTACGATAGGAGCTTGTGCTGGAGCTACAGCCTCGTTAGCGAGACCAAAGCCTAGTGGAGCTGTCTCGGCAGTATGTACTGCACGGTTGACCTTGTTAGGCTGTGTGATGCTTGGGTGAACGATAGCAACTACATGGCACTGGCTACCTACCCAAGTAGACTTGAGGGTACCCCGTAGCGTGACCTTGAACTTGCCGTCGGCCTCGACCTTGAGCTTGTCACCTGTAGGAGCTGTGAGGAAGAGACGAGGTACAGCTTGATGCTTGTAACTCTTATTTGCTCCACTTTGGCGCCTAGAGGGGATATTGTCCTCCGTCACGATGACTGTCAGGTAGAGATCCTCTGGGTCGAAGCAGTTCTTGAGAGCTACACCACTGACAACAGCCTCCAGTGTACCATCAGAGATGGTCTGATCGATCCGCTCGATCTTGACACCCTGCTTACCGTTCTTCATCTTGGTAGCCCATTCTTTGGGATCATATCCAGCAGCGTGCTGTACGAGAGCACCCTCCTTGGGTAGGTAGGTTCGGTTGATAGACATAGCAGGAGCATAAGACTTACCGTCAGGGAAGAAGTAGCCGTAGAGCTTCTCACTCTCAGGCATCGTCAGGAAGTCTTCGTAGTAACCTGAGTGATACATAATGTAGCTGACGCGTAGTCCTGCAGCTTTAAGCTTGTCGATGTCAGCCTGAACGTAGCGGTCCGCACTAGGACAGTTACCGCACTTCTCTGAGGTAAACCGCTCTAGGATGACCGTCTCACGATTGATCATTGCTGAGAAGTCACCGACCTTATAGGGGAGGTCTACACGATTATCTGCATAGGCGTTCTTCTGACCATTGACCTTAGCGACGGCAAAGTGTACTGTGCCCATACCCTCAGCCTCAGCGGGGATCTCAAAGGTGTACTCCCCTGTCTTACTTGAAGCTAGTGCTGGGGTTACTGTATGTGCGATGCTCTTGACCTCGCCTGTGCCAAACTGATAGGTAAGCTCGAAGGAGGTAATATCGTTCATACCGATATTGCGGAGAGAGACCTTCGTAGAGATCTTATCGCCCTTTGTGACCATATTGAAGTTGCCATCAGCAGCTGTTAGATAGCCTAGATTCTGTACCTTGCTATTATCCTGTAGCGTGACGAAGATACAGGCAGATCCAAAGCCTAAGCCCTTGACTTTTAAGAAGCCGAATGTCTTTTCCGTGCTACTTGCCGTAGGGTAGGGCTCTGTACCAGCAGCAGCATATGAACCCTCATCGATATCAACAGTTCCATCAAATGGGATAACGAATGCATCTTTGTCGCCTTTACCTACAGCCTTGGTGGCAAAGCCTACTAGATAACGCTTGCCAGCCTCTGTAGTAAAGGGCTTGGAGAGTGTGATCTGATTGTTTCCCTTGACGATCTCACACTTTTGGTTGTAGAGCGTGGTCTTACCATCCTCTGAGAGGATCAAAACGTAGGCGACCTTGTCCGCCTTAGCGGCGGGGAAAGATATCTTCTCAATCTTATTAGCACCTACCTCAGGAAGTAAGATGTAACAAGAGAGATAGAGGTTTGTTTTGCCAATACCTAGATACGCTATTTTCTCAACATATCGGTCAGCATAGCCGAAGCCTGGCAAAGTTTCGCCAGCTCGTAGGGATGTACCTGCGCTAGCGGCTTGCAGACGAGGCGTTACGGGCTCCTGAGCCGTGCTCATTGTGACGGCCATGAGGAGCGTGAGGAGTAAACTCCAGAGGGTAGCAGTTTGTTTCATGATAGATTATGTAATCTGTTTGTTGTATGTTACTAATGGATCGTTATACCCTTGTGCGAAGCTTAAGAAGCAGACATAAGGAAACTGAAGAAGATCCTCTCCCTGTCTGCTTGTACACACAAGAGACCATTACGACGGCAAATATAGTATTTTCTATCGAAACCACCTCGTGGAGAAATTCCAAATTTCCACGGGGCTATTTTTCATTTTCCAGGGAGGAATGGGAAAATTCTTCGGACTTATCAGATGATTCTTCCGAAGTTTCAGTTGATTCTTCCGAAGTATTTTTTCTTTCCTCCGAGGAAATCGGAATTTTCTCGGGAGCTATTTGAGAAATTCCTCCGAAGAATCGAAATGCATAGGAATCATCAGAACGATCAGAGGAATCGGAACGCGCTCTATATTCAGGAGAGGACAACGATCTGGGACGTGCACTCCTACAAGCCTGTTATCCGTCGGCACATTGAGCAGACTTGTAATGAGATTTGCGGAAGGGAGGATTATTGGATAGTTATATTGTCTAATAGTGTTACCTTTGTGAGGCGAGGGCGTGGAGGGACGACAGCTATTGCGTTTCAGCAGGATGTACCCCCTTCCTCTTCGCTTTGCGCAACGATTGAAGGTGTCATATAGAGAGATAATCTAAAGAGATGCAGTACCCATTATTGTCGGAATATGTCAGTGCGATCACGCATGCGAGTGAAAATCTAGACCAGTTGAAGCATCTAGAGGTGGTGCAGGACGAGCATGGTGAGCCGTACCGCAGTAGCGGAGCCTTTGCCGTGGTCTTTAAGATGCGCGATCCTCGCACGGGGCAGCTCTATGCGCTCAAATGCTTTACCGAGGAGCAGGAGGGACGTGCAGAGGCTTATCGTAAGATCGAGGAAGAGCTGGAGGTGGCTGGCACGACCTACCTCACCTCGATGCGCTACTACGAGCGTGAGCTCTTTGTAGATAGCAGTGTGAGTAGCGAGTCGGAGTTCCCTGTACTACTGATGGATTGGGTCGAGGGGAGTACGATGGAGCTGTACATTCGTGAGCATTATCGGGACTCGTACGCTATGGAGATGCTCTGCTACCGCTTCTGCAGGCTAGCAGCTTACCTGCGCAGTCAGCCCTTTGCCCATGGCGATGTGAAGCCGGACAATATTATGGTCTCCGACACGGGTACGCTCACGCTGATTGACTACGATGGGATGTTTGTGCCCAGCATGCAGGGCGAGAGTTCGCCAACGCTAGGCACGGAGGAGTTTCGTCATCCGCTTCGCACCCCTGAGCTATTTGACGCTACGATCGATGACTTTGCGCTAGCCTCCATTGCGCTCTCGCTACGAGCCATCGCCTTAGACTCGCAGTTGCTCGACCAGTACGGTGCTCCCGACCGTCTCCTCTTCAGTGCCAGCGACTACCGCGACTTAGCACAGAGCAAAGTGATGCAAGCGATCTGGAAGCTCGTCGGGGACAAGGATCTCTGCAAACTTGTGGGGCTCTTCGTCTTAGCGCACGCAGAGCAAAGCCTTGCCACCACCTCCTTCCAGCTCTTCTCCACGACCCGCCCCGAGAAGCCCGTCGTCGTGCCACTCTCCACCGAAGTCACGAAGGAAGACCTCGCCGAAGCCTACACCGATGAGTATGGTGTCAAGTTCAGTCCCGACCGCAAGCGCCTACTAAGTGTCCCTAGTGACCTAGTCTCCTACACAATACCAGATACTGTCACAACCATCTGTGATGAAGCGTTCTTTTATTGCGAGAGTCTTACCTCGCTGACGATTCCCAACTCTGTCACCTCCATTGGAGAATGGGCATTTGTGGATTGCGATAATCTTACCTCGTTAACGATTCCTGACTCCGTCACATCCGTTGGCAACAGAGCATTTAAGGGTTGCTCGAGTTTTACCTCGTTGACGATCCCCGATTCTGTCACCTCCATTGGAGACCATGCATTTGAGAATTGCGAGAATCTTACCTCGTTGACAATTCCCAACTCTGTCACCTCTATTGGAGATAGTGCATTCTGGGGTTGTTCTAGCCTTACTTCGTTGACGATTCCCAACTCTGTCATCTCTATTGGCGACAGTGCATTTGAGAATTGCGAGAATCTTACCTCGTTGACGATTCCCAACTCTGTCATCTCTATTGGCGACAGTGCATTTGAGAATTGCGAAAATCTTACCTCGTTGACGATTCCCGACTCTGTTACATCCATTGGCAACAGTGTATTTGTGGATTGCGATAATCTCACCTCGTTGACGATTCCCGACTCTGTTACAACGATTGGAGCTAATCCATTTATAGGGCTAACTATTCAGTTAGACAATCAATCTCCACACTTTTATGTGGAGGATAATGTCCTCTTTACAGCTGATAAAAGTCAACTTATAGCCTACTGCTCTACCCAAGCTTCTTATACTATCCCTAATTTTGTAACATCCATTGGAAGTCATGCCTTTGAGCATTGCTCTAGTCTTACTTCGTTGACAATTCCCAACTCTGTCACCTCCATTGGCGACAGTGCATTTAAGGATTGCTCTAGTCTAACCTCGTTGACGATTCCAGACTCTGTCACCTCCATTGGCGACAGTGCATTTAAGTATTGCTCTAGTCTAACCTCGTTGACGATACCCAACTCTGTCACCTCCATTGGCAACAGTGCATTTGAGAATTGCGAAAATCTCACCTCGTTGACGATACCCAACTCTGTCACCTCCATTGGAGACAGCGTTTTCTCTTGTTGCTATAGCCTTACTTCGCTGACAATTCCTAACTCTGTCACATCCATTGGCGACAGTGCATTCCATAGTTGCTTTAGTCTTACCTCGTTGACGATTCCTGACTCTGTAACCTACATTGGAGATTATACATTCTTTTGGTGCAAGAGTCTTTCCTCGTTGACGATTCCCAAGTCTGTAACAACGATTGAAACTAATCCATTTATAGGGCTAACTCTTCAGTTAGAAAATCAATCTCCACACTTTTATGTGGAGGACAATGTCCTCTTTACTGCTGATAAGAGGCTGCTTAGAGCCTACTGCTCTAGTAAAACTTCTTATTGTATTCCCAACTCTGTCACCGCCATTGGCGACAGTGCATTTGAGTATTGCTCTAGTCTTATCTCATTGACAATACCCGCCTCTGTTACCTCCATTGAGAGCTGGGCATTTGCGAAATGCTCGAATCTTACCTCGTTGACGATTTCTAACTCTGTCACCTCTATGGGGCAAGGAGCTTTGCGTGGATGCGATAATCTTAGCCAGTCCACTAGAGAGAACCTGAAAAATAGATTTGGTGATCGAATTTTTTAAAGGGCCCGACAAGCGATTACAACGATATGATTATTGTAGCGAATAGACGCAGGAAGCAAGAGAAGCTGCTGCAGGAGTACCCAGGGGCGATTATCGTGGACATAACGAGCAAGGCGCAGGAGCCGTTGGTGAAGCTGAGTCCATTTTATCCACATGGGGGGATCCCGATACCCTTCTCATCGCCTGCCACGGGTGCCTCGGTAGAGGGAATTTGGCAGGGACTCAAGGTCTTTGAGTCGGTCGGTATAGACCGTGAGGTGATCCAGAAGAGCTCTATGAAGGGGCTGAAGCGGAGCGTGCGTCGCTTCGGCCCGCCACGGGGGCATCAGCGTGGGCTGAACAGCTCGGAGCTACTCGACTATATGACAGCTCGGCGTGAGATCTACCTACCGACCTATCGCTGGGTGCTAGAGCATAAGGTACTATGGATCATAGAGCGCTTGCGGGCTGCTGATCGTGCTGGCAAGACAATCATCTTACTAGACTATAATAGTAGTACCGACGTGGACGACCCGAAGAAGCCGCTCTCGCATGCTTACCTTGTGAAGGCTTATGCTGAGGGGCTCTATCCCTACGAGGATGCTATCGGTCTGGAGGAGCCTGTATCTAAGAGATCTGTAGAGCAGGTAGTGCCTAGCGATGGCGAGCGGGGTGTTATACAGACGACACTTTTTGGAGAGGAGCTATAACCTAGAAGAATATAAGAGACTATGAATAAGAGAGCAAACTGGCAAGAGTTTAAGGCGGTGCTGGATAGCCACGGCATTACGAAGCTATACCACTTTACCGATCGAGATAATCTAGAGCAGATCATACAGCATGGGGGACTCTACTCATGGCAAGACTGCAAGGAGCGAGGAATACAGATCCCGAAGCCTGGAGGTGGTGGCCCTGGCTCCCTATCCTGGTCACTAGATGAGCGTAGCGGGCTGGAGCACTATGTGCGTGTGAGCTTTACTAAGGAGCACCCGATGATGTATGTGGCAATGAATGACGGACGTATCTCCAACCCAGTAGTGCTGGAGATAGACCCTGAGGTGATCTATGACACGAATAGCCTATATGCTGATCGCAATGCTACGAGTAATGGGGTGCAGTGTGGAGGAGATCTGAGTCACTTCAAGCAGATTCACTTCACGTCGGTCAAGGCACGAAAGCACTTCGATCTAGATGCTGACGAGCAGCCATACTATCAGGCAGAGGTGTTGGTGAAGAACTTCATCCCGCTACAGTACATCACCAACATCTCTAACTTTGGCATCCCAATCCCCTCACAGCCTACACAGCTTCAGAGCAAGAATGCCTACACGGCTCGCATCACACGCGAGCACCCCTCTGCCTTTATATTCCTAGTGGATCATAGCGTCTCCATGCGTAACATTACTACCCTCAACGGGGAGCGTATGACCCTCTCGGAGGCTGTGGCTCGTATTGTTAATAATCAGATTGATGAGTTGGTGGAGCGCTGCATACGTGCCAGCGAGACGCGTCACTACTTTGACATAGCCGTCGTGGGCTATGGCGAGGAGGCGTACAGTGGTTGGAATGGAGCCTTGGCTGGTCGGGGCTTTGTGACTCCTGAAGAGATCCGATTTAATGAATACAAGAAGATCAAGGTCAAGGAGCAGGTGCGGACAAGAGCTGGTGTGAAGGAGATCGAAGTCGAGAAGAAGCAATGGATGGAGGCTCGTCATGATGGCAGCTGGACGCGTATGGACAAGGCATTTAAGCATGCTGAGGGGCTGCTAGACGACTGGCTCTCTCGCCATCAGACGCAGGACTGCTATCCTCCTATTGTCATCAACATAACGGACGGCGAGTACAATGGAGCCTCTCGTGACGAGATGCAGCAGCTGGCCAATCAGCTGAAGTCGAAGTTTACGAATGATGGTAATGTGCTCCTCTTCAACATCCATATCGTCTCTGGAGAGACGGAGGCTATCCTATTCCCTGCGACCATTGGAGAGATGCGTGGCAATGGGTATGGAGAGTCACTCTTTGAGATGTCTAGCCTGCTACCTCTAAACTACAACGAGCAGATTCGTATGCTCTTTCACGATAGAGATCAAGACATACGCTACCGTGCGATGGGGGTAAACGCAGGTATGGAGCAACTGGTGAAGATGATGAAGATAGGCACGCTGTCAAGTGCCCTAGTACAGCAATCTATATGAATAGAGAGAAACAGATAAGGCGTAAGAGGCGCACAAGGCTACGTAGACGAGCACAACGAAAAGCATCCTTTGCCCAGCCCCCTAAGATGACTAAGCTTGACTATCGTCTAGCCTCAATAGCTAAGCCTGGCGAAGAGACTCCTAATGAGGACTCTGTCTATGTAGATGCCTCCTGCCTAGCACTATCTGATGGTGCTGGCGGGTGTGGACTCTATGCGGATAGATGGTCTCACTGTCTCGTGAGCCAGCTGGACAAGCAGACTCCGCTCATGGGCTATGAGGCTTTAGATAGTTGGGTGGAGCAGATTTGGCAGCAATTTTACAACGACTGTGAGGCTATGGCAAAGGAGGGGGATGCGATGCTCCTGAATAAGTTTTACAGTGAGGGATCTTGTGCTACGCTGGTGGCAGCTTGGATCGGTGATAATGGAGAGTGCCGATGGATAGCCTACGGGGATAGTGTCCTCTTTCACTACAATAGAGCTACTGGTGAGCTGTGGCACTCCTTTACGAGCGTTGCAGACTTCGACAACCCGCCCCACTTGATAAGCTGCAAGGACCCTTTGACGCCCGCAGGCTTTAGCGAGGGGAGTCTAGCGCTTACGGAGAGCAGTGTGCTATTTGCTGCGAGTGATGCGCTCTCTTGCTTTGTCCTTATGATGTATCAAGTCTCTAGATGGACGGAGTATGCAGGCGAACTGGAAGCGCTGATAGCCGAGCATAGCTCTGGTAGCCATAGGGTACAACTGGCTCGAGCGATGAAGTTCGACTTCTACGAGGATGTCTTGAAGCGGCTGATCGATAGTGCCTCTAGTGCGGAGACCTTTACTCAGCAGATGCACGCTTGGCTCGATGAGGGGTTGCTGGAGCTAGATGACTACACAGTTGCTTTTCTCAAGTTGTAGCGAGGTGCATGCGATACATCTGATGAATAGCATAAAGTTTTGGTAGTCCAATCCCAGATTTACGGAATTGAGGGTCGTCACGCTAATCACTTCATTTTGTATCTTTGCAGACGTGGAGGCTGTCGAGCCTCTCGGTGACGTATCATGGATATGACAGTAGGTCGGCTTGTCGCTGTCGCAAGAGGGTTAGAGTCTCGGCTCCACCCGCAGGCGAGAGAGGAAAGTCCGGGCAACGCAGAGTACCATACTCCCTAACAGAGAGCTA
>CABUDK010000042.1 GCA_902490315.1 uncultured Porphyromonas sp. | reverse complement strand
CTGGCACGCTCATATCTCATGTGACAAACAGAGATATGATCAAGGCGATCTCGGCAAAGGACGGGATGTGTGTCGTGACGCTCCTGCTGAAGCATCTGAGCAATAGCGACGTCTCTACGGGGCAGTTCCTTGTTACGCTGACGGAGGCTATGCACCGTCTGCACATAGAGCCAGACATCTTGATGGCTTCGGGCGATGGCTACGTCATCGTCACGGAAGAGGACTCGGAGGCGATCTCCACGCTGATCGAGGAGATGACGCCCTGGGCTGAGGGCTCTGTGCAAAGCGACCTATCGATCCTCGCGATCGTAGGAGATATGGGGTGGCATCGCATAGGCTTCGAAGCGCGCATCCTCGAGGCGGTGGACGATGTCGCTGTACGGCTCATCTGCTACGGAACTAGTGGTAACAGCATCGACCTAGTCATCGCTACGGAAGAGAAAAAGCGGGCGATGATCTATCTCTCAGATCACCTCTTTGCACATCTGCGCACACCAGGTCCAGAGGTGCTATAATAATAAGGTGTAGGCTCGATACACGCACGCTACATTATGACCCTCAAGCAATTTATCTCGGTCTCACGACCGTACAGTTGGCCAGCATCGCTAGCACCGATAGCTGCTGCCATCGCTTTGGCTTGGATACAGGGAGGCTCTAACTGGCTCATAGCTACGCTCTGCCTGGTCGTGGGGCTGTCGGCACAATCCTTCTCTAACTGTTGCAACGACTACTACGACTTCAAGCGTGGTGCTGACGGAGCGGAGCGCGTAGGCTTTAGCCGTCCACTCGCTTCGGGCCAATTGCGAGAGCGTGACATCATTGGAGTGGCACTCTTTTGGGGTCTCATCGCAGGTGTGGCGGGGGTGACCCTTTGCCTGCTGACCAATCCGTGGCTCCTCCTCCTCGGTGCGCTCATCATACTCTTCGCCTGGATGTATACGGGTGGCCCTTTCCCGCTTGCTTACCTAGGGCTAGGCGATGTAGCGGTGATGACCTTCTACGGCTGGGTCGCCGTGATGACCACTTACTACCTCCTGACGGGAGCGGTCACGACACAGAGCTTCCTCGTGGCAACAGCTATGGGTGCCGTGGCGGTCAATATCCTTGTGGTCAACAACTACCGAGACTACGAGGAGGATCGCAAGAACGATAAGCGAACGAGCATCGTGCGTCTTGGTCAGGAGTTTGCTCCAAAGTTTTACTTGGCAAACATACTCCTGGCATGGCTGCTCTCCATCGTCGCCTTCAAGGGAAACATCTGGGGCATCGTCCTACTCCTCCCCTACCTCCTCTACGCTCTATCCGTATACCGTCAGATGATCCATGTGACAGGCAGCCAGCTCAACGCTGTGCTCAGGCGCACCTCTATGGGTGTCGTCTTGCTAGCCGTCGTACATATAGCAGCCTATCTGATTGACGGGCTGTTGCTTTAGTCGAACATTTCTCCCTTTATCCTTATGTCTTCTACAGACCTCTCCTCATATCGTCTAGACTTTCCACTCATACAGCACTACGCCTCAGCGCAGCCTGGCTGGGTCTACCTAGACAGCGGTGCCACTACACAAAAGCCCCAAGTGGTCATCGACGCCATCACCGAGGGCTACACACGATACAATGCCAACGTCCACCGAGGCGTCTACCAGCTCAGCCGTGAGGCAACCGACCGCCACGAAGCGGCGCGCGCCACACTGGCACACTTCATCGGAGCCTCTGACCCTAACGAAGTGATCTTCACACGCGGCACCACCGAGGGGCTCAACCTGCTAGCCTCTACGGCTGGCGAAACGCTCGTCGGACCCGATGACGAAGTGCTGATCACCGCTATGGAGCACCACGCTAACCTCGTACCGTGGCAACAGCTCTGCCTACGCAAGGGAGCGCATCTACGTGTCGCTCCGCTGCTAGCGGACGGTTCGCTAGACCTACCCGCCTTTGAGGCTCTACTCTCCGACCGCACCAAGATCGTCTCCGTAGCGCATGTGAGCAACGTCCTCGGCACGGTCAATCCCGTCGCACAGCTAGCCCGTTTGGCTCACGACAAGGGTGCTATCATCATCGTCGACGGAGCGCAGTCTGCGCCCCACATGTCGGTCAATGTGCAGGAGCTGGGCATCGATGCTTACGTCTGCTCCTCGCACAAGGTGTACGGACCCACAGGCATCGGCATCGTATGGGGACGGCGTAAGCTCCTCGAGCAGATACCGCCCTACCAGTATGGCGGCGAGATGATCGAGCATGTATCTTTTGAGGAGACCACCTTCAACGAGCTACCGTACAAGTTTGAGGCAGGCACGCCCGACTTCATCGGTTCGCACGCTTTTGCCACGGCCGTTGAGTACCTCTCCGCTATCGGACTGGACCGCATCCACGCTTACGAGACGGAGCTCCTAGAGCATCTCACGCAGATCATCAGTCAGGAGTCGTCGCTCGAGATACTTGGCACCGCCCCTGGCAAGGGAGCCGTCGTCACCTTCATCAGCCATCAGGCGCACGCTTACGACCTCGGTCTGTTCCTAGACCAGCAGGGCGTAGCACTCCGCACGGGGCATCACTGCGCTATCCCGCTCATCGAGGGGATGGGACACCACGCCACGATCCGAGCTTCCCTCGGGCTGTACAACACGCACGAGGACCTAGAGATCTTTGCGAAAGCGTTACGACGTGCTCTCACCATGCTAGGCTAAAGGAGCATGCCCTTACTACATCGCTACGCATCGGACGGACTCATCGAGTGCGGCTGTGACGAGGCTGGACGAGGAGCCCTCGCTGGCGACCTCTATGCGGCAGCTGTCGTCTGGCCCGACACGCTAGACCATCCGCATCTGCGAGATAGTAAGAAGCTCACAGCAAAGCAGCGCGAGGAGCTGCGTCTCTTCATCGAGGAGCATGCCACAGCGTGGGCAGTAGGCGTGGCAACCGTTCAGGAGATCCAGCGGATCAACATCCTCCACGCCTCTATGCTTGCCATGCAGCGCGCCATCGAGGCATTGCCCTGCACGCCCGAGCGTCTGCTCATCGATGGTAACTACTACGATCCACGCCCCGACGAGGTCGAGTACCACACCATCGTCAAGGGCGACGACCGCTACCTAGCCATCGCCGCCGCCTCTATCCTGGCCAAGACGCACCGAGACGAGTATATGACCCAGCAGGCGCAAGAATACCCGCACTACGGCTGGGAGCAAAACAAAGGTTACCCGACAGCACAGCACCGTGAGGGGATACGCCAATATGGCTCCTGCCCCTTGCACCGACAGGGCTTTCAGCTCTTGCAACCCGAACCTCTATTTGACCTTGAGAAATAAGTTTCGTATCTTAGGTGCACACTATAAAGAAGACAGACATTATGAATAACCCAAGCAATCAAGCGAAGCGCAAGCTGGTCATCCTCACAGGCGCTGGCGTCAGTGCCGAGAGTGGCATATCGACCTTTAGAGATAGTGATGGATTGTGGGAGAACTATCCCGTCCAGGACGTAGCCTCTATCGAGGGCTTCATGCGCAACCCCAAGCTGGTGCTAGACTTTTATAATGACCGCCGTCGTGACTATGTAGGCTGCGAACCGAATGCGGCACACTACGGGCTAGCCGAGCTAGAGCGTCAATACGATGTGACCGTCGTGACGCAAAATGTGGACAACCTCCACGAGCGCGCCGGCAGCAGCAAGGTGATACACCTCCATGGCGAACTGATGAAAAACTGCTCTGTGCGCAACACTCAGAAGACTTACCCCGTTGATCCCGAGCACCCCGACCTGCATGTGGGCGATCTCGCTCCAGATGGGTCACAGCTGAGGCCCTTTATCGTATGGTTTGGCGAGGCGGTCCCGATGATCGAGCCAGCCATTCGTGAGGCAAGCCAGGCAGACATCATGGTAGTCGTCGGCACCTCGCTCAACGTTTACCCCGCTGCGAGCCTCCTCGCCTACGTTCCCAACGGCACCCCTATCTACCTTATTGATCCCAAAGAGGTCAATACGCACGGCATCGCTCATGTCACACATATTCAGAAGGTAGCGACGCAAGGGGTCAAGGAGCTACTAGAGATCTTGATGCCCAAGTCGTAATAATCCTCCCGTCTCATGTCTACCCACACGTCACCACAGCTCTCTAGGCTACATCTCACGAGGGTGCTACTACTGCTCTCTCTCGTCGCAATGAGTCTTCTTTGTAGCTGCCAGCAGCAGAAGAAGAAGTACCACATATCGGGATATACTAATGCGCAGGAAGGTGCTGACCCACCAATGGTCAAGCTACTAATAAACGGCAGGGCTATTGACAGTAGCTATGTGCACAAAGGGAAGTTCCTCCTCAAGGGCAACTATGTGGACAACATGAGCAAAAATATCGCTTATCTAGAGGTAACAGGAGAGGAGCCTATTCCAGTCATTCTCACGACGCAGCCGCTCTGCATTGATTTCATCAAGCGTACACTACTTGAGGGAGATTATCTCAATAAAGAGGTCAATCGCCTTTACGACTCCCTAGACAGCTTGGGTGATGATTTCAAGCTAAAGCTCGCCGCGATTCCCTCTGATAGTGCGCTCTTTGACGCTTTTGACCAAGACTTCAAAGCCTCCATCGAGAGTTATGTCATCCTTGCTAAGGACTATTGTCTGCGACACCCAAACGATCCTGTCGGGATTATCGCAGCTGTAATGCTTCTGACGATCAACTACGAAAGCCTCCTGGAGACGGTGCCTTTCATTCGTAAGTATATGGGGCCTGTCGTACTGAACAATAGTGAGATAGCACTCTACTTACGCACCGTTGACAACTTCTACCGCACCGGTCCTGGCGCACCCATTGTAGATCTCCCCCTAGGGACTCTTCAGGGCGACACAACACTTCTATCCGAACAACTGCTCCCAGATTGCTACACCCTTCTGCACTGCTGGTCAGGATGGTGCAAGCCTTGCCTAGATGAAATGCCCAATCTGATCAAAGCATACAAAACTTATCATGAGCGAGGGCTTAACATGGTCAGTATCTTCCTCTGGGACGAGCCCTACAACCTTCCCCTGCTTCAGAACGACTACCAACTGCCTTGGACACAACTCTATGATCTTTCGGGCCAAGTATCTATTTCCTACGGCATCTATAGCATTCCCGAGATCATGCTGATAGCGCCCGACAAAACGATTGCAGCTCGCTCTCTGCGTGGTGCCGAGCTATTCTCCACGCTAGACTCTATCTTTGGCTAAGTATGATCTCGCAGCCTCCCATAGAGCCACTCCTAGACGAGCGAATGATGCGGCTAGCGCTCCAGCAAGCTCTAGTAGCTTATGAAGCGGACGAAGTGCCTATCGGAGCGGTCATAGCGGTCGGATCACGCATCCTAGCAAAGAGTCATAACCAAGTCGAGCTGCTCAACGACCCCACGGCCCATGCCGAGATGCTCGCCATCACACAGGCGACGGCAGCCATCGGAGGTAAGTACCTACCACAGTGCACACTCTACGTCACCGTCGAGCCCTGCCCCATGTGCATGGGAGCCTTGCGCTGGACACAGATAGGACGTATCGTATATGGCGCTGCCGACCCCAAGGGCGGCTATATGCGTTATAGCGATGCGCTTCCCCACCCCAAGAGCGTCGTCGTGGGAGGTGTCTGCGAGGATGAGTGCCGTGAACTGATGGTTTCCTACTTCAGACGAAAGCGATGCTCTCGCTAATCAATACCCACCCCGTTGTAAAGCCGCTATTAATTCAACCTTAAATGGAAAACAGTCGCTCTTGCGGTCGTTTTTTGTGACCTAAAGGTCAACAAAAAGGGGCTGCCGCACATACGACAACCTCTTAGAAGGTGTTTAGTGGCTCATTGTGTAGATAGCATGAGTAGCTGAAGAAGCTTTTACTGGGGATCTATGCTGTAGATTGAGTCGGGATAGGTCGCCTCGACGAAGAAGAGCGCTCGAGCTGGAGCTGCTGAGCCGGCTAGCGTGCGGTCTTCGCTCTGGATCAGCTCTGCAATAGAGTCTGGAGTACGCTGCCCATAGCCCACCTCAAGGAGCGTCCCAACCATCGTACGCACCATGCCGTGGAGGAAGCGATTGGCACACACTTCGTAACGCATCGCATCCCAGAGACCAGGCATCTCAACATACTCCCAATGCGCCGTATAGACGGTACAGCGGTTGTGCTTCGTCTGCGTGTGTAGCTTGCTAAAGGAGGTAAAGTCATGCTCACCAATGAAGTGGCGACAAGCTTCGTTCATCAGCGCCATATCAGGGAGCGTGCGTCGCTCCCAGCAGTAGTCACCCCAAAAGGGGTTGCTACAAGCCGAGATGTAGTAGTGATACCTTCGTGAGGTAGCGTCAAAGCGGGCGTGAGCCGTCGGGATGACCGGCGTGATAGAGCGAACGGATATACCTCCACGCAGTATGCCACACAAGCCTCTCTGTATCTGTGCTAGCGACGGATGCGGGATCGGAAGGTCGGCATGCGCCATCATACTATAAGCGTGTACCCCAGCGTCTGTGCGCCCTGCGCCTGTGACTGGTATCGGCTGGCGAAAGAGTATAGAGAGGGCGCGCTCTAGCTCAGACTGCACCGAGACACCACGAGGCTGTACCTGCCAGCCACAATAGTTAGTGCCGTCGTAAGCTACCTCTAGAAATACACGCTGTACGGGAGCCTCCATGGCTTTAAGAGTAGGTAGCTATCACGACTTAGAGGTCGCACTACGCTTAGACGCTGCCTTCTTGGCAGTGGTAGTCGTCTTCTTGGTCGTACTCTTCTTCTTAGCAGTGCCAGCGGCCTTTTTCGCTGTTGCACGTCCCTTCTTCGGGGTCTCTTTGTCTTGCTCAGCGATGATAGCAACGACCTCGGCGTATGTCAGCTTCGTGGGATCAGCTTTCTGCTCTTTGGTGAGCTTGTAGTTCTTCTTGCCCACCTTGATGTAAGCACCCCAGCGTCCGTCACGGATCGCAATATCGGGATCCTCGGGGAAGGTTTTGAGCAGACTGGCTGCATCCTTACGACGCTTCTCCTCAATCAGCTCGATCGCCTCCTGGAGCGTGATCTCCTCAGGTGTCAGACCGCTGCTCTTGGGGATAGATGTGAAGGCACCTTTGTGCCGTAGGTAAGGACCGAAGCGACCTACGGCAGCGACCACGTCACCACCCTCAAACTCCCCAACCGTGCGGGGCAGGTCAAAGAGCTTGAGTGCCTCCTCTAGCGTGATAGTCTCTATGAGCAGATTGCTGGGAATACTAGCGAAGCGTGGCTTCAGGCGCTCGCGCTCCGCCTCGGGCAGAGCATTGTCGGGTGCCTCTCCGATCTGTACCATCGGGCCGTAGCGACCGATGCGAGCGATAACCGGCTTGCCACTGACAGGATCGGTGCCGAGCAATCGCTCGCCTGTATAGCGCTTGGCTCCAGACTGGCTCTGCTCCTCGATCATCGGGTGGAACTTATCGTAAAACGTGCCGATCAGATCTTGCCACTGAGCCTCACCCTCGGCAACTTTGTCAAAGCGCTCCTCGACATCTGCCGTGAAGTTGTAGTCGACGACACGGGAGAAGTTTTCCATCAAGAAGTCGGTCACGACCATTCCCATATCCGTCGGCACGAGCCGTCCGCGATCGCCGCCATAGCGCTCCTTCTGTTTGTGCGACTTGATCGTTGTATTTCCTGCTCCGTGCTGCCAGCTGAGGTATAGCACATCGCGACTATCGCCTTGGCTCTCGCCACGACGCACGTACTCTCTGTTTTGGATCGTCTGGATCGTCGGAGCGTAAGTAGATGGACGACCGATGCCTAGCTCCTCCATCTTGCGAACGAGGGATGCCTCAGTGTAGCGTGGCTTCGGCTTGGTAAAGGATTGCCGGCCCTCTATCTCTCGTAGCTGTAGCAGGTCACCCTCCTTCAGCTTGGGAAGCTCATTGCTGCTGGTATCCTCCTCGTCATCACGGCTCTCTGTGTAAGCACTGATGAAGCCATCGAAGACAATCACCTCGCCACGAGCCTCTAGACGAACGGGGTCAGCACCCTGTGAAGCAATCTGCGCTATCGTTCGCTCGATGCGGGCATCGGCCATCTGACTAGCGAGTGTGCGCTTGCGTATGAGGTCGTAGAGTGCTTGCTCCTGCTTGGAGCCTTGTATCATAGCGTTGCGCAGATAGGTGGGGCGAATAGCTTCGTGTGCCTCCTGCGCACCTTTGCTCTTAACGTGATAGCGTCGGCGCTGATAGTAGTCGGCACCCCACTGCTCTAGGATCACCGTTTCCGCATCGTGGAGTGCGAGGCTAGAAAGATTGACCGAGTCAGTACGCATATAAGTGATGAGACCTCGCTCGTAGAGTGCCTGCGCCACACGCATCGTATTGGAGACGCTCATACCGAGCTTGCGAGAGGCCTCCTGCTGGAGCGTACTGGTCGTAAAAGGTGCCGACGGAGAGCGACGCCCAGGCTTCTGCTCCACCTGCTGCACAGCAAAAGCGGACTGACTATCGATAGCTCGCTGCATGAGCTGGCGAGCAGCCTCCTCTGAGGGAAGGTTGTCAGGGAGTGTAGCAGTAAAGGTGTCTCCACCCTTGGTCTCTAGTCGTGTTGTAATGGCAAAAGAGGTCTCTGGCTGGAAGGCTAATATCTCGCGCTCCCGCTCTACAATCAGGCGCACGGCAACACTCTGTACACGTCCTGCCGAGAGCGAGGGACCGACACGTCGCCAGAGGACAGGCGAGAGCTCAAAGCCCACGATACGATCCAAGACACGACGTGCCTGCTGGGCATCTACAAGGTTTTCGTTGATCGAACGTGGATTCTGGATAGCATGCTGTATGGCGCTCTTAGTGATCTCGTGGAATGCGATACGGTGTGTCTCCTTGTTCTGTAGGTCTAGCACATGATAGAGGTGCCAAGCGATCGCCTCTCCCTCGCGGTCTTCATCGGATGCGAGCCAGACGACGTCACTCGCCTTGGCAGCTTTGCGTAGATCCGATACGAGACGCTGCTTGTCTGCGGGGATCTCATAGATAGGAGCGAAGCGATGCTCCACATCTACACTAAAGCTACTCGGCTTGAGGTCACGTATGTGTCCATAGCTCGAGAGCACTTTGTAGTCAGCACCGAGGAATTTGCCAATCGTCTTCGCCTTTGCGGGGGACTCTACTATTACTAAGTTCTTCTGCTTTGCCATAATCTCACGCTATCTGAGACCGTTGCCTTAGTCTCAATCGGTGCAAAGGTACTCTTTTATAAGGAAACAACCGTTTTAGCAGAAAAAAGGGAAGGCGTCCGTCAATCTAACGAGTAGATCGGCGGACGCCTTGACATTATATTATATAGTGTGAGGGTCTCCCTAGACTAGTTGACCTTGATCAGACTATCCATACCGCGCTTGATAGCCTCCTCATTGAGGGGGATCAGCTTGTGGTGACGCTCAGGCAGAGACTTCTTAAGTCCTGCGATGATGCTCTCGAGCTTTAGCATAGGAGCAGCCTTGAGCATACCACCGAGGATGATCATGTTGAAGATCTTATCATTACCCATCTCTAGGCTCTGCTCAGTAGCAGGTACCTCGTAGATGTTGATATCCTTACGGTCAGACT
>CABUDK010000041.1 GCA_902490315.1 uncultured Porphyromonas sp. | reverse complement strand
ATACTTGCTCCAACTGACCGTAGTCGCTCACCCTCGCATCATAGAAACTGACTTGCCCCCACGCCTTTTGAGAGAAAAGGAGGGCAAAAGCCATGCACACAATAAAAAGGGGACTTCTCTTCATATCATTTCGATGTTTGGCTTTATAGTGAGTGCACATTCCAGCGTCAAGTACAACACAACTACAAGTGTGAGTAAAAAACTTCGTAGGGAGTTTCATAGTCGAGTTTCTTGCAAGGGGTGATTAGAAGCGGTGCTCGATGTTTCGTGCTCCTTGGTCTTTCAGTTTATATGGTGTAGGGTGTATAGGTACTCCCATTGCTTGCGCAGTGCTGGGATAGAGAGCCTGTCAATCATCGCTCCTTCGAAAGAGAGCCCTAGGTAGAGATGGTGAAAGGTCTCTGCGAGCATTGTCGTATCTGTGTCGGGACGTATCTCGCCTCGCTCCTTCGCAAGGTTGATCGCCTCACTCCAAGCCTCTATCTTTTTCGCTTCGTACTCCTGCATCTGCTCGCTCCAGGTCTCGTGATGATCTTTTAGGTACAAGATGAAGCTCATAAAGCTGGCGGACGTGACACGCACATCGACCTCCTTGAGGAAATAGGTCATCCGTCGCTCTATGAGAGCCAAGCAATTGTCCATAAAATCCTTGAGTGGCGTCTGACTAGTTAAGTACTCCGAGCCATAGTCCACCTCCTCGAGGAATGCGTCGATGAATTGATCAGCGACATGCTTAAACAGATCCTCCTTGCCACTGAAATGATGAAATATGGCACCTCGAGTGACCTGAGCAGCGCGCTCGATATCTGTAAAGCTGACAGCATCGTATCCCTGTGCGAGGAAGAGCTTGAAGCTTTCTCTGAGTATTGCCGCTTTCTTTTTAGTCTCTTTTCTTGCCATTGTGATCAAACGAATACGAACTAGTTGGTTCTTTCCTTTCTAAGCGCAATATTACAAATAAAAAACGAACTGACAAAGTGTGCCACGATGGTTTTTATCGAGATATACGATATAGCTCCGCTTGGAGAGACGAGCGTGGCTTGAGGGTTTTGATTTTCGATGCCTTGCTGTCTGATGTCAGAAATTCTTCACAGAGGAATTTCCCAATAGTTCGCTGAGAAATAAAAATTCTCCACCGAAGGAATGGAAATTTCTTCGGAAGAATCAAACGATACTTCGGAGGAATGAAATGATACTTCGGAGGAAATGTTTCGCCCCTACGTGAAGAATAAAAAATAGCCACGTGGAGATTTGAGATTATCCACGTGGCTTTTTGATTTTTTCAGGGACGCAAGATAGTGTCTAGTGGGTGGGCGTCCGTTGTGTCAAAGGTTACGGTATCAAGCTATCAGAACAATCGGCTACACGTATCGCTGTACTACAACGGACGCCTTCTCACCAGACACTAACCGTGCGTCACGACATCGGGCTACTCGTAGGTTAGAAGCGACGCTCGATGTCTCGTGCGCCTTGGCTGCGGGTGGAAGAGGCGTCCTTGCCGTTGGAGAACTTGTAGGAGATCGATATGTAGAGCGTCGGAACGTCGTAGCGATTGTCGAAGGAGACGCTGTAGCCGTCGTACTGGCTCACCCCTTTGTAGTTCGAGGAGAGGAGGTTTAGTCCAGCGATGGAGAGTGCGAGCCGTCTATTCAAGAGGAAGTAGCTCATACCTAGCCCCACGTTGTACTGCGGCTCTAGCGTGACGACCGTCGTCTTCTGCCGTCCTGTGTACTCGCCCGAGAGGAAGCCGGTCCAAGTGCGGCTCTCGTTGAAGGTAAAGTCCAGGTAGCCACTGACACCCCATTCACTGCCTGTCATCTTAGACGGGAGCTGTGGTAATGTGGAGGTATAAATGCTTCTGCCGTAGTATGCCTCAACGTTGGCACTCATCCAGCGGAGCTTGTCGAAGTAGTAGCCCGCCTCAGCTCCTAGGAAGAGACTGTTTTGCGCATTCTCCATCTGCGTGTAGACCCGCTCGCCCTGCAGAGTCGAGATAGGAGTCATCAGCCGCAGCCCTCTCCGCAAGCGTCCGCGGATAGATAGAGCTTGGTCGAAAGTATAGCCGACACCCAGCAGGTAGCGTAGCTCAGGACGAAGCTGCGCATTCCCCTTGTAAAAGGTGCGCTCGTTGACCTGCCAGACGAAGGGGTTGAGATCTCTAAACTTAGGTTCCACGATGGAGCTATTGACCGTGAGCGTCAGCTGATGCCTCGACGAGGGGGTGTAGCTGGTGTGTAGCATCGGGAGCCAAGCATCGTCATAGCGGTCTAGCTCAGGGATTGTGGTCGTCGCTTGCCCCTGCTGTGCTAGGTGCGACTTGACCCCGAGGTAGCGCACCCCTAGGCGCATCCACCACTGTTCGCTCAGGCGAAGCGTACCGCTGACGTAAGGCGAGAGGCTCCACTCCTGCCAGACGATGTCGTTGCGCTGCTGTATGAGCGGGTACGGACTCACCGCATCGTTGTGCGCTCGGTGGTTGGCGGAGCTACTCCAAGCCCCCTTGAGACCAGTCTCTAAGAGGTAGCGGTTGTCACTATCTAGATAAATAGCGTAGTCGCTACTCAGATGCGCCCCCGAGGTACGCAGGTCCCGCTCTTCACTATAAGCTAAGAAAGGGTCGCTCTGTGGCAATTCCTGACCTACGTAAGTCGTCTGCGAGTCATTCGTTAGGTTAAAGTAAGATAGCTCACTCCAGAGCTGTCCGCCCCGCTCCCCGAAGGTTGCCTCCCAGTAAGCGGTCGCTGTGATGCGTGGCTCGGTAGCTAGGTAGCCGTTGCTATTCTCCACGACCCGCTCTGGGGTACCCGGCTGCGTGGTCGTCTCCTGACTCTCGAAGATGTTATGGTACTTCTTCCTATTCCACGAGAGCGCCACGCCCAGCAGGCTTTTCTCCCCGTAGGCGTATTGTAGCGTGCCACGCACACCCATATAGTCATAGCGCCCCACCGAGGGGGTGTAAGTGCGGTAGCGATAATCTTTCGCCTCGTAGGTGACATCCTCTAGATTGTCCGAGCCGTTGAAATTGATCGAAGGGGCTATCGATGCGAAGAGTCCTCGCCGATTGTAAAGCAGTGAGCCGTAGCCTCCGTAGCGATAGCTATCCTTGTTGGCATACATGCCTTCCGTGCCAATCACCCCGCCCATATACTCCTTAAAGAGGGAGGAGGTGTGCAGGATAATCATCGCCGTATTGCCGTCGGGGTCGTACCTGAGTGGTGGTTGCGTGATGACCTCCACACGGTCTATCAGCCCCGCATCATAACCCTTGAGGAGACCGGCAATCTCCGAGGCATCGACCCGCTGCAAGACGTTGCCTATCTTGACCAAGACCTGCTCCTTGCCTAGGATACCGAGCTGGTTACCCTTCACCTGCACCTTCGGTATATGCTTGAGCAAGTCTAAGGCATCGTTGCTGCGCTCTCGTATCTCGCGTACATCGACCGTAAAGCCGTCGGGCTGCGTTCGCACCCCAACGATCTGCCCCCGCACGACCACCGTCTGCAGTTCCTCGGCACTTGTCTCAAGGGTAATGGTCCCCAGGTCAAGCGGCTCAGCCGTGAGGCTAATCTCCTCCGTGTGCATCGCATAGCCGAGGTAGCTCACGCCGAAGATATAGTTCCCAGCAGGCGCACGCATCGTAAAGCGCCCCGCAGCATCGCTCACTGCAAACTGCACGATCTCCTGTGTCTCTCGGTCCTTCACGAGGAAGACGGAGGCTCCCTCGAGCACCCCCTCAGCATTTCTAATAGTTCCCGTGATGGCTCCCCCACTCGTCTGTGCTGAAGCGATGAGGCTCCACAGGATTAGTCCGATGGCTAGGTGTAGTAGCCTCTTGATCGTTCGTGTATGTCGCATAGTGTATCGTGTGTATGTGTCGTAATTGCTTCTTCTCAGGAGTAAAGCAGAGATAACCTACAACTTCTTGTGTAGATAACTTGACTCTAATCTGTTTTCGCAAGGTCAATCGACCTTTGCGTGCGAAGTTACAAAAAGCACAAATGGCAGTGCCTAACATCTTTTTTCTCTGACTAAAATCATCTATCCGACTAGAACAAACTGTCGTTAGCTCCTTACGAGTCATTGCTTTCATAAACATCTAGCTCAATATGAACTAGTTGTATCTTATAGCTAGATCTAAGTGATGCTTTGCAGTGGAGTCAAGTTGTCGCTTTTTTGTACCTTTGGCTCTGCTAACTGAGTGCTATCGCAAATAAGAGCGACAGCACCAACGAAACAGAAACGTATGCCTGAGATAAATCCAGAAAACATTATCCTCCCCGACTCAACGGCTCTCACCAAGGAGGAGATCGTCGATAGTATCGTCAACTTTAACCTAGCCGACACGCTCGGATCATGGGTCGATAAAGCACTTGACATAGGTATCCGCGTACTGCTAGCTATCCTAATATTTTATGTAGGTCGCTGGCTGATAGGTCTTATCATGAAGGGCGTCACTCGACTCCTTGATAGGCGTGTCGAGGCGCTTGGCTTGCGACACTTCATCCGATCGATAGCTCGTGCTGGTCTTTGGATCGTACTGATTATCGTGGTGATCAATATCCTGGGCTTTGCTGCGGTATCCTTTGCCGCATTGCTCGCCTCTCTCGGTGTGGCCATTGGTATGGCACTCTCAGGGCAGCTGCAGAACTTTGCGGGTGGAGCTATCATCCTGATCACGCACCCCTTCCGCATTGGCGACTACATCATCTATCAAGATGTAGAGGGTACGGTACAGGATATCGGTATCTTCCACACCTCTATCACGACTACGGACAATACGAAGATCTACCTCCCCAATGGTAATCTGAGCACTAACGTGATCAAAAACACCTCCGAGATGTCCACTAGACGGTGTCAGTGGAAGTTTCTCGTGGACTACGACGTGCCATTCGAGCGTGCTAAGAGCATCCTCCTGGCGGAGCTACTCAAGGATCCACGCATCCTACAGGATCAAGGCGTGCTAGCCGTAATCTCGGATATGACGGAGAGCAACTACACGATCATGATCCGTGTATGGTGCGCTAATGCGGATATGTGGGATCTCTTCTGGGACTTCAACGGTAGAGCTACCGAGCTCTTTGCTGGCGAAGGCTTCCCACGTCCATACTCCAAGGTTGAGCTGCGTAACAGCACTCCATATAATAATAAAGAGAAAGAGACTGAGTCTCACGACTAGTCTCTTCTGTCTCGCTTTATAACTCTATTCATCGGCTCCTAGAGAGCCTATGTCTGATTCGTATGAATATATCTTTCAACTGGTTACAGCAATACCTACCTCGTCTAGAGGGTTATAATCCAAATGAAGTGGCGGAGACGCTCACATCCATCGGTCTCGAAGTGGCTGGCATCGAGGAGACCGAGTCGGTACGAGGCGGTCTGCGTGGTGTCGTCTTAGGGCGTACCCTCACTTGCATTCCCCACCCTAACTCCGATCACCTGCACGTCTGCACGGTCGATCTCGGCGAGGAGGAGCCTGTGCAGATTGTTTGTGGAGCACCTAACGTGGCTGCAGGCCAAACGGTCATCGTCGCAACTGTCGGCACGACTCTATACGGGCCCGATGGCGAGTCTTTTAAGATCAAGAAGTCCAAGCTACGTGGCGAGCCTAGTATGGGTATGATTTGCTCGCAAGTCGAGATAGGTATGGGAGCCGACAGCTCTGGCATTTGGGTGCTAGACGATGAGACGGTGAAGCCTGGGACACCGGCGGCTGACTACTTTGACCTAGCCAGTGACACCGTCATAGAGATAGACATAACGCCTAACCGCGTCGATGCAACCTCGCACTATGGCGTAGCGCGCGACCTCGCGGCTTACTACTCCTATCGTGAGGGTAAGGTCATCCGCGCAGAGCGTCCTACCCTGACGAAGCCTCAGGCAGTCGATGCGAAGGTTCCTGCTATACAGGTCGAGATGGAGGTTTCCGCTGAGGACTGCCCCCGCTATCAGGGAGTGACGATACGTGGTCTGAAGTGCGTCGAGAGTCCCGACTGGCTCAAGGAGCGACTCCAAAGCATCGGGCAGCGTCCGATCAATGCGGTGGTAGATGTGACCAACTTCGTCTTGCACGAGATCGGACAGCCACTACACGCTTTTGACGCTCAGAAGATCGCTGGCGGTCAGCTGCGCATAGCTCATCTACCTGCTGGCACGCCTTTTACCACCTTGGATGGCGTAGAGCATAAGCTCACAGGTATGGAGAATATGATCTGCGACAGCCAGCTCACACCGCTCTGCATAGGTGGTGTGATGGGTGGACTCGACTCGGGCGTGACGATGGAGACGACAGACATATTTATAGAGGCCGCGAACTTCAATCCGACGATCACACGTCGAGCTGCTAGAAGCCACGGACTGAGCACCGACTCCTCCTTCCGCTTCGAGCGTGGGCTAGATCCCGAGGCGACCGACTGGGCGCTCCAGCGTGCTGTATCGCTCATTTTGGAGATTTGCGGGGGAAAGTTAGCAGAAGAGACGGTGGATCACTATCGTATGCACCTTGATCCCGTAGAGTTGACGATCTCTACGGACTATGTCTCTCGGGCTATCGGTCGTGAACTGACGGCTGACCAGCTACAACTCATTTTAGAGGCTCTAGAGATGTCTCCTAAGGCTGTGGAGGATGATGCTTTTGCCATCTCTGTGCCTCGCTATCGCTACGATGTGACACGTCCAGTAGATGTCGTCGAGGAGGTACTACGCATCTACGGCTACAACGCTGTCCCGCTATCGGGCTATGTGCATGCGAGTCTCTCTAAGCAGAGCGACCAAGACCATATTTATCATGCTCAGCTCAAGCTTTCGGAGCTACTCACTGGCTTTGGCTATCGAGAGATATTGAACAATTCGCTCACCTCTCGACAATACTTTGAGGGACAAAAGGCTTTTGATCCTAACCAACTAGTACCGGTAGAGAATCCGCTGAGCCAAGAGCTCAATGTACTACGCCCCACCCTCCTCGTGGGCGGTCTAGAGACGATCTCTGACAATGTGCACCGCAAGCAACCCTACTGCGCACTCTATGAGTGGGGCAACGTCTACCGCTACAAGCAAAACGACCAGGCGGCTACGCCCCTAGACCAGTACACCCAGGCTCACAGACTAGGATTGTGGCTCTCGGGCACGCTCATGCCAAACAGCTGGACGACCCCAGGCGAAGCTACCTCTCCCTACATGCTACGAGGGGTGGTCGAGAAGCTTCTAGCGCACATGGGCTTTACGACAGAAGACTACTCGGTGACTACACCCGCCGAGTGCCATGACCTATGGAGCGAGGTGGTCTGCTATACCGATAGAGAGGGCAAGAGCCTCGCCTACGTAGGTGTCGTGAGCAACTATTGGCTCACCAAGTGCGACATCAAGCAGCCTGTCTACTACGCTGAGCTATACAGCGACACATTGATGGCGCATCTGCTACAGCACAAGGTGGTCAGCACGGAGCTGAGCAAGTACCCAACGGTGAAGCGTGACCTAGCTCTCCTTATCGACAACGATATCACCTACGAAGCATTAGCTCGCACCGCCAGCAAGGCCGAGCGCAAGCTACTTCAGCGTATCGAGCTCTTTGACGTTTACACAGGCAAGGAGCTACCTAAGGGCAAGAAGAGCTACGCCTTGAGCTTCTACCTACGCGACGACAAGGGCACTCTACGAGACGCACAGATCGATGCCGCTATGAAGCGCATCTGGCAAGCCATCGAGCAGGAGTACCACGCCACGCTTCGCTAGACTAGGCTAGACAATCCAATCATCAGACATATAAATCAACTAACATAGTTAAGTATCCAATCCAATCATGGGAAGAGCATTTGAATATCGTAAAGCACGCAAACTAAAGCGTTGGGGCAACATGGCTCGTGTATTCACGAAGCTAGGCAAGGAGATCACCATTGCCGTTAAGGCTGGCGGTCCCGATCCTGACACCAACCCACGACTACGCGTCCTCGTCCAGACGGCAAAGAAGGAGAACATGCCTAAGGAAAACGTAGAGCGTGCTATCAAAAAAGCTACCGACAAGGACAGCAACACTGACTATAAGGAGATGAACTATGAGGGCTACGGTCCGCATGGCATCGCTATCTTTGTAGAGACAGCAACAGACAATACGACCCGCACGGTCGCCAACGTGCGTAGCTATTTCAATAAGTTCGGAGGCAACCTCGGTACGACTGGTAGCTTGGAGTTTCTCTTTGACCACCGATGCGTCTTCCACGTCCAGCCCAAGACAGAGATAGACCAGGAGGAGCTGATCCTAGACTTGATCGACTATGGTGTAGAGGATATAGAGCAAGACGAGGAGGAGTGGGTCATCGAGGGCGACTTCTCTCAGAATGGTGCTCTCCAAGCCAAGCTCGAGGAACTAGGATTTGAGATTAGCTCGGTCGAGTTCATCCGCGTACCCAACGATACACGTCCTGTCACAGCTGAGGAGCGCGAAGAGCTCAACAAGCTCATCGAGAGACTCGAAGAGGACGAAGATGTGCAGAACGTCTTCACCAATATGGAGGACGAAGAGGAGTAATCGGCTCCTCGACCCTCCCCGCAGCTTCGCATCGCCTTTTATTTCCTTTCTTACAGCAGATAGACTGTAGCACTGTTGCCCTTTACTTAGCGCACGAATCCCTTTAGCACATGCAGCACATACGTAACTTTTGTATCATAGCCCACATTGATCACGGCAAGAGTACCCTCGCCGATCGCCTTCTGGAGTACACAGGTACTGTCCAAAAGAAAGATCTGCAGGATCAAGTCCTAGACAATATGGATCTAGAGCGTGAGCGTGGCATCACGATCAAGAGCCACGCCATACAGATGTCCTATACTAAGGATGATGTGGAGTACACGCTCAACCTGATCGACACGCCAGGACACGTGGACTTCAGCTACGAGGTCTCTCGCTCCATAGCTGCATGTGAGGGTGCACTGCTCATCGTAGACGCTTCGCAAGGAATACAGGCGCAGACCATCAGCAACCTCTACATGGCGATCGAGCATGACCTGACGATCATACCAGTAGTCAACAAGATCGACCTGCCTGGAGCTTCTCCCGAAGAGGTACAGGATCAGATCGTCAGCCTGCTGGGAGTAGATCCAGACGAGGTGCTCTTTGCCAGTGGTAAGACGGGACAAGGTGTCAACGAGATCCTGGATGCCATCGTAGAGCGTGTGCCAGCCCCTGTGGGAGACCCCGACGCTCCGCTACAAGCGCTCATCTTTGACTCCGTCTTCAACCCCTTCCGTGGGATCATCGCCTACTATAAGATTGTCAACGGGTCTATAGCCAAGGGAGACAAGGTCAAGTTCATCAATACAGGCATGGAGTACGACGCCGATGAGGTGGGCGTGCTCAAGCTTGACATGATGCCTAGAGATCGGGTCAACACGGGTGACGTGGGCTACATCATCTCTGGTATCAAGACCAGCAAAGAGGTCAAGGTAGGTGATACGATCACACACATACAGCGACCCGCCTCAGAGGCTATCGCGGGCTTTGAGGAGGTCAAGCCGATGGTTTTCGCTGGTGTCTACCCAATTGACACAGAAGACTTTGAGGACTTACGCGCTTCGCTCGAGAAGCTACAACTCAATGATGCTTCGCTCACCTTTACACCTGAGAGCTCGGCAGCACTAGGCTTCGGCTTTCGCTGTGGTTTCCTTGGTCTGCTCCACATGGAGATCGTTCAGGAACGTCTCGACCGTGAGTTCAATATGAACGTCATCACGACCGTACCTAACGTCTCCTACCTTGTTTACGACAAGAAGGGTGGCGTGACCGAGGTGCACAACCCATCCGGTCTACCCGATCCGATGCAGATCGATCATATTGAGGAGCCGTACATACGAGCCACGATCATCACAGATACCGCCTACATCGGTCCTATCATGACGCTCTGTCTCGACAAGCGCGGTATCCTCATCAAGCAGGAGTACATCAGTGGTAATCGTGTCGAGATCTACTTCGATCTGCCTCTCGGTGAGATCGTCATCGACTTCTATGACAAGCTAAAGAGCATCTCACGTGGCTACGCTTCCTTTGACTATCATCTGAGTGACTTCCGTC
>CABUDK010000040.1 GCA_902490315.1 uncultured Porphyromonas sp. | reverse complement strand
CACGAGCCCAAAAGCTCTGCACCCTCAGCTATACCAGCATACGCACGCGCAACGGCAAGACCGAGCTCATGATCCCCAGCCGCTTCATCGCTGAGCTACCACGGGCGCACTACATCCTCCACGAGGAGGCAGCACCCATCGGGACTAGCGTAAGCAGCTACGCCACCAGCTTCCAGCCCACCAACTACAGCTCGCCCGCCACGCAGCGACCTACCGCCAGCCCCACAAGCACCAGCTCTAGCTCCGCCACAGCCCAGCAGATGCTCGCGAAGAGTTCCCCCGTCAACGCCCTTGAGAGCCTCGACGGCTACCACGTCGGCGACCGCGTGCGCCATCCACGTCATGGAGACGGCAGGATAGAGCGCATCGAGAGCGCCATGGGCGGCAAGCTCACCATACACTTCGACGACGGCAGGACCCGCGAAGTGCTCATCCGCTACACCCACCTAGACCATATATAGTAGCTATCGTGTCATTCTGCTTTGTAAAAAGAGGTATCTTTGCTCACAGAGACCTGAGATCAAAACACAATAGACAAACCTCCTAATCACAGATAGATATGCCAGATATATACACGCTATCAGAAGAAGATATCAAGCATCAGTTTATCACGCCTCAGCTACACAACAAGGGGTGGGAGTTTGAGCATATATCTATGGAGCAGAAAGTCCAGAACTTCCAAATAACCGACGGCAAGATCAATCTGCAGGGCAATCTCTATCTGCGAGCCAAGCCGAAGTTCGCAGACTATATACTCTATTATAATAAGACCACCCCTCTAGCAATCATCGAGGCTAAGCGAGCAACCTATACCGTCAGCCATGGTATGCAGCAGGCTAAAGAGTATGCCGAGATGATGGATATACCCTTTGCTTATAGCTCTAACGGCACAGCCTTTCAGGAGTATGACTTTCTGACTGGCACCGAGCGCACCATTGCACTTAATGAGTTTCCTACGAGAGAGGAGCTACGCCAGCGCTTTAGAGATGAGAGTCACCACGGGGAGGGACTCTCTGAGGAGGAGCAGCGAGTCATCGATCAGCCCTTCTATACAGATAGTAATACGCACACGCCACGTTATTATCAGCGCAATGCGGTGAACCGCACCATCTCTGCCGTCGCTCAGGGGCAAAAGCGACTCCTGCTCGTCATGGCTACTGGCACGGGCAAGACCTACACCGCCTTTCAGATTGTATATCGCCTCCTCGAAGCCAAGCTCATCAACAAGGTACTCTACCTAGCAGACCGAAACGTCCTCATCGATCAGTCCATCGGTAATGACTTCAAGCCCCTTGCGAATGGCATCCATAAGATCAACTATCAGCAAGACCTCAGGGAGAAAACAGCACTCACAGCTTACAAAGTTTACTTCTCACTCTATCAGCAGCTCATCGGAGCTGAGGGGCGCAAGCAGTATGAGGAGCTATTCCAGCCCGACTTCTTCGATTTAGTCATCGTCGACGAGTGTCACCGAGGTAGTGCTAAGGACGACAGCAACTGGCGAGAGATACTAGACTACTTCTCCTCAGCCATACAGCTAGGTATGACAGCCACCCCTAGGGAGACTCGCTACCAGTCCTCAATCAGCTACTTCGGAGAGCCTATCTATACGTATAGCCTCAAGGAGGGCATTGATGATGGATTCCTAGCGCCCTTTAAGGTGATCCGGATCAATACAAACATCGGAGATGAGTGGCGACCATACAAGGGGCAGCGAGACTTCTATGGCAACCTCATCGAGGACCGTATCTACAACAATACTGACTACGACTACAAGATCATCATCGAGGACCGTATACGTGAGGTCGCAGAGCAGATCACCAAATACTTAAAGCATACAGACCGCATGGCGAAGACCATCGTCTTTTGTGCCAACGAAGAGCATGCTGATCGTATGCGTACTGCTCTAGCCAATGCCAACTCTGATATGTGTCAGCAAAATCCAGACTATGTCGTACGCATCACGGGTAGCGATGAGTATGGCAAGGCCAAGCTCGACTACTTCAGATCTGTATCAGAGCTCTATCCCGTCATAGCGACCACCAGCAAGCTACTGAGTACGGGAGTAGACTGCAAGACGGTCAAGCTCATTGTGCTAGATCAGCAGATCAACTCCATGACGGAGTTCAAGCAGATGGTAGGTCGTGGCACACGACTAGAGGAGGAGCACGGCAAGACCCACTTCGTCATCATGGACTTCCGCAATATCACCCGACTCTTTGCAGACCCAGACTGGGATGGCCCCATAGAGGTTGATACAAACTATGACCCCGACGCAACTACCAACAAGACCCCTACCCCCAGCAAATACCCCTGCCCCATCTGTGGACAGTCTCCCTGCATCTGCAACGTATTAACCCATACCCCTAAGCCCATTGTCGACAAGGACGGCTGTACCGTATCTGTCGTCAGTGAGATCATATCGGTATATGATACAGATGGCAAGCTACTCCGCACCGAGAGCATCACAGACTATACTCGACGCACGATACATGACCAGTACACCAATCTAGACGAGTTCATACGACGCTGGCGCATGGCCGACAAGAAGAGCACCATCACAGACCTCCTAAAGGAGCAGGGCATCGACCTACAGCAACTCAAGGAGAAGCAAGGCATGAGCGACGTAGACGACTTCGACTTCATCTGCCACATAGCTTATGGCAAGAAGCCCTTGACCCGACATGAGCGAGCTAACGAGGTGCGGCGCAGAGACATATTCAGTAAGTACGGAGAGCAAGCACGCCAGGTACTCGAGGTGCTACTAGACAAGTACGCCTCCGATGGTATCACCCAGCTTGAGAATCCCAACGTACTGCAGCTAGATCCATTACGACAGATGGGCTCACCAGCTCAGATAGCAAGCTTCTTTGGCACAGACCGAGAGGCATACTACGCCGCCGTACGAGAGCTAGAGCAGTATCTATACACCACCATAGCATAGTAATATACACAGATGCCACTTAACAACTTTGTCAGGCGCATACGCAATATCATGCGCAACGATGCCGGTATCAACGGCGATGCGCAGCGCATCGAGCAGTTAGCTTGGATGCTCTTCTTAAAGATATATGACACCAAGGAGGAGGACTGGGCATTTATGGAGGATAACTATCACTCCTTCATACCAGAACCCTGTCGCTGGCGCACATGGGCTAAAGACCTTGCCGACGGCAAGGCACTCACGGGCGAAGAGCTACTAGACTTCGTCAACAACACCCTCTTCCCCACGCTCAAGGGGCTAGAGGTCACCCCCTCCACACCGATGCGCAGTGCTATCGTGCGGACCACCTTCCAAGATGCCAACCAATATATGAAGGATGGCGTCCTACTCCGTCAGGTCATCAACGTCATTGATGAGCTAAACATCCGCGACACAGCAGAGAGTCACGCCTTCGGAGAGATCTACGAGACCATCCTCAAGGAGATCCAGTCAGCAGGAGCTGCTGGTGAGTTTTACACGCCACGAGCGTTGACAGACTTTATGGCCGAGATGATAGAGCCACAGATCGGAGAGCGCATGGCAGACTTCGCCTGTGGTACGGGAGGCTTCATAACCAGCTGGCTCACGGCTCTAGACAAGCGCGTCAAGACCGCCGAAGACCGTGAACTCTATGATCGCTCTATATATGGTACTGAGAAGAAGCAATTCCCCTACATGCTATGCGTCACCAACCTACTCCTGCATGACATCAGCTCGCCACACATCGAGCACGGCAACTCACTCTCTAAGGACGTGCTAGACTACACCGACGAGGACAAGTTTGACGTCATACTGATGAATCCACCATACGGCGGCAATGAGAAGGCTGACATCAAGCAGCACTTCCCCGCAGACCTTGCTTCGAGCGAGACCGCCGACCTCTTTATGGTGCTCATCACCTACCGACTAGCCACGGGCGGACGCGCTGCCGTCATACTACCCGACGGCTTCCTCTTCGGTACAGACAATGCCAAGCTCGCTATCAAGGAGCGACTACTCAGAGAGTTCAACCTCCACACCATCATACGCCTTCCCGGGAGCATCTTCTCGCCCTACACCTCCATCGCCACAAATATCCTCTTCTTTGACAACGTCACAGCCCCAGGTGCTGAGACAGGCTTTAAGACTCGGGAGACATGGTTCTATCGACTCGATATGCCCGAGGGGTATAAGCACTTCTCCAAGACACGCCCCATGTTCCTCCAGCATTGTCAGCCCATCCGTGACTGGTGGCACGACCGCAAGGAGATCGTAGACGCCGAGGGCAAGGACGAGCAGTCTCGCTGCTTCACACCCCAGCAACTCCTAGCGATGGAGTGCAACCTAGACCAGTGCAAGTACCCCAAGGAAGAGATCGAGGTACTCCCCCCTCACGAGCTACTGCAGCAATACCACGAGCGACGCACTGCACTCCAGCACGAGATAGACAAAACCCTCGACCAGATAGAGCAACTGCTAAACATAAAGCCAACAGCTAACAGCTAATCGCCAACAGCCACCCCACATGACCAGCAAGCAACTACGAGACAGTATCCTGCAAGCAGCGATCCAAGGGCAGCTCGTGCCACAAGAGCCGAGCGACACGCCCGCTGCACTCCTCCTCGAGCGTATACAAGCTGAGCGGGAGCGTCTCATCGAGGAGAAGAAGATACGTCGCGACAAAAACGCCTCCGTCATCTACCGCACCGACGAAGGCTCCTACTACGAGAGTATCCTCGCCTCTGGCGAAGAGACCTGCATCGACGACGAGATACCCTTCGACATCCCCGACAGTTGGCAGTGGAGCAGAGTATCTTCTGTGTTCCAACTCAATCCTAAAGTGATAGCAGACGATAACATCTCGGCAGGATTTGTCCCTATGGAAGCTATTTCTCCAGGATATAGGTCTGAATTTAGATACTATGAAAGGAAGTGGAAGCAAATAAAGGCTGGATATACCGTATTTGCAGATAACGATATAGCGTTTGCCAAAATAACACCCTGTTTCCAAAACAGAAAAGCCGTCGTATTTCAAGGGCTTCCCAATGGTATTGGAGCTGGGACAACGGAACTAAAGGTCTTACGACCCTATGGCGAAACAATGCATCGTTTCTTTGTATTGTACTTCTTAGAAAGCCCCTACTTTGTAGAGGAAGCCACATTCAAAGGAACAGCCAATCAGCAACGTATAATTGTTGGCTATTTGGAAAACAAGCTCTTCCCTATTCCTCCGCTGGAGGAGCAGGAGCGGATCGTGGCGCGTATCGAGGAGCTGATGACGCTGGTTGACCAGTACGAGCAGGCGAAGGTGGCATTGGACGAGCTGGAGAGCACGCTCCCCGATATGCTGCAGCAGTCTATCCTGCAGGCAGCGATCCAAGGGCAACTCGTGCCACAAGAGCCGAGCGATACTCCCGCTGCACTCCTCCTCGAGCGTATACAAGCTGAGCGGGAGCGTCTCATCAAGGAGAAGAAGATACGTCGCGACAAAAACGCCTCTGTCATCTACCGCACCGACGAAGGCTCCTACTACGAGCGCATCCTCGCCTCTGGCGAAGATACCTGCATCGACGACGAAATACCCTTTGACATCCCCGACAGCTGGCAGTGGAGCAGAGTATCTGCTATTTGTCTGTTGATCGATGGCACTAAAAAGAAGGGTAGAGAAGTACGTCTTGATGCAAAGTATCTACGTAATAAGTCTGCTGGAGAGTACGTAGACAGCGGACGATTTGTAACTGAAGGAGATAATATCATTCTAGTGGATGGAGAGAACTCTGGCGAGGTGTTTCCTGTTCCACATGATGGCTATATGGGTAGTACATTCAAGCAACTATGGATCAACGGAACGATGTACTTACCCTATGTGCTGTACTTCATTCAGTCATACAGAACCCTGCTTCGTAATTCAAAGGTGGGTGCAGCGATACCTCACCTTAACAAGTCGTTGTTTTACAACCTACTCTTTCCCATTCCTCCGCTAGAGGAGCAGGAGCGGATCGTGGCGCGTATCGAGGAGATGATGCGCTACACGGATCGACTCAAGAGCTTCATCACCCCAGACTAACCCTAATCTAACCCTGAAAGCACAATAAACTGATTTACTAAACACAAAAAACTTATGGAACACGCTAGTTGTTACACACCACAATGCACCCGACGAGAGCAGTGCACCCTTTGGCACAACGCTCTCAAAGAAGTCGAGCACGGCAATAGCTTGCTCACCATCACCAATCCCCAGCTCATCGACAAGGCGGGCGGCTATGACCACTGCCCCAACTACTACGAGCACAAGCTCAGACGCTACGCCCGTGGACTCGTATGGAGCTACGACGATCTGACCCTAGCCCAGTGGCGACAGATACAGACGCAGCTCAATAGGCAGTTCGGCTACAGCGAGATGAAGCGCATACGCCACGGCTACGTAGCCATCAGCCCCGAGGAGCAAGGCGTCATCGCACAGATCTTCACCACTATCGCCCCAGGCAGTGAGCCTCGATACATCACCTACGAGGAGCACTACACCAAGCCCCCACGTATCGAGGGCCGAGCCGCTCACAAGCTACTCAAGGGCTAGACGACAATAATTCGCCCGTAAGAATGCACGGGACGAATAACGATTTATACGGACGCACGGGACGTGTAGCCCTTTGTAAGGACGCACGGTCTGTGCGTCCGTTGTGTCAAAAGTTACAGCGTCATGGTTTTAACGGGGACGGACGCCCTCCCGCTAGACACTATCCGTGCGTCCCTACAAATCGTTATTCGTCAAGTGCTACATCTTTCCAACGACGGATCTGAAAAGTTCCTCCGTTGGAACTGACGAGTTCCTCCCCTGGAACTAAAAAGTTCCTCCCTTGGAACTGAAAAGTTCCTCCGCTGGAACTGAAAAGTTCCTCCCTTGGAACTAAAAAGTTCCAAGAGGGGAACTGTTTTTGGAACTCGTATGTACTACGAAACCAGCACGATACTAACAGCGTCAACGAGTGCTCCGCCTTGGCGATGCCCCGGACGTATAACCGTTGTAGGGACGCACGGCCTGTGCGTCCGTTGTTGAACGGCAAGACGTGTTATCATAACACTGTAACCGGACGCACCGACTGTGCGTCCCTACAAAGGGCTACTCGTGGCGTGGCGGATATGTGGCGTGATTTGCGTAGCTTTGTGCAGGAAGTTTGAATTTGCAATGAAGACAATATGAAGAATAGACTCTGCGACCTGCTAGGCATTCGCTACCCGATCATTGCGGGCGGTATGGTCTGGTGTAGCGGTTGGCGACTGGCCTCGGCTGTGAGCAATGCGGGGGGACTGGGTCTCCTAGGGGCTGGCTCGATGTACCCTGAGGTGCTACGCGAACATATAGCCCGCTGCCGTGAGGCTACGGATAGACCTTTTGGGGTTAATGTGCCGCTACTCTATCCTGATATTGATACGTTGATCCAGATCATCATCGAGGAGCGAGTGCCTATCGTGGTCACATCGGCGGGCAGTCCCAAGCGCTTTACGCCCCTCCTCCATGAGCATGGGATCAAGGTGATGCACGTGGTCAGCAGTACGAAGTTTGCGGTCAAGTGCCAAGAGGCGGGTGTTGATGCGGTGATTGCCGAGGGCTTTGAGGCTGGCGGTCACAACGGTCGTGAGGAGACTACGACGCTGGCGCTGATACCGGCTGTGGCGCAGGCTATTGACCTGCCCCTCGTGGCGGCGGGCGGGATAGCTTCGGGGCGCTCTATCTTGGCGGCTCAGAGCCTAGGCGCTGAGGGTGTGCAAATCGGGACGCTCTTTGCGCTGAGTGAGGAGAGTAGTGCGCATGCGGCTTTCAAGGAAGCGTGCGTCAAGAGTGACGAGGGGGACACGATATTGACCCTCAAGGAGCTCGCTCCGACACGCTTGCTGAAGAACGACTTTTACCAACAGGTGGCCACCCTGCAAGCTCGTGGCGCCTCTGCCGATGAGCTACGAGAGCTACTCGGGCGGGCCAGGGCTAAGCGGGGTATCTTCGAGGGAGACCTCGCGGAGGGCGAGCTAGAGATTGGCCAGGTGGCTGCGCAGATAGAGCAGGTGCAGCCGGTGGCTCAGATCTTCAACAATCTTATTGCTGAGTACAATGTGGCTCGTGCGGAGCTGCTGGATATGAACTGGACAAATTGCTAGGGGCTATACCTTATTATATATGTACGACAAGTATACTTACCATCCTTATCGCCATCTGACGGGTGCTGGCGTGGCGTTGATTACTCCATTTCTGGAGAATGGGCAGGTGGACTCGGCTTCGCTGAGCCGTCTGACAGAGCATGTGGTCTCGGGCGGATGCGACTTTGTGGTGCTGCTCGGTACTACGGGCGAGTCGCCTACGGTCGTTTATCCTGAGCGGCTGCTACTGATCGATGTGGTGCGACGCACGATCAATGGGCGCTGCCCACTGGTGATCGGTGTCGGGAGCAATAATACGCAGGATCTGTGCCAGCGTATGAGCGACCCGATCTATGACAATGTCGATGCAATCCTCTCGGTGGTACCTTATTATAATAAGCCGACGCAGGAGGGGCTGTACCTGCACTATATGGCTGTTGCCGAGGCGAGCAAGAAGCCGATCATACTGTACAACATCCCCTCGCGTACTGGTTGCGACCTGCTGCCTGAGACGGTGGCTCGGCTACAGCGTGACTCGGCAAAGATCATCGGTATCAAGGAGGCTTCGGGGCATGTGGAGCGGATTGGTCAGATTCGTGAGCTGTGCCGTCCTGACCTGCTCGTCTACTCGGGCGATGACCACCTGACGAAAGATATCATTCGTGCTGGAGGTGACGGAGTGGTCTCGGTCGTGGCAAACGCTTACCCGCAAGCGATCAAAGCGCTTGTCTCAGCTCTGATTACAGAGCAGCGGGAGCAGGCGGATGAGATTGATGCGCTCTTTACGGAGATGTATCAGTTGCTATTTAAGGAAGGCAATCCCGTAGGCATCAAGGGACTGCTACACACCATTCAGCTCATAGAGACCTGTGCGGTGCGCCTGCCGCTCTGTCACGCTACGAAGCAGCTCACGAGCCGACTACGTGCGGCACACGAGGAGCTACTCGTACCCATGCAGCAGTTAGGAATAGAGCCTCGACTATGATACTGAGTTCGCTGAGTGTCATCAACTTTAAGAATGTTGCGACGGCAAACTGCCACTTTGCCCCCAAGCTCAACTGTTTCTTTGGGGGCAATGGGATGGGCAAGACCAATCTCCTAGATGCTATCCACTACCTCTCGGTGGTGCGTGGGCATCTAGGCACGACCGATCGCTACGCCATACGCCAGGGGGCGCAGGAGGCGATCATCCAGGGCGAGTACCTATGGGACGACGGACAGGAGGACAAGATCAGCCTGCGCATCTCTACTGAGCGGAGCAAGCAGCTCTCTCGCAATGGTCGTCTCTACAAGCGTCACAGCGACCATATAGGGCGCTATCCGCTGGTTATCATTTCGCCACACGACCAGAGGCTCATACGTGGGGGTAGCGACGAGCGCAGACGCTCTGTAGATCGTATCCTCTCGCAGCAAGATGCGACCTATCTGGCAAGCTTGATCAACTATAACAGGGCACTCGACCAGCGCAACAATATGCTGCGTAACCAGATCCACGAGCCAGCTCTGATGGATATCCTCGAGGAGACCTTAGCAACGACGGGACTGGTGGTCACGACGATGCGACAGGCTTATGTCGAGGAGCTCGTCCCCACCTTCGATCAGATCTATCAGCATCTAGCTGCGGGGGTAGAGCGTGCGGTCCTATCCTTTAGTGCCGGCAGTGCCAGCACCGACCAGGAGCAGCTGCGCATACTACGCAATGGTCGTCAGCGAGACTACGAGTATGGCTTCACGGCGACCGGCTGCCACAGAGATGACTTTGAGATGCTCCTCGGAGAGAACCTGATGCGCAAGATAGGCTCTGAAGGGCAAAACAAGACTTACCTCATCGCCTACAAGCTGGCCGAGTACCGCTATCTGCAGCAGCATCTGACCAATCAGACCGCTCCCCTACTGCTCCTCGATGACATCTTCGACAAGCTAGACAGTGATCGTGTAGAGCGCATCATCGAGCTCGTCGCTACGGACACCTTCGGACAGATCTTTATCACCGATACAAACCGCAAGTACCTCGACGAGATCATCTCCTCGAAGCAAGTCCCCTATCGCCTCTTCCAGATACAGGAGGGCTCCCCGACAGAAGTCACCGCAGGGTGATGGTCCATTCTGCAAGAAAAGAACACTCTTTGGGCTTGAAAATAGGACTTTAGCGCAAAGTCTTGTGGAAATAGTTTGTTTCTCCACTTTAATTCCGTATCTTTGTAGGGGCAAAGAGA
>CABUDK010000039.1 GCA_902490315.1 uncultured Porphyromonas sp. | reverse complement strand
TAGGGGTCGGTACGACCGTTAGTTGAGCCATTGTAGTTATACTGCGTTCTTGACTTGTCAAGAGACAATTACAATGCAAACTTACAAAAAACTCGTGGAATCTAGCATTACTGCTCCGATCTAAACGGAGAAAGCAGTTGTCTACAAAGCTTTTACGAGTATGCGGACTTATTCGATATCTTGCTCTTCCTGCAGTGTGACCCCATAGATCTCCCCTGCCGCAGCAACAAACGAAGGCATATCGCCTTGTCGTAGCTGTATCGTGAGATGGTACTGAGAGGTGTAGTCCTGAGCGATGATCCCTGCACCGTGGTTCTTAACAAGGAGCATTACGGGTCCCATCAGATCCATCTGGAAGCTGAGCGTGACACGACCATATAGGATAACCTCTCTGACTGTTGCCTTGTCTAGGACTAGCTCGGTCGTAGAGCGGTAAGCATCAATCAGTCCACTAGTACCGAGTTTGACCCCGCCGAAGTAGCGGACGACTGCCACGACCACGTTGGTTAAGTCGCGAGATATCAAGCGTCCTAGGATAGGCTTGCCCGCAGTGCCTGAAGGCTCTCCGTCATCGTTGGAGCGTGTCTCGTACTCCTCATTTCCATAGATCGAGTAAGCCCAGCAGACGTGCGTCGCACTGTAATGCTCCTTGCGAAGCTCGGAGACACACTCTAGAGCTTCCTCAGCACTAGCGACCGGATAGCAGTAACCGATGAAGCGGCTCCGCTGAATGTTTTGCTCGTCAATGGCTGGCGACTGGATGGTGTGGTAAAAGTCTTTCATCGGTCAGGCTTCCTCAGATTAGTTGAAGTTGGGCTGCTGCGAGAAGTCGCTCTCTAGGATATTGACATCTCCGCTCTTGTGGTACTGCACGCCATCGGCACCCTCAGCGGTGATGACGTAGTAGTAGACCCCACTTGGCACGGGCTTGCCTCGGCAAGTGCCGTCCCAGCCTCCATTAGGATCGCTCCAGCTATAGATCAGTCCGCCCCAAGAGTCGTAGATACGCCCTTCGAAGGAGATAAGCGACTGATGCACCACCTGAAAGAGATCATTGACCCCAGGACTGCTAAAGGGAGTAAAGACGTTCGGCACCTCGAGCCTAGAGCTTTGCACCGTTACCACAGCGGGCTGAGAGGTGGCTGTGCAACTGGCTGTACGATCACTCGCCTTGCCATACAACGTATAAGTCCCCATCTTGTCAAAGGTATACTGAGCATTGCGTCCGTTGAACTGCATCACCACGGGAGCGTCCTCCGAGCTGGAGGCGCCATCGGCGATGATAATTTGGTAAAGCACCGTAGCGGGCTCATTAGCGACCAAGTCTATCTCCACGGTAGCGGGAGCCGAGAGACTAGATGGAAGCTGCCCCGCATTGGTTGCGGTCGAGTCAGCCGCCTGCGACTGCCCAGAGCTAAGCAACCGATAGCGAGCGTGTAGCTCGACACGACGAGCTTGTAGTACAGGGCTCTCTATGGGCAAGCCGTACCGCTCTGCCACTCCTTCGGTAAAGCGGTCGCCGATGATAGCAAAAGAGGTGTCCGTCAGCGGAGCTATCAGGTGCCATGAGCCTCCATTGGTCTCGGGGAGCTGCTCTTCCTTTTGCTCTGCGGTGAAGGCGTGAGTCTCCTCCTTGTAAACTAAGTCTTGATAGCGCACTACTAAGCCTCGATCCGCCTGCATGGGAGCGCCTTGTAGCGTATGATAGGATATGGGAGCGAGCGGACGAGAGAGGGTGAGTGTCACCTGCTGGCAAGGCTCCGCAGCATCGTAGTCCGCTGTCAGAGTGAGATCTCGTAGGGAGACACGGCTGTAGTCAAAGACCCAGTAGTAGGCCCGCGTCATCATGATCTGACTAGGCTGAGCGGTAAAGTAACCACACTCCAGCTGAGCATTTGGCACTGTAACGGTTGTACCCGCATACTGCGCCGTAGCGACGGGATGCGCCTCCTGTATTGAGGAGGTGTAGCTGTAGAGCTGCTCTCCCGCAGCTATGGGAAAGGTCAAGGTGACATCGCCACTCCCCTCTCCACTAGCAGGATGATAAGCCAAGAGCTGTACCTGCAGCCCTATGGGAGTGTAGGGCTGGCTCAGCTTGCCTGGGCTAGCTAATACGCTCTGCGCTGAGAGTGTCACAGCAGAGCTTATGAGTATGAGGAGTGATAGGATCAAGCTTTTAGTCTTCATGTGACGTAATGTATAATGTGTCCAAATGGTACAGCTACTTGCGTCCACAGATTGTCTTGTAGTCGCAATACTTACAGACGTCCAGTACGGTCGTTTGAGCAAACTCCCCCTCTGGATCTACTAACATGCTCAGATAGTGAGTGACAATCTCTTTGATTTCGTCAAGGGCTATAAAGTCCTTAAAATATATCGCCCCTTCACTAGCTGGGATAGCGGGAGCTAGCGAATAGAGTGTAGGCTGTATCTCGCTAATAGCTTCTTCCGCCTGCTGGGCATAGAGCATAGCGTAGAGACAGGACTGTAGGATGTAGCCTCCTAACTTACAATTGCCTCCATTCTGACGCCAGCCATCGAGCGTTTCTGTATTTAGCTCCTCTACTGTTTTAGGCTTTCTAATAGCACCTGTCTTGTAGTCTACAATGCGACGCACTCCTCCACTGATTCTGTCTACTCGGTCGGGCTGACCTGTAAGGTGTATCGTATGCTTCTTGCCGTTATGCTGCCACTCAAAGGAGACGTTCTTCATCTTCGCCTCACTAGCCAGCAGTTGGAGCGTGCCATTTGACCCTAGCAAGAGCCGATCTATCTCTAGAGCCTTGTAGATGTATCGCTCCAAGTCTGTCAGGAGGATGTCATCGGGGGCACTCTTGTCAGAGACAATATCCTTGTAAAGCGCGACTAACTTCGTACGGCACACCTTGTGCTCGAGATGACTCTCCTGGATGGCGTCTCCGTGCTCCTCTTTTAGCTCTTTGTAAAACCACTCCAGATAAGCATGCACCATCGAGCCGAGCTCTATCTGTGTCACGACTCCCGGCTCAGGTCGTGGCTCTCCGATACCCTTTATCTTCTTGAGGTAGAACTGGTAAGGACAATTATAGTAAGTGATCAGATCGGATGGGGAAAAAGTCTTCTCGCCCGTCGCTATCTGCTCCATGTAGCGATGCACCGCCTCGTTTTTGCCTGTAATGAGAGGTACTGTCTCGTCTCTAGCCTCCAAAGGGTCTGCATAAGCAAGCTCATCGAGTGGTAAGTTCGTCAGATAACGTATCTGATCCACATAGCGCGAAGGCTCCATCGAGGAGATACCCTTAGGGCGTGTATCTTGAAGTAGATAAACCCTCTTAGCTCCCTGTATAAGGCGATAGAAGTGGTAAGCATTGGTATCGTCTTCGGTGCGGTAAGTGGTCATACCAAAGGCTCTCCGCAGCATATCAGGGATAAGCGTCGTCGTATGGCTCGACTTAGGCAGATCACCTTCCTGCACATTGAGCATGATCACATAGTCAAAGGTTAGCGTACGGGTCTCCAAGAAGCCCATCACCTGCAAGCCTTCTAGCGGAGCCCCTTCGAAGGGGATGCTCCCCACAGCCATCAGTTGCTCCAAGAGATAGGCGACATGCTGCGGGGTGTCTAGCAGATGCCGGTCACTTGCATTCGGTTGTAGCAGGTTAGAGACCTGCGTGACATAGCGGATGATTTGGTCGAGCGCTTCCGAGAGGATCACTTGATCTATTGGCTCGTCAGCAGCCTCGTCCTCATCTTCCTCAGGTGCTGACGAGATCCCTTTGAGCAACTCTAGCTGTTGCCCCACACGACCGAGTAGCTCTCTGCCTGTGAGGCTGGGTGTCACTAGATCCAGGAGTGGCTGTCGTACCGCAACATCAGCATCTTTCGTAACCTCCTCTATTATCTTGCGAAGCTCTGACGCTGTGATGGCGTAGTGGTGTAGTGCTATCTGGTCCACCAAGGCAGTTGTTAACTCACCGAAGAGCTTTCGCGTCAAGGGTGCGGTCAGCCAAAGCTGCAGACGTGAACAAGTGATCTTGACACGCTCCACTTTTCTCTCCAAGGGAGCAACAAGACCAAAGATATTAAGGTATCTGCGTACCCAAGTTGCCACAGAGGTGTACTGGAGGGGGTAGCCCATCGTCACATTGAGCGACGTGCAGGTCGGCTGCTTGAGCGAGTTCATCAGAGGGATAAGCGTCTTCTCATCGTTAAGTACGATAGCAATGCGCAGCTCCTCAAGCGCTGTAGCGTCTTCTCTGACAATCTCAGCAATGAGACTGTTGACCACCTGTGGCTGGAGAATGGTAGAGTTGAGCGAGAGAAGCTGTATCTCTGGCGAATATACACGAGCGACCTCCCAGCCTAAGACCTCTCCACCAAGAAGCTTTACGTTTTCTCCGATCGTACGATAGAGATGCTCGGTAAATTCATCTGTAGCGTCTAGAGAGACTCTCTGCCAGTAGAGCTGCACCTTTAGCGCATCCGCATTGGCTCTCTGAAGCTTCTTGATGATTGTCTGCTCCGCTGGCGTGAGGTTGTAAAGCCCAACGAAGGTGACCAAGCTGATCTTCGAGCCACTATGACGACTTAGTGCTCTGAGTAGATCCTCCTCTGTGAAGTCCTTCCCCGCGACGAGCCTATAGGCAGCTGCTCGATAAGCGACCCCAAGCGCTGCTAAACGTTCATTAAATAGTCGATAAACGTCTCGCCATATGGCGGAAAAGTGAAGGTATTCTTCCTGTGGACCCTCAAGATCTTTGCTGGAAAGCGTGCGCCAAAACTCTTTGATTGCTTTACGTTCCTCTTCTGTTAGGAAGGAGTAATCGTCAAAGGCATCCAGCTCTTCGAGATTTCCCAAGAGCATCTCCACATTTGCCAAGGCTAGATCCATATCCTGGAAGTCTCGCAGCATGCGCTCCGTTTGGCTCAAGCGAAGCAACTGATCTGCTGCTGCCTTTTCTTCTTCCTGCTTAGCCAGATACGCTGCGTAGACCTCATAGAGTATCGAGACAAGAGCCGTATTGTCTAGGATGACCCGCCCGCTCATCTCAGTGATCCACTCATCGATGGTGACGATACGAGGCAAGATGGTCGCAGGCGTACACCGAATTTGTGCAACTAACTGACGCTGTAGAAAAGTGCCTGAACGCTTTGTCGGTACCACCAGCAGCTGCTCCCTTAGGGGGATGCCACTAGCGAGCAGTCGACTGACGACCAGCGAGAGAAAGTTGTCACTAGAGTCCATAGATGCCCAAGACTAAAAGATTGTTGCACATATGTAGTCCGACCGATGGCCAGAGCGATCCTGTTGCCCAGCGCAGGTAGCCCAGCAAGAGGGCCAGGAAGAAGATCTGTAGCATCCCCATAGGGTTGAGATGCATCACGGTAAAGAGGAGTGCGGGAAGGAGGATGACGCTCCATCGTGGGAAGTGTCTCAACATCATCCAGCCCATGAGCGCCCCTCGGAAGAATAGCTCCTCAGCAAGCGGCGTCAGCACCCCCACGATGAGAAAGAGCCACCCTAGGTTAGCGTTCTCTATGAGTGCAGACTGAGCCTCTTGAGCCACTTCACTCCAGTTACGTAGCCAAGCTCCACCAAGGCTCTCAGGCCATACGGAGACGAGAGCTTCATTGCTCCATGCGAGGAATATGTAGATAGCCACCGCAAGTATTGCGTAGAGGAGACAGCGTACGAGCTTCACCCCCTTCAAGTATTTATTTAGAGGTTCGAGTGGAAGGGCTAACAGTTCGTAAGGCTCCTGCGGAGCAGGCTGACGGTAGAGCCAGCGGTAGCCCCATAGATAGGTCCACGTGGCAAGTAGCGCACCGCCTCCGAAGGCGATGACACCGGCTAGGGTGATCGGTAGCAGTTGATAAGCCACCACAAAGAGAAGTAAAGAGAAGAGGAGCAGTAAGACTAGCATCAGCGCACTCTAAAGTAATAGCCCAGCCCCATCGTGACCCCCAGCTCACCCGCACGACCGTAGTCGTCGCGCACTGTAGTGGCAAATATGTCGCTCAGACCGTAGTAGAAGTGTCCACTCAGTGTGATCCTATGCCTTTGCGCTATATCTAGACTCATGACGGGTCCACCCTTAAGTCCCCACGAAAACTTGCTCACAAGCGGGTAGACATGTCGTCTCTTTACGACAGCCCGCGTCTCTTCATTCGGTGTGGGGCTACTCACATCTCGTATGATATAACCCACGCTCGGTCCCACCTCGACTCCCAGCTGGAAGGTGCCAAAGGGATAGTAGAGATGCATCATCAGCGTCAAGTCGATGAAGTCCATGTCTCTTGAGAATTTATAGGCGATCGGCTCCGTGTACTCCTCCCGCCATCCACGTTGCTCATAAGAGAGACGCATCGTCATACCCGTATAGTTCTGATTGGTCAGTAGCACCGCCACATAACCCATAGCCCCTAGGTGAGGTAGCATCTCCACACGAGGCACCAAGTCTAGCATCGAACCACTCACACCTCCACCACCTCCTATACGTACCTCTAGAGGCTTCAGCTGCGAGCGCTGAGCCTGTGTGGGGAGTACGGTGAAGAGGAGCACGAGGAGCAGACCGCTCCACCATTTAATAGCACTTCTCATACTGCTTACCTACTCAGCTAACGGAATCTGTACACGTCGCTCCCCCAGTGGACTATAAGTGATGAAGAAGAGGTTCAAATTCGTATAGCCCCCTCTCCCAGAAGTACGTCCTGCAATGGCTGGTGCAAAGAGAAAGCCTGACTGCACACCATCACTAGGCAGCTGATGCTGGTACTGCTGGAAGCCTCGTCCATAAGACGAGAGAGCTGCTATAAAGTAGCGCACCACGTCGTACCCCAGCAAGGCATAGCTTGGGTAACCCTCCTCTATATCACGTCTGTACCAATGCTTGTACGCATCCCTAACTTGCTGACTCTCGGGCAGCTCCTTATCCCAGTAAAAGGTGGAGAAGATCTTAGCACCCACCTCCCGTAGACGATCATTCATCGCCTTGCCATAGGTCTGCCATTGGGGATAGCCAAAGAGCTGATAATCACTCGTTGAGAGTTGCGCATCACGCATCGCATCAAGTACTGCCGTGAGGTCATTTTTACTGCTTGAGTTAAGCAGGATCACACACCTCTTGCCACTCTGGCGAGGCCACTGTCCTATCGTTAGCTCCCGCAAGGAGCGGCTTTGCATCGTGATGCCAGCCTCTCGACAAGCCGTCTCGATCGCCTTGAACTTGTCGTCCTGGTCACCATCACCACAGCGCACGAGTAGCACCTCATAGTCGGCATAATGCTCGGCAAAAGCTCGTTGCAACCTCTCCGTGACACGGTACTGTGCGGGATTGAGCTGGAAAAAGTAGTCGTACAGCTGCCCCTTGCCACTCTGCCACACGAAGGGTGAGAGGTAGACAGCCTGCTGAGCCTTAGCTCGCTGAGCCAGTAGCTCTACGCTCTGCTCTGAGTCGCCCCCGATGATTAGGTCGTACCGCTCTCCTTCCTTGCTCTTGAGGAGTTGCTCGAGTGCTGAGGAATTGACAGCGGCATCGACCTGTAGATCAATGCTCACGCCCTGACGCTGCAACCGCTCGATAGCTAAGAGTGCTCCCTCATAAAAGTGCAGATAGCGACTAGGCTGACCACTCTCTCGCAGGGGAAGTATCAGCGCCACTCGAACTTGCTCTATCTGAGTGCCATCCAGCGGGTTGGGAGCCTTTTCAATGCGTGCTCCAGAGACTACAACAATTCGCTCCCCTGCTGCTATCTGTGCATCATGCTTCTGCGGGTTTAACTCTAGGAGCTGACTCACAGTCAAGCCGTACTTACGACTGATGCTGTAGAGCGTCTCACCAGATTGTACCACGTGAATGCCTGGCTCTTCCTGCACGACCGCAGGTGCCTCAACATAGATCGTGTCAGGCTTGCGCTGGGGGATCAGGAGCGTCTGCCCCTCACGGATGCCCCACTGACTGCCCTCGTTAAGCCGGTAGATCTCCTCCTCGGAGACACCGTAGCGCTTGGAGATCGAGTAGACCGTCTCCAATTTCTTGACCACATGTCGCAGAGGTGCCTGTGCCATGAGCGTTGTCGTGACTAGGAACAGGCTCATGGTGAGCAAGAGGAGACGCTGTAATATCTGTTTCATCGGTTTATCTCTCTTTTTACTTAGACAAAGGTAGCATAAATAGCACTCTTGGTCAACCGTTCGTCCCAAGGGATTTTAGTTTCATAGGGAAGAAACTCGAGTTTCATAGGAGTGAAACTACAGTTTCATCCGATGAAACTCACATCTCCGCGCCCTAAGGCAAGAAAAAAGCCCCCGTAGCAAACTACGAAGGCTTACAGATTTCAGTTGATCTAGTGACTAGTGTGGAAGCTGTCCGGTGGCTAAGGCTGTTGCTACGTCGTGGTAGTGCAGCAGTGCTTCGAGCGTCGGTGCGGCGTCATAAGGCACGGCCGTCATGATTGGCTCGATAAGTTGTGCGATCTCGGTGAAGCCGATCCGCTCATCAAGAAAGGCGCGCACAGCAACCTCGTTGGCTGCATTGAGCAAGCAAGGGATATTGCCACCCTGTCTGAAGGCTTCGAAGGCTAGGCCCAAGCAGGGGAAGTGGGCTGCGTCTGGCTCCTCAAAGTGGAGCGATGTGCCGACAAACGGCTGGCGCGCTATGGGTAGCGGCTCACGCACACCACCATGGAGCGCTAGGCTGATCGGGAGACGCATGTCGGGGACGGCTAGCTGCGCCTTGACCGAGCCATCGGCAAACTGCACCATCGAGTGCACGACACTCTCAGGGTGTATCAAGATAGAGATCTGATCTGCTGCGACGGCAAAGAGGTGGCACGCCTCCATCATCTCAAAGCCTTTGTTCATCATCGTCGCCGAGTCGATTGTCACCTTAGCACCCATCGACCAGCGTGGATGATGGAGCGCATCTGCTACGGTGACCTGGCTTAGCTTATCGAGAGGCATTTGCCAGAAGGGGCCTCCACTGGCCGTGAGCCAGATACGCTCTAGAGGGGTCTCCTCGCCCATCAAACATTGGTAGATGGCTGAGTGCTCGGAGTCCACGGGGAGGATGCGCACACCATGCTCCCGAGCAGAGCGCATGATGAGTTGACCTGCCACTACGAGTGTCTCCTTATTGGCCAAAGCAATCTCATGCCCGCTCTCAATAGAGAGAAGTGTGGGGCGCAGACCGGCAAAGCCAACAAGAGCGGAGAGCATGACGTCGTAGTCGCTATGCTGCGCCAGTTCGCAGAGTCCCTCGGCACCAACGAGCACGGTGCAGGTTAGCCCTTTGAGGAGTGCGGTGTGCTCTGTGGCGGCTTTTTCGTCAGCTACGACCACGACGGCCGGATGGTATTTCTCCGCCTGCTCTACGAGGAGGGGTACGTTGCGATGAGTGGTGAGGGCATAGACGGAGAGCAGCTCGGGGTGAAAGGAGATGACCTCCAGTGCCTGGGTGCCGATACTGCCTGTCGAGCCAAAGAGTGCGATGCGTCGCATAGTGTGTAGTCTGCTTGAGGAAATGGGGGTTACAGGTCTAGTAGCCCTTGGGGTATGTGGAGCTGGATGGTCTTGCTCTCAGGATCTATTGTCTTGACGAGCTCCTCGTGGATGGGGATCAAGTGCTGAGTGCCGTCGGAGGTTTCGATCGTGAGAAGGATGTTTTCCGTTTGGTCATTGACCTCTAGGATCGTGCCGACAGGTTCCCCCTCGGGGGTGACCACTTGGTAGCCGATGAAATGATCCCAACTATAAGCGACCTCGCTCTCTGCCAGTAGTTCCGTAGGAACGAAGAGACGCCACCCAGTCATCTGCTCGGCGATCGATCGGTCAGCGACATGCGCCAGGGTGAGCAGGTAACTGTCGCCTTTGCTACGATAACTCAGGAGCTGGTATGGTACGGGTAGCGCGTCGATCTCAGCAAAGAGGTAAAAGGGCTCACGGCTAGGGTCGCTGCAAAGTGTTTCTAGCTCGATGGTTAGGTAAGCGGCTAGCTCACCACGCACGCCGTGTGGCTTGCCTAGGTGACCAATGGGCGTGAGCTCTGGTACGGTAAAAGCGGTAGTTCTACTCATCGCGTCTCTCGATGTGAGCGCCTAGAGCGTTAAGCCGCTCATGTAGATGCTGGTAGCCACGATCTATCTGCTCCGCATTGTTGACCACACTAGTGCCATCGGCACTCATGGCAGCAATCAAGAGCGCGATACCGGCGCGTATATCTGGCGAAGCCATCACGGCAGGACGCAGACGGGTCTGGTGGTCCTTACCAACGACCACTGCTCGGTGTGGATCGCAGAGGATGATCTGTGCACCCATATCAATGAGCTTATCTACAAAGAAGAGGCGGCTCTCAAACATCTTCTGATGAATGAGGACGGTACCCTTAGCTTGTGTTGCTACAA
>CABUDK010000038.1 GCA_902490315.1 uncultured Porphyromonas sp. | reverse complement strand
AGGGACGATAGATTACCCTCTGGTTGCTGTCCTTACCTTACTACAACAAAGGTAAGAACAACCCGTTCAACTGACTTAATCTCGGGTTGAATTCTTTTCACTCTGCAAACTTAAAGTAGGGACGCTCGGTCTGAGCGTCCGTCCCCGTCAAAATTACGATGCTGTAACTCTTGACACAACGGACGCACAGACCGTGCGTCCCTACAAAGGGTTACACGTATTGTCGTTACACATCCCGCTGTGACGGGGTCTACTCAGAGCGCTTGGCTCCGCGGGCCAACTGGTAGAAGACCTCGTCCATCGAGTCGCAGTCAAATTGTCGCTTTAAGGCTCGTGGGGTGTCTAAGGCTTTGATTTGCCCGTCTACCATGATGGAGATGCGGTCGCAGTACTCCGACTCGTCCATATAGTGAGTGGTGACGAAGACGGTGATGCCCTCAGCGGCGGCGTTGTAGATAAGCTCCCAGAAGCGTCGCCGTGCCACAGGGTCTACACCTCCCGTAGGCTCATCGAGGAAGACTATCTTGGGGCGGTGAAAGATGGCAACGGAAAAGGCTAACTTCTGCTTCCACCCGAGGGGTAGGCTGCCCACACGGAGCTTGCGCTGATCGTAGAAGTTGAGCTCCTCGAGGAGTCGCTCCATACGGCTCTGTATGATGCGTCGCGAGAGACCGTAGATGCGTCCGTAGAGGAAGATGTTCTCCTCGACAGAGAGGTAGTCGTAGAGGGAGAACTTCTGACTCATGTAGCCGATGTTTCGCTTGATCAGCTCGGTCTCTTTGCGCACGTCATAGCCTGCTACCTCGGCGTAACCAGAGGTGGGCTTGAGGAGCCCGGTGAGCATACGTATGGCGGTGCTTTTGCCAGCACCATTGGCTCCTAGGAAACCAAAGATCTCGCCTGGCAAGACGTCGAAGGTGATCTCGTCGACAGCGGTGAAGTCGCCGAAGCGCTTGGTGAGCTTATTGGCCAATATACTATACTCGGTGGAGGGCATGGGCTAGGACTCTTGGGAGATGATGAGGAAGTAGTCCTCGATGGAGGGTGGGATCTTGCGGATGTCTAGTCCCCGCACGCCCTGCTCTAGGAGGCGCGTGTGGATCTCCTCGGGGGTGATGAGCTGCTCGTCGAAGGTGAAGTGGTGCGCCTCGCCAAAGGCAAAGCTGCTGAGCACTCCTTGGAGGCTGCGCAACTTGAGGAGTAGGTCGCCCATATCCTCTGCGGTGGCGGACCATAGCGCACGATCCATATTTGATACGAGCCCATCGGGGGTGTCTATGGAGAGGATCTGACCATCTTTCATCAGGGCTACTTGGTCGCATAGCACCGCCTCGTCCATGTAGGGGGTGCTGACGATCATCGTGATCTCGCCTTGCTCTCGTAGCTTGGAGAGCATCTGCCAGAACTCACGCCGCGAGACGGGGTCGACGCCTGTGGTCGGCTCGTCGAGGAGGAGCAGTCGAGGCTTGTGAATGAGTGCGCAGGAGAGAGCTAGCTTTTGCTTCATACCGCCTGAGAGCTTGCCGGCGGGACGCTTTTCGAAGGGGAGGAGCATCTTATAGATGTCCTCGATGAGGTGATAATTCTCCTCGACGGTCGTCTTGTAGACGGTGGCGAAGAACTCAAGGTTCTCCCGTACGGTGAGGTCTTGATAGAGGGAGAAGCGCCCGGGCATGTAGCCGATCTGATGACGCAGCGGACGGTAGTCGCGCTTGACATCGTGCCCTAAGACGGTGACCGCGCCAGCGTCGGGGTTGAGGAGCGTGGCGATGATGCGTATGAGGGTTGTCTTGCCGGCTCCGTCGGGCCCGATGAGTCCTAGCAGCTCGCCCTCACGGACGCTGAGGTCGATGACTTGGAGCGCAGTCGTCTTGCCAAAGCTCTTGCATACGCCCTGACAAGAAACTGCTGGTTGGGTCACCTGCTCTAGAGACATAGGGCTACTAGTCTAGCTCTACACGTCCATACTGTCCGATGCGTAGCTTGCCGTCGTTGGGGACGCGTACCTTGATCGCATAGATGAGCGAGGCGCGAGCGTCGGGGGTCTGTATGTTCTTTGGGGTAAACTCAGCTCGGTCGGATATCCATACCACTTGACCTGTGTAGGCTTGCGCCTCTTCCTCGCCCATATCGCTATAGACGGAGACTTGCTGCCCAAGGGTCACATGCTCTAGTTGCTCTGCTGTAACGTAAGCGCGCAGATACATCTGCTTGAGGTTGGCTAGGCGAAAGAGTGGCATACCCTGTCCTGCGAGCTCTCCCTGATGGAGGTAAACGGTGAGCACCGTCCCCGAGATAGGCGCCTTGATGAAGCTCCGAGAGATCATCTGGTCGACCTGACTCTCCTGTACGGAGAGAGCGTCGCCGCTACCACTGGTGGAGCGGTTTTGCTGTCCGATGGTAGCTCGTGCGGCGGCTATCTGCCCTTTGACCGCAGAGATCTTAGCATCTATCTCGTCTAGCGTGCGCTGTGCCACGACGCCACGAGCTACAAGCGGGGCGTAGCGGTTTCGCTCTTTGTCGAGAGCTTTGAGCTGAGCCTCTAGCGGGGCGACTTGTGTCGCTGCATTGGTATGTCCCGCTGCATTGATCGTTGCCTGCTGCGTGTCGACGAGATCTTTTTGCAGTGCGAGGAAGGTGGTGTCGATCAGTCCTACGACCTGTCCCTCTTCTAGCTGATCACCCTCAGATACGTCTAGCCGCAGCAACTCGCCGGAGGTGACGGCCGAGACAACGATCTCCTCCGCCTCAAAGATACCCTGGGCGGAATAGTCGCTGCTGTGATCTTTGCACCCCCATGAGAGTAGGAGGGTGAGGAGGAAGAGGTAACCTGTATATCGCTTAGCGTGTGTCATCTTATTTGCCAAAAAGAGAAAAAGGGAAAGAACGTATCAAAGGTAAAGAAAGTTTTTGAGAGAAGCTGGAATATCTCCGCTGAGCTCCTCACGTGCCCCTTGCCACGCCACCTGTCCTTTGTCTAGATAGAGGATATGGTTAGCGATAGTCTTGATGGAGTTCATGTCGTGTGTGTTGACCACCGTTGTGATCTGGTACTCCTCGGTGAGCTCTTTGAGTAGCTTGTCTATCGATGCCGAGGTAGTAGGGTCTAGCCCTGAGTTTGGCTCATCGCAAAAGAGATAGTGCGGGTTAAGCGCCACGGCACGAGCTATGGCGACACGCTTCATCATACCCCCGCTGATCTCTGCGGGGAACTTGCTCTGAGCGCCCTCTAGACCAACCCGCTCTAGGAGTGCCATAGCATGTGCTTTGCGCTCTCGAGGCGATAGCTTGGAGAAGAGCTGGAGCGGGAAGAGGACATTCTCCAAGACGGTCATACTGTCGAAGAGCGCTGACCCCTGAAAGAGTACGCCCGTGACTTGTCTTAGTCGCTTGAGCTCCTCCTTGGACAAGAGCATCATATTGTGCCCAGCAAAAAGTATCTCGCCCGATGTGGGCTGTATGAGACCTATGAGACTCTTGAGCAAGACCGTCTTGCCCGCACCACTACGCCCGATGATGCAGTTGATATTCCCTGGCTTAAAGGTGGCATTGATCTCATTCAGGACGACCTTGTCGTCAAACGCCTTGCTGAGTCCTCTGACCTCTATGATCTTAGTCCCTTCTCTCATAGCCTTACATAAACAATAGACTGGTGAGCACGACATCGGCTAGGAGGATCAGCACGCAGCTTGAGACCACCGCATTGGTGCTGGCACGTCCTACGCCGAGGGCACCCCCCTTGACCGTATAGCCGAAGTAACTAGCACCCGATGAGATGATGAAGGCGTAGACAAGCGACTTGATGATCGAGTAGAAGATATTCTTCACAACAAAGAATGTCTGCAGCCCCATCTCAAAGTCCGAGGGCGTGATTGACGGGATAAAGAAAGTCGCCAAGTATCCACCCACGAGCCCTGTAGCCATACTGATAACGCTTAGCACTGGGATGAAAAGCATCAGACCGAGGATCTTAGGGAGGATGAGGAAGTTGGCGGAGTTGACCCCCATAATCTCCATCGCGTCTATCTGCTCGGTCACGCGCATGGTAGCTAGCTCCGAGGCGATACTAGAGCCTACCTTGCCAGCGAGGATAAGACACATGATAGAGGAGGAGAACTCGAGAAACATGATCTCTCTCCCTGCGTAGCCGATCGTAAAGCGTGGTATGAGCGGTGAACTCATATTGATCGAGAGCTGGATCGTGATCACCGTGCCAATGAAAAAACTGATGATCACGACGATCCATATCGAGTCAAGACCATACTTAGCCATCTCTCGGATCAATTGCTTGAAGAAGATGCCCCACTTCTTAGGTCTTCTGAAGACTTGCGCCATGAGGAGTGTGTACTCGCCCATGACACTGAGAGCATTGCCGATTGGATTAGCCATAGCTTAGCGGACTCGTATGATTCCTAGGACTGGGGCTTTATCTTAAGCGGATTGAGCTGTCGAGAGCTGCTTGGGGTGAAATAGAATCCAGAAGAGTAGTCCCGTGACAAGTGCATAGCCTGCGAAGATGTACCAGACGGTCGTCCACGCAGTTACGCCAGACGAGGTGTAGTGCTCGACGACCCAGCCTGCACCTAGCGATCCGATGACGACACCTAGTCCATTGGTCATCAGGAGGAAGAGCCCCTGAGCACTAGCACGCATCGAGGGCGATACGGACTGATCGACAAACATGGAGCCTGAGATATTGAAAAAATCAAATGCCATACCATAGACTACCATCGAGAGAATGAGTGCGATGATGCCCGGCATCCCTGGGTCTCCTATGCCAAAGAGCCCGAAGCGTAGGAACCACGCGGCAAAGCTCATCGTCATCACCCCCTTGATGCCAAAGCGCTTTAAGAAGAACGGGATCGCTAGGATAAAGAGCGTCTCCGAGATCTGAGAGAGTGATAGTAGGATGTTCGGATACTTGACCGCAAAGCTATCGGCATACTCAGTGACCCCCTTGAAGTGGTCGAGATACATATTCCCATAAGCATTGGTCACTTGTAGCGCCGCACCGAGGAGTATGCAGAAGGTAAAGAAGACCGCCATCTGCCTATTCTTAAAGAGTACCAATGCATCGAGCCCCAGTATGGATAGGAGAGAGCGACGCCCCTCCTGAGCCTTCTTGACTCCATGCGGTACCGCTGGTAGTGTCCAGGCGTAGATCGCTAGGGCAATAGCTGCAAAAGCCCCGAGGTTGAACTGCATCGGACTGTCCATCCACTTAAATAGGTTGACTAGCCACATGGCTACGATGAAGCCGATGGTTCCCCAAACGCGTATCGGGGGAAAGTCCTTGACAATGTCCGCTTGCACTGTGCCGAGCGCATGGTAAGCGACCGTGTTGGAGAGCGATAGGGTAGGCATGAAGAAGAGGTTGACCCCAAAGATGACCAGCCAGGTGGTTGCAAAGGGTGTCCCTACAGGTAGGCAGCCGACAGCTATCAGGCAGGCTCCCGTGAGCAGATGACAGATCGAGAGTAGCCGTTCGGCACCGACCCATCGGTCAGCGATGATACCAGTCAGTGCAGGTGTGATGATTGCTGCGAAGCCAGCCGTGGCAAAGAGTCCGCCGACCTCCTGTCCGTCGTACTGCATCACATTGCCCATGTAGCGTCCCATCGAGATGAGCCATGCTCCCCAGATGAAGAACTGGAGGAAGTTCATCACGATCAGCTTGAGCTTGATCTGTTCTTTTTCTTTAGTCATATCTTCTGCCGCTAATGTGTCTTGTCGTCGGTCTATCACCGATTATAAAATCCAGTCCCGATGACGCCCAGCTTGAGTCCATGGGGGCCCCACTTGAGCTGTACCGCTGAGGGGTAGAGCAGGTTGGTGATAGCAACCGCCTGTCCAGCCGATCCAGACGTCGATGCCATCTCTGTGGCTACGGGAATTAGGAGTAGCTCTAAGTCTCTTGTCACACGATGATTGCCGTCTGCATCGGTCGTCATGTTGCCTCGCATATGTGCCTCGATGAGGTGGCTGATATTGCTAAAGGTGTAGTTGCGATCCAAGACACTATAGCGACCAGAGACAAAGGAAGTAGAGGCGAGTAGAGGGTTGGTGATACTCTGGGCAAAGAAGTTTGCCACGCTGTCCCGCGGTATCAGAAGCAGCTGAGGGGGCGGGTTGAAGTGGGTATCCACGTTAGGAATATCCACCGCTATCTGTAGCTTGCCTTCATTCATCACCCATCCGAAGTCTTCTTTAGCCTTACTCATCGCCTCATACTGGTGAAGCAGTCTGCTGAGTTCCTCCTTGCTGCAGGTGAGCTTCGTGACGACACCAGCCGGTGACTTGATATAGGTTTTGCTATCGGGTGAAGGCTTGAGTAGCTCTTCGAGATGGCTATGCTTGAGACTGTTTAGTGCGTAGAGACTCTTGTTACTGCTAAAGACCTCCCACGCTGGCTTGTAGACCGTTGAGTCCTCCCCCTTGGAGGACTTTTGCGTAGTCTCAAAGGTGTAGAAGATGCGGAGAGCGGTCGAGTAGACCGAGAGAATATGTCCTGTGCCAGTCGTCGAGGTGACGTAGAGGCCACGGAGTAGATTGGCCTCAAAGGCTTCCTGAGAAGCAAACCACTCTGGATGCTCACGTGAAGCCTTTAGGAAACGCTCTCCCAGCTCGTTCGGCACACGTACCACGAGCCCTTTGATACCCGCCGTGTCGGAGGGTTGGTAAGTCAGTTCGCCGAGCAACTTAGCCCCTCGTGTATAGGGTGTCAGATCGTCTACTGAATAGCGGCTCTTGGGCAGTGGCTGCGTGATCTCATAGACCTGTGCCTTGCCCCAAGTGGTGGTGTCGCCTACGGCACTCAGGTAGGAGAGCACAATGTTTACCGAGTCGATGCGATCCTTGATAGGCGTGTGCGTGAAGGTGAAGCCTGGTGCGCACTGTAACCGATTGATGTAGCACGCCTCAAAGTCCCCAAAGACGGGATCTGAGATCTGCCCCAGTAGCGATATAGTGCTACGACTATATATAGAGTCTAGAGGTACCGTCTCAGCACGAAAGAGTAGCGAGTCTCCACGAGCCGTGACGAGGTCCCGCTCAGGTCGCAGACTTCCTCCGAGAGTAGAGTAAGCATCGTTGCAAGATGCCAGTCCTAAAGCGCATAAGATGCAGATTAGAAGTGGCATCTGGAGGATATTTAGTAAAGTCCGATTCATAGATTCAGTCTAAGTGTCGTGTGCTTTGCACGCAGTCTCGTTAGATAAACTAGAAACATATTGGCAGCACCTAACATGTGATCTAGCTCCAAAGGTAAGGAAAAAAACGATTTGACCACATATTCCCCTCTGCAAAACCAGGGCTGACGCATTATACCCTGTATCCAAGGAGCTATTCCTGACGCCAACCGATGAATAGATGGATTAAGTCTTGCCACATAGCGCTATGGACTCACATTATAGCTACTCCTAGATCTCCATTGAGGTCAATTCCTCGGAGCAAAAGCCCAAATAGCTCGGAGGAAATCGACCAATTCTTCGGAAGAAATTTCTCTTTCTTCCGAGGAATGAAAAAATTCTTCCGAAGAATCAACTCATACTTCGGAAGAATTTTTCATTTGCTCACTGGATAATCCTAGATCTTCCACGAAGGATTGTTCTATTTCCTCCATTTCCCGAGATCCTTCATTAAGACGTAGGTAAACTTACCCCGTATAATGCGTCAGCCCTGTCTGCAAAACGCCTTCTTGAATCTTTGTGCCACCAGTTTTTCAACAGTCTCAACATGTTGATCCAATTGTACATGCAACAGTCTTCAAATGGTGGTTGCAAAAAAACAGAAAGCTCAATCGCTTTAATTCAGCAATTGAGCCCCCTTGATATGCCCGTTCTGACTTTTATCGGACAGCAATATATTAAATTACAAGATTATCTTGTATGTCTGGTAGTTTCCTGAGATGTTAGTTACCTTGACTACATAGACTCCAGGGGTAACATCGGTCGTGACAATTTCGCCTCTGTTACTAATGGCTATTCGTTGTCCATCAGCTCTATAGAGCTCCATGACGACATTTTGACCTTCAGCCACTATCCGATCCTCTTCAATTGTTATCCTCACCTCCTCGTGCTGTGCACTCAGGTCGATCCCAGTTGTCCCTGTGATGCAAAAAGCAGGACTGATAGTCTGCTTCTGCTCATTACCCGAAAGATCAGTAACGGTAATAACTAAGTCATACCACTGCTTCTGAGATGTAGCCGCAGGAACAGATTCTAATGAGCCTCTATAAAAGTGTCCAAAGCCTGGCATAAAGTAAAGCCTTGGAACTTCTTCTATGGCAAGTCGCTTCCCGGCATCACTACTCCCATGAGCGTAATACTCGACCTTGACGTTAACAGGCTTGCAGGTAAAGTAACCGGCATAGTACTCTATCACAGGATTGAAGCTAAAGTCTCCTGCTGCAATCTCAATGACGCCGTCTTCGGGGCTTTTAAATCGATCAGTTATGTTGCCCTGCTTGTCCTTAAATTGAAGCATTTGTAGTGTGGGTGGCACATGATCTTCTTTTTCCTCCTGCATTAGTATTCGAGTCTTATTCATTCCTTCTAGCCCATCTACACTAACATTTCTATTAGTTATCGTCATCGCGTAGGCATCGTCTCCTACCTCTTCCTCACTGTTTGCTAATACAAAATAATCTGCTCCACGGAGCTCCCCATAGCGTCCAATATAATTTGGAGTTATATTAACTTCTTCTTGACTGCCCACAAGATACGTCTTGAATTGGACCGAGTTGATAGGACAAGACTCTCCATATACATGATCTGGCGCATTTTTCCCTGTAAAAGAAAAAACAGGATGCCCAGGGTAAAACTGAGAGCGCACCTTTCCTTCAGGAGTGTTAAAGCCACCATCCTCTTCGTAGCCTGCAACGACAAACTCAAGTCCGTCTCTATCTCCTAGTACCTGCTGCCCCGTAATGAAGTAGTATTCCTTAATTTCGTTTCCGCTATAGACCTCTTTTTTCATATAATCACTCATAAGAGGTCTGACAATGACATTGAACTGATCCTTAGAGCTGTCATCATCTTTTGGTGTGTCTAGATAGAACTTGGTTGTATAGTCGCTCGATGGCATATTTGGGATATAAGAGCGCTGCCCAATTATGGCATCTCCGTTGAATACCCCTGCCATGTAGTAGCCAGGAACGTGAAATTCGGACTTATCTTTCCACTTTGGAGACACGGCAAACTTCTGATCATACTTTATGAATCGGGAAGGATCATTGGTAACCGTCTGCCCTTTGCTAAGGTCTTCAACAACATACTTGTTGAACCAGTAAGTTTCTCCAACCGATATGATCCGTGCCTCACACAGCTTATAGCGATTGCTCAACTTATTGATGTAAAAGTCAGTTTCGTGACCTTGATACTTGTAGCCTGCGCCTATTACTGTAGATACGGTTCCAAAACCTTTGAGAATAAAGCAGGAAAAAGAAGAGTAGTCTTCAGCCGTTCCTTTCTCCACAATGCGATTGTTCGTACCAAAGATGGGCATGTGTAATGATTTGCCAGTATGATCCACTGTCTTTATCGCAAGAGGAAGTGTAGCTTCTTTTTGTGACAGAGTGATAGTCGTATCAGATAGAATGCTTACCTGCTCTCTAAAAACATAGTAAATTTCTTTATAAGGGGATTTGTAAGAAGCAAACATATCATACGTACCCACAGGGATTGTTTGAGTTATTCGTTTATTTGGCTCTTCGTAGATGTAATGAATCAAGCCTGCGTCATTGTTATACACAGACACTCCTAGAGGCGTGTACTGATCCTCGCATTCGTAGACTAATGTCAAGCGAACAGAGTCTACAGCTTCCACAGTAGCTTGACGTTGAGGCGTCAGGAACGTGTAGTTGTTATAATGCCGAACCTCGTGGTTCGTTGCTTCGATGTTCGTTCCTACAGGAACAGTCTGCCCCATAGCTCCGATAGCACTTGTCAGTACTGCGAGCGCAGAGAGAATACTTGTTAAGAGTCTCATAGCCTTAGTTTTTTTGTTATAGGGGAAGTTAGATTACATATCATTTGAGTACAGACATCGCATACTCACATAGTTTAATTGCTGCTTTCGTTTAGTTGTACCTTATCTTCTCATTGTTTGTAATAAGCATCTTTAGAATATCGTTGCTATAAGTTCCTGCGATATTGATTTCCTTAGAGTCACCTTGACACCCAATCTCTTTTTGCAAAAATACGAAATGTGTAGATAAGTGCCAAATGGATATTGTATGTTCCTGGTGCGTACATTCCACCCGCTAATGCAATTTCTCAAAGCTGGTGTAGAGTCTCGTTTTTGGATTCATAAATTATTGCTGTCCGATAAAAGTAAGAAAGGGCATACCGAGGGGGCTCAACCGCTGAATTGAAGCGGTTGAGCTTTCTGATTTTGCTTTCCAAGCCCCCCTAGTCAAATAAAGAGGCTATTGGAGGCGATTTGGAAAACTGATTGAGCAATAATAACGTATCCGAGTTGAGTGCCCCAGCAGCACAAAACAGGAGTTAGCCTTATATGAATAGGCTCACAGAGGATCCTTCCTCATGAAGAAGTCAGAAGGATCCTGCGGTTAGTCTAGTCGAGGCTTCACCCAGCCATCTAGGCGCGAGGTGAAGTGCAGCCCCGGCATAGCCCGCT
>CABUDK010000037.1 GCA_902490315.1 uncultured Porphyromonas sp. | reverse complement strand
GAGTCAAAGCAAGGATTCCACAGCTAGTATGGCTACTGATTGCGATGCTAGCGATCTTGACGCTCAATAACCTCGTCATCAGAGGCCTGCTCTCTAAGAGTGCCACTTATCTATCTAGAGAAAATCTCCCCCTACTATGGGACACCCTCTGGATGGCTACGCTACTCTACCTTATCCCCACTCTGATACCCCATCGCATCACACGTCGGGTGGTCCTCATCACCGAGCTGGTACTGATCAGTGCCATACACATTATGGATCTCTACCTCGTCAGTACCTATCAGATGCCTTACTGCGACGCTATCGCTATCCCGATCTTTGCAACCAATCCCGGAGAGGCCCACGGCTTCTTTCAGTCGCTACGACTAGATATACCCTTCATGCTACGAGAGGGTGGCAAGCTCCTACTGGCTATCTTCCTGCCACTCGGCATCTCTTGGTTCATAGGTCGTACCAAGCGTACTAAAGAGCAGCCCACCCCTTGGGACAAGCGCATCCAGCGATACAGCTCCAGACTCCTCTTTATAGTAGTTCTCGTAGGCGCACACATACTCGGCATCAACTATCTACGTCAGACGCGTATCGCCACCAGCGCAGGAGTCATACAGTACAATGCACATGCACCTCTAGCTCGCCTCTATTTGAGCAATCGGGTATTGCGTCATGATGCTAATCGTTGTGCTCTAGACTACAGACCTCGGCAAGCGACACCCCAAGAGGTAACCGTAGACTCGCTCCTACCGCCACACAACGTCGTGCTGGTCGTCGCAGAAGATATCTACCCGCACCTGATGAACTGCTACAACCCAGACATCAATGAGAATACGCCAACCATAGACTCGCTCCTACAGATGGGCTCTCTCATTCGACTCGATAGCATCTACAGTGCCTCTGACAATGCAGCTCTAGCTGCAGCCTGGACGCTCTCTCTCTGTCCTAAGGATAGCCCTGACAGTTGGGACACCTACCCCTCTATCTATAGTATCTTTCGTGCAGCAGACTACGAAACCTATTGGCTAGACAACACCCCGCGCATAGCCCGTGGACTAGATGTCTACCCACAGCTAGCAGCCGACTGCGACCACCACTTCTTTACCAATCTACGTGCAGACGATCAGGAGTGGACAAACAGAATTCCCTACGATGATGCCGTACTAGACCAACTCAAGCAACTAGAGAGCCAGTCTCGTCTCACCACCATTCATCTCTTGGGAGGGCGCAGCAACATCTGGTGGCGTATCCCCGAGGAGTTCTGTAAGTACAATCGCCTATCGGCAAACATTGACATAGACTTACCCGGAGATGCTCTAGACCACCTAGCCCAATACTACAACGTCGTCTACTACCAGGACTACCTGCTTAAGCAGCTCATAGCACACTACCAAAACACCCCCACGATACTCATCTACTCTAGTCCTGTAGGCGTCTACGGTGAATGGCACCCCTACTCAGGCGATCAAGTCACTCCCGAGATGAGAGGGCAAGTGCCAATGCTGCTCTACATCTCCCCTGCTATGCAGCGCATCTCTCCCACCATACGTGATCAGCTCCTACAGCTCAATGCAGAGCGACACAATCTCAGTGACCTACCCCAGCTACTGATGCGTCTCTCAGGCATTCGGGTTTCCCTCTCGTAGCAAAGACCTCTCTTATCTACATAACACTCGCCACACCTATGAGACTTCGAGTCTCATTCGTGTGGCATTTTTAGTTCTCTCTCCTATGAAACTAAAGTTTCCTACGTAGGAACTGAAAAGTTCCTCCCTTGGAACTGAAGAGTTCCTCCGTTGGAACCGAAAAGTTCCACCACTGGAACTAAAAAGTTCCAAGAGGGGAACTATTTTTGGAACTCGTATATATAACGGATTCAGCACAATACGAACAGAGTAGACGAGATGTCCGCACGATGGCGACTCACAGACAAGGATTGACGGGAGGGTGTCCGTTGTTGCATGACAAGATCAATAGCGATGCGACGTGTAACGATTTACGGGAATTGAGGCCGGGGTCGTTCTGTTGCTCAGTCTTAAAACATTTCATACCTTTGCTTGAAGTATACAATCAGACTGAATATAGACACAATGGTCTTAAATCATACCATCACATCCGTTGCGACAGATGTAAATGTACTCGTTCCATCACTGAAGAGGGCATGCCCACGAGAGCGCATTGAGACTACATTTGTGAAGGATTCTCCTGCCCCGTATCTAAAGATAAGCCTAATCACTACTTAAACAACCATACAATACTAAAGAAGACCAATGAATCACCTAAAGAATCGACTGATCCTACTGATCCTCATTCCTCTCTTCCTTTTCGCTGGAGCCAATAGCGGTATAGCGCAGCAATCCTTCGGAGGCACACCACAGCTCCTCGGGGAGGGTACACTACGCACCGCAACAGCCAGCATATCGCTTGCTCCAGACTTCAATCCGCAAGACCTAATCCGCAAAGAGACATGGCACGATGGTGAGCTCTATCGCAAGCCTTACAATGTCGGCAAGGTAGTCCCTTGCTTCATAGACTTCGCTACTGAGGCTGAACTGATTGGCTCTACAGCAGGTACAGACATCTACCGACTAGAGATAGATATGGAGCAGACTCCGGTAGGACTGAACCTATACTACTCAGACTTCTTCATACCCCAAGGTGGACGTCTCTACATATACACCCCTGGAGGCAAGCAGCTCCTCGGAGCCTACACACACGAGACGCATCCAGAGCATGGCGCCTTTGCCTCTGAGCCGCTCAGTGGGAGCAAGCTGATACTAGACTACGAGGCTCCCCGTGGATCTGCAAGACCCTCTATCCTAATCAGCGGCGTAGGCTACCTCTACCGCTCTGTAATGCAGGCTCACGTGGGGCATGGTATAGAGAATGAAGACGCATCAGACCCCGCTAAGGATAAGTATTGCCAGATCAATGTCAACTGCCCCGAGGGTGATGAGTGGCAGGAGCAGAAGAGTAGCTCAGTCATCTATATGCCGGTTTTCGCTAATGGCGACATAAGTTGGTGCTCTGGTAACCTCATCAACAATGCAAAGGGAGACTTCAAGCCCTATATCCTTACAGCAGCTCACTGCTCCGGAGAGGAGGGTACGGACGATCCTTCGGTAGGATCGTTCAAGGGAGACTTCGGCATAGACCAGAGCAAGATGGATCAGTGGATCTTTGGCTTTCACTATGAGAAGCCACGCTGCAACAATAGCGACTACGGATTCCAAATGACCAAGACACTTACTGGCGCGAACATACGCACCTACACATCTGTCTATGGTTACTCTGATGGTATGCTCCTAGAGCTCAAGGATGAGATACCGCTCGACTACCGTGTCTACTACTCAGGCTGGAATGCTACGGAGCAAACATGGCAGAATGGAGCCGGCATTCATCATCCTGCAGGAGATGTAACCAAGATCGCGCTTTACAGTGGAGGCATGAGTCTCGGTCAGTGGATGGAAGGTTCTTCGTGGGTGATTACAGCATTAGGAGGTAAGAATGATCACTACAAGCTCATGTTTGATAAAGGGAATACAGAGGGAGGCTCCTCAGGGTCTCCACTATATAATGATAAGAAAGAGCAGATCGGTACCCTCACAGGAGGTAGTATCAGACCCTGTGCTCAAGATGGCTTCTATGGTCGTCTCAGCTCACACTTTAATAAGTACAGCGACAAGGGTGATCTATACCACATGGATATGTACCTCGATCCAGACAGTACGGGGGTACTCAAGGTGGCTGGCACATGGCGTGAAGACTATAAGCCTTTTGCCCCCATACGTGAGCTACGAGGCAAGCTAGACCTCAAGGATCATCTCAAGGTAGAGCTAGAGTGGGATGCAGTACCAGCACACACACAGGGCTATCCCATCAGCTATCAGATATATCGCAACGGTACACCGCTGACAGAGGTTACTGACACGGTCTACACAGATCAGCTCAACTATGGTCTCACATCTATAGGCTCTGTCAGCTATGCCGTAGAAGCTCTCTATACTGTCGAGGGCAAAAAGATCCCTACCCCAGCAGCTTACCGCACGGTCTATATGGGCAAGCTCGTCAAGGAAGTTGAGGCTACAATACAAAAAGAAGAAACTGGGGGCGTAACCGTCACTTGGCTACACCCCGTCAATACACAGACGATCTCTAAGATCGCTGACAGAGCAAAGATGCATCCAGTCAAGGCGTCCTCTAAGCTTGTAAATAAACTCGCTTTATATGGATACTCTGAGATACGCTACTTTGACAAGTTTCGTTTAGGGCACTCTCCATTTGACAAGCCTCTATATGTACATCAGATCAATGTCCTTCCTGTAGCAACGAGCAAAGGTAATCTACATCACCTCTATCTACGCCAGAAGCTCAATGAGAGTCGTGAATACGCTCTGTACTACAAAAGCCCCAAGGAAGGCGACGTAACAGGTGATCCCGAGTGGCTTTCTATCCCGCTCAGGAAACCTTTTGAACTGGACATGGAGGAGAATCTCGAGGTAGGATTTAAAATCAGAACGAGCTCTCCCCACGACGTCTACATCGATACAAACTCTAAGGATAAATACCTGGAAGTAGATGGAGGGCTTGTCTCAGTCCTTAGCAGCAACAAGTTTGGGGCAATACCTAACTTTACAGACAAAGGCTATATGGCGCTTGAGCTAGTTATCTCTGATAGTCCTACACTCAGTGGTGACACCATCCGTGAGACTTTAACTCGTGGACCACTTCCAGTCCCCTTCCCAGAGGTCAAGGGCTATGCGATCTATCGCAATGACGAGTTACTCATCGAGACTGATCCGTCTATACTTTCTTATCAAGACGCTGAGGGCAAGAAGGAAGATAAGTACCGCATCGTAGTACTATATGATGCCCCAAAGAAGCTATCTATTGATCAGAGCATGACAGAGAGCAAGAGACCTTATCTCTACCCATCGGTCATCAGCGATATGGCTACTCTTTCTGAAGCTGACGGAACTCTATCGCTACAGCTTTACGATCTCTCAGGGCGCTGTCTCCAGACTCTGCAAGGAGATGCACTGCGTGGCTCTATCGATCTGACAGATCTACCCGAGGGCTCATACATCGCACTCATACGTACTATGCAAGAGACCTTTACGCAGAGAATTATGATTAAACGAAGTCTATTCTAAACACTCTAAGTAGGCAAAGGTGGCTGAGGGGGAGAGTCTCCTTAAGAGACCTCCCCTCAGTGACCAACTTAACAGATTTCAAACCCTAAACCAACAAATACCATGATGAGGCTAACAAGATCTATATCTCTACTCGTGATCGTCGCCCTCTCATCATACATATGGAGTGCGGCACAGGTGGACTGGGATGACGACGTATATTACGTCCCCTCTAAGGCATCTCAGCAAGATAATCGCTCTAACGACCTGTGGGGCGATGCAGAGAACCTGTATGACAACCAAGACCCTCTCGACGCTTACAATCACCGTGGAGAGGAGTATCAAGGTGAGCGAGGACGTAGCTACTCCTCATCACAGACTAAGAAAGGTGTAGGCAAGTATAGCCGACGCATCATGCGCTTTCACAATCCCGCTACAGTATACATATACGACTCTGACAATGTAGATGTATACTACGACGAGGATGGCACCTACGGGATTTATAACTATCCCGACCGTTACGACTACGTAGCTGACCGCTATAATCCTGTCGGCATCTCCATCAACCTATGGAGTCCTGGCTGGTATCCATCGTGGGACTACTACTATGACTATATGTGGTACAGCTCTTGGTATCCATGGTACACAAACCGATACGCCTATCCTTACAGCTGGGGTGGATACAACTATTGGGGACCTTCTATTTGGTACACCAATCCTTGGTCTTGGGGCGGTAGCTATTGGTACGGATACTATCCGCACTACGGAGGCTATGGTTACGGAGCTGGTTATAATCATGGATATTGGGACGGGTACTACGCAGGCTCTTACGGCATCTACGATCCATACTATGGTAGCTACGTCAAGCCCTCAACTTACTACTCTAATGGTCGCATAGGTAGTAGCTACTATGATAGCAGCAATCCGCGGGCCTCACGCGGCAACCAAGGCACACTCTCAGGCAACGCTCGTAGAGGTTCGCTAGATCAGTCTACTTATAGCCGCAAAGAGGTAGCTGATCGTGGCAACTTCTGGAAGGATGATCGCAATCGTATCTATGACAATACGCAGGGACGTAGTGCTCGTGGATCGTACGATCAGTCTAGTGGCATACAGCGCAGAGCTTCGGAGGGTTACAGACAAGAGTCTTCTCGTTCACGCCGTGGGTCCTACTTTGAGGATGCCACCTCCATCAGACAGGAACGACAGGTCTCTCCATCGAATCGCAACTATAATAGTATAGAGTCTTCTCGCTCACGTCGTGGTAACTATGAGACACCAAGAAATCGCAGAAGCTACGACACCCCAAGTAACAGCAGACGCTACGATGCTCCAAGTAGTAGAAGTTATCGCGAAAACAATACTTCCTCCTCTGTACGCTCTAATCGAGGGAACAGAAGCTGGCAGGGAAGCTCATCTAGCTCCTCATCTCGCAGCAGTCGTAGTTACGACTCCCCTAGCAACTCTAGATCATCCTCTAGCAGCTTTGGATCTTCGTCCTCCTCTTCACGGAGCAGTGGCTCGTCCAGTAGCTCCTCTTCTAGTCGCAGTGCTAGAGGACGCCGATAGTAGACATTTCTAAGTATGAGACTTGTATCATTAGCCACCGCACGCAGGTTCTGACTAATGGTCAAGTCTCATTCGTTTATACACTCATACATATAAACTATGCTTCGACACTATTTCATTCCCCTCATAAGCTCAGCCATCCTACTCATCACAGGAAGCTACCTATCCGCACAGACTCATGACAATGCGCTACGCTTTAGCACCGAAACGCTCGACGGGACGGCTCGCTACCAAGCTATGGGTGGAGCCTTCGGCGCTGTAGGGGCTGACTATGGTAGCTTGAGACAAAACCCCGCAGGTCTAGGGCTCTTCCGCAGTAACGAGATACAGGGCACCATCGCTTTCGGGCAGAACCTTGACCAAGCCACTTGGTACAAAGAGCAGTACAAGAAGGGTCGCACTGCCTTCAGTGGTAATATGTCAGTCGTGCTAGCTACACCGCTCAGAGGATCTGGCCTATCCTTCAACCTCGCTCTAGGTTTTTACCAGCGCCAGAGCTTCGCCCGCTCTTTTGACATTAGCAACCATCAGATTACGGACTTCTCACTAGCAGACTACGCCGCCTTTATCACCCCTACCAATGTCTCCTCCATGGATCTCCTTGGCAAGAACGCTTATGGGAGCGTCCCCGCACCTTGGCTCTCCATACTAGGACATGGAGCTGGATGGACAGTGCAGCGCCCAGAGGGCTTCTACGAGAGCGCCTTCAACTACAGTGATAAGGGCGGTATATTAGGGCCTAGCAATTCGCAGTTACGAGTCAACGAGCGTGGCGGCATTCAGGACTTTGACTTCACCTGCGGACTTAACTACAACGACCGCCTATACTTCGGCTTAGGAGTCAAGCTCAGTGCGCTAGACTATCGGATGAACTCCTACTACGGCGAAGACTTCATAGACAAGGATTACCTGGAGCTGGCCAACGAGCTTCGCACTTCTGGCTCAGGCGCATCAGTTAGCTTCGGCTTGATCGCTCGTCTCTCAGACCATCTACGCCTGGGAGCTGCAGTCCAAACGCCCACATGGTTCTCACTGCAAGACAACTACGTAGCAGGAGCCGAGTCTCGACACCCACGAGTAGACAAGGAGGACAAGCCTCTACCCGAGAAAGATTGGACTAAAAAGGATCAGACACCTGGCGATGCCGCTTGGAGCTACCAGCTACAGACCCCTACAAAGGTCATCCTCAGTGGAGCCTTCGTCGGACGACACGGCATGCTGAGTCTCGACTATGAGCTAGCCAACTACTCGGGCATCCAGCTCAAAGACACCTATGGCCCCTTTGTCGATGACAACAAACTGATGAAGGACTACTTCGCTCCCATGCAGAGCACGCTACGTCTCGGTGGCGAGCTGAGAATATCTCCTCAGTTCAGTATCCGTGCGGGTGGCTACTGGAGACAAGCTCCTATGAAGTCTAGCTTCGACTCCGATCCTAAGCAGAGTGCCAAGATCCCGGTCAACGAGGCTGGCACCGTGCCGCACTACGAGATCGTCGGCATGGGCTACGGCGTCACGGGCGGAATAGGCTGGCGCTTCTCTCCCTCCTCTTATATAGACCTAGCGGTCGTCTATCAGGGACAAAAGTCTCACATGTACCCCTTCCCGACACGTTACTATGCGGACAATGGAGAGCAGCTCACGACGCCTCAAGCTATCCAGCTACAGAAGCACCGCATCTACGGAGTAGCAACCTTCGGCTTTAAGTTCTAAACCTTTCTATAACTACAGAACCATGTCACTATCTTCCAAAGCTTGGGATCGTCTCCTAGACCTTGTTCTCGGGGCCAATATGGCGCAGGTCAATCGTGTCGAGTGGCTCACCGATGTGCTCTACCCCTTTCTCTCTATCACTGAGCTAGAGCAGCTCGCCACGGAGCCTCCCCACCGCTTCCTCTCGGTCAAGGTCCTTAACCATATTGCGAACCAAGAGATAAATCGCCATACCGAACTCCTAGCTATGGGTTCGGCAGGAAGCAGTCTCACAGGCTGCATAGCTACATGGGTCGGCATACCGACAGAGCTAGCGCAGTACAGTGTCAACCTCGTCCTCCTCATACAGAAGCTCGCCTACCTCTACGGCTGGGACGACTTCTACTCCTATGGAACCGTAACGGCAGAGACCAAGGCGCGTATAACCTTTATGATGGGCAGCATGCTAGGCATACAAGAGGCTGATGCACTCCTCCACAGCGCTTGTCGCTCATATAAGGGGCAAGTCTCCATAACGCCTATGCCCTACGTAGGCAACCGCTCCCCCATCGACAAGGTCATTGTAGAGATCTCAAAGCGTCTCTTGATCCTCTCTGCCAAGGGAGGCATCACCGCTTGGATCGGACGCAAGGCTCCGCTCATCGGTGTAACCCTCGGAGCCAGTACCTCTTACCTCCTCGTCAAGCCTTCGCTCGTACGTCTCAAGGTACTCCTACGTGACCTCATGCAGGCGTAATCTCCTATCCTTTGGGTCTTTCTTGCATCTCAATAAATCCGTATCTTTGCCTACATCAATTCACTTTTTAGACGAATAGCAACTATATGGCCAATTGGTTTGAATGCAAGGTGACCTACGAGAAGATGGTCGACAACGGAACGCCCAAGCGTACCTCCGAGGGGTACCTTGTACAGGGCGACACCTATACGGAGATAGAAGAGAGACTCACCAAGGAGCTCACGCCCTTTACCTCTCTAGGCGAACTCATCATCAATACGATCAAGCGGATCAAGCTCGCTGAGCTCTTCCTCTCTGATCACCCCGAGGACGATCGCTTCTATCGCTGCAAGGTCAACTTCATCTCTCTAGACGAAGCCAAAGGCATCGAGAAGCGCACCGCTGCAGCTATGATCGTGCAGAGCGACAGCCTGCCCAACGCCCTCAATCGCCTAGAGAAGGAGATGTCTACGACCCTCTCACCCTACGAGATAGCCTCCATCACCGAGACCATCATCATGGATGCATGGCCGATAGACTTCTCTAAGCCCAACGAGTAATCAATCCCTACTTCGAGACTGTTACCTAGAGACAGGTAGCAGTCTCTTTTTGTATTGTACCAATCTCAAATCCCCCTACACATCATGATCGCAGAGCGTCTAGCAGAGATACGGAGTCAGATACCAGAGCAGGTGCAGCTCGTGGCCGTCTCCAAGTTTCACCCCGTCGAGTCCGTCCGTGAGGCTTACGAAGCAGGTCAGCGACTCTTCGGCGAGAATCGTGCGCAAGAGCTTGCCGAAAAAGCTCCCCAGCTCCCCGAAGACATCCAGTGGCACTTCATCGGCACCCTCCAGCGCAACAAGGTCAAGTATATCGTCCCCTACGTCTCCCTCATCGAGAGCGTCGACTCTGAGTCACTCCTCAAGGAGATCGTCAAGCAGGCGAACCGCTTCGACCGCCAGCTGCGCATCCTCCTGCAGTACAAGATAGCACAGGAGGAGAGCAAGAGCGGATTAGACCACGCAGAGCTCCTAGCACTCGTGGATCACTACCTAGCGACTCCCGAGTGGCGGGAGCGCATCACCATCTGCGGCTTGATGGGTATGGCGACGCTGACAGAAGACAAAGAGCAGATACGTCACGAGTTTGACACGCTCCGCACTCTACAGACGGAGCTACGTGAGCGCTACCCCGAGATCGCATGGGACGAACTCTCCATGGGCATGAGCAGTGACTGGCCTATAGCCGTAGAGGCTGGTTCCACGATCGTACGCATCGGCACCGCCATCTTTGGCGAGCGACAATACTAACTCAGCCTAGCTCTCAACCACCCCCCCCCTGACAAGAGTCAGACGCCCCCCCCACGCAGAGGAGACTTAATCGCTGATTAAACGCGGTTAAGTCTCCTCTCTTTGGACCCTCCCCCTACGCAATCATTTCCCTTCCCAGATGGAACTGAAGTTTCTCCCGTATGAAAATGTAGTTTCTTACCCTTGGCACTGTAGTTTCTCCTAGATGAAACTGGAGTTTCATACGGAAAAAACTAAAAAAGGAGATCCACCGCGATGGATCTCCCTCTTGTTGTCGTGTGGATCGACGGACTAGACGAAGCAGGAGTTCGAATCTAGCGAAGCCATCGCTGTGATATTGACAATGTCCTTGACGTCTGCATCGTGATCAGCGAAGTAGATCGGCTTAGCTAGTCCGATCTGGATAGGACCGATCACATCCTCCGCTATGTCTAGGTGCTTGAGGA
>CABUDK010000036.1 GCA_902490315.1 uncultured Porphyromonas sp. | reverse complement strand
TGGAGATAACTAGTAGCCCAGGGGATCAGATCCGCGTAGTGATCGATGCCATGGGAGGCTTGCCCATCTCTCGCTGTGTCGAGATCTCTAGAACTATCACGCAGCTACACGATCGTGACGAGGAGGAGGACTACGCCCTCGAGGTGTCATCGCCCAGCCTCTCCGATCCGTGGCAGGTCTACGAGCAGTACACACGTCATCTGGAGGCACCCGTGCAGGCGGTCGATGCGTCTGGCATGAAGTGGCACGGCAAGCTCATAGAGGTCGGTGCTCGGGGTGCAGATCAGCTTCCCGAGTACGTCGTCCTAGAGATAGAGCGCACAGAGACCATACAGGATGGTAAGAAGAAGAAAAAGCAGCAGATCATCGAGCCTCATCGCATCGAACATGATCAGCTCAAGCGCATCTCATACGACCTAGACAAGGCACTCTGATAGCGATCCCCCTCCCCCATCATTACTTAGATATACTAGTCCCACAGAAGAGACCCAACATACATATATGGCTAGAAAGAAAGAAGCAACGAGCTTAAAGGTTCTACTCACTGAATTCAAAGAACTAAAGAACATAGACGAGGAGACGATGCTCCACGTATTAGAGGACTCCTTCCGGAGCATCCTCGCTAAGATGTTTGGCTCAGACGACAACTTTGACGTAATCATCAATGCGGATAGCGGAGACTTTGAGATCTGGCGCACCCGCGAGGTGGTTGCTGACGATGCTGTCGAGCGGGAGAACGAGCAGGTAGCCTACACAGAGGCTCGTGAGATAGATCCCGAGGCTGAGATCGGAGATGATGTGACCGACTCGGTAGACTTCCTCTCCTTCGGTCGGCGCGCCATCGTCAATCTACGCCAGACCCTCTCGAGCAAGATCTTGGATCTGCAGAAGGAGCACTTCTACCAAACCTTCATAGAGCGTGTGGGAGAGCTGATCACGGCCGAAGTCTATCAGGTGTGGAAGCGTGAGACTCTGCTCGTCGACGAGGATGGCAACGAGCTTATCATGCCCAAGAGCGAGCAGATCCCTGACGAGTACTTCCGCAAGGGCGATAGCGTCCATGCCGTCATAGCTCGTGTAGATAATGAGAACAATAACCCTCGCGTCACACTCTCACGCACTAGCCCTGAGTTCCTCAAGCGTCTCTTCGAGATCAACGTCCCTGAGATCGCTGACGGACTGATCACCATCAAGCGTGTAGCACGCATCCCAGGCGTTCGCGCCAAGATTGCCGTCGAGTCGTACGATGATCGCATCGATCCCGTCGGCTCTTGTGTCGGTATGAATGGTAGCCGCATACGTGGCATCGTCCGGGAGCTACATGGGGAGAACATTGACGTCCTCACCTACACGGCAAACGACAGCCTATTCATACAGCGTGCGCTGAGTCCGGCTAAGATCTCTTCGATCGAGCTCTATCCAGAAACCGCCAAGGCAGAGGTTTACCTACGTCCAGAGGATGTGCCTCTAGCTATTGGTAAGAACGCCAGCAACATCAAGCTAGCGTCCGTCCTGACAGGCTTTGAGATTGAGGTATTCCGTGATGCAGCGGATACGACCGAAGAGGATATCTACCTCTCCGAGTTTAGCGATGAAATCGAGGACTGGGTCATCAAGATGCTTCTAGACATTGGGCTTAATACGGCTCGTGCCGTCCTGACGACCTCACGCACAGAGCTTCTTAAGAAGACCGATCTCGAGATAGAGACCATCGACCGTGTCCTCCGCATCCTCTCGTCCGAGTTTGACCTTGAGGAGCTAGAGGAGATGGGGCTACCACAGGAAAACATTGACCTGCTCAAGAGTCCCGTACCTACGCAAAAGGAGATCGCCCAGGCGATCATCGAAGACCTCAAGGAGGACGAAGCTACCGAGGAGTAAGCAGAGCACACTACCAGCTAGTCACAGTACAGGGGGTGACCGTGACTAGGACTATTCATAACGATAAATACCGCCCCCCACCCGTAGACGAGCAATCAAGAGAAATATATGTCCATAAAACTGTTTAGCCTAGCCAAAGAACTCAACATCGGAGTCAATTCGCTTGTCGCCTTCCTTCACGACAAGGGAAAGGAAGTCGACAACAACCCTAACACACGCATCACGGAGGATGAGTTTAATCTGATCCTGCGTAGCTTCACGCCGACCTTTGATGAGGAGACTGTAGGAAGAGCCAAGAAGAAGTTCCTTCGCAGCAAGAGCGCTCCTAAGGCTAAACCAGAGGAGCCTACCAAGACAGCAAAGCCCGAAGCTAATAACACCGAGGAGCAGTCCACAGAGGCAAAGACTCCAGCAGCTAAAAAGGGGCAGGCAGAGCCAGACATCCCCACCACGGCCAGCACCTCGCAGGTCAACGTAGTGGGGCGGATAGAGCTTGATAAGCACAATAACCCAGTCTCAATCTCTACATCCAAAGCCTCTACGGCTACTCAAGAGGAGCCCACCAAGACGAAGGTAGCAACTAAGGCTAGCAAGCCAAAAAGCACGAGCACAACTAAGCAAAAGGCAGCTACTCAGGAGGAGCCTACCAAGACGCAGGCAAGCACGACAGCTGAGCAGCCGAAGGTCGCTACGCCTGCCAAGGAGACCAAGGAGACGAAAAAGGCTCCCGAGACTAAAGAGACAAAGAGCGAGGCTAAGCCCGTAGAGAGCGCTAAAACCTCTACGAAGGTCTTGTCTAAGGAGCAGGACACATCTAAGGCAGCACCCGCTGTTTCTAAGGAGCCTGCACAGAGCGAGGTCAAGCCAATCGCTGCTAAGGAAGAGCCAGTGAAGGAAGAGCCGAAGCAGAAGGCTACCGAGCAGCCAACCGCTGCCGCATCAGAGCCAACAGCCCAGGAGCCAGCCGTCAAAGAGCCAGCAGCCCAAGAGCCCCACACCCCTACGCCCAAAGCAGGTGTGCCCACCGAGACTACTCCCGAGACCAAGGGTGAGGATGCGACAGAGATCTTCCGCATTGCCAAGAAAGAGGACGAGCCACAGCTCAAGGTGGTCGGCAAGATCGACCTCAGTAGCTTTAGCAACTCTCGCAAGTCTAGCAAGTCTAGCAAGGACAAAGAGAGCAATCGTCGCAAGCGCAAGCGCATCTCTTCAGGAGCTGTCGATGTCAAGAGCGAAGGCGCCAAGATACAGGACGACCGCTCAGGCAAGAAAGGCAGTCGCACAGCAGCTCAACAGCGTAATGAGCGCGGAGGACGCAATGAGCGTCGTAATGGACGTAAGAGCAAGCGTCAGGAGCCAGTCTTGACCCCCGAGGAGCAGGACGAGCTAAGAGCTAAGCAGGTCAAAGAGACCCTAGCGCGGCTCAACAATAAGCAGACAGTCTTCGGACGTGCTGCTAAGTCTAGACGTGAGAAGCGCGAGGCACGTCGTGCCGAGTTTGAGCGTGAGCAGGAGCTCTCCACGCAAGACGACAAGGTACTCAAGCTGACCGAGTTCGTCACCGTCAGCGACCTTGCCAACATGATGGACGTGCCTGTCACCGACGTCATCTCGACTTGTATGAGTATCGATATGATGGTGTCGATCAATCAGCGTCTTGATGCCGAGACGATCAACATCGTTGCCGAGGAGTTTGGCTACGAGACCGAGTTCGTATCGGCCAACGTCGTCGAGGCTATCACCGCCGACGAGGAGCCTGACAAGCCTGAGGATCTAGAGCCTCGTCCACCCGTCATCACCATCATGGGTCACGTAGACCACGGTAAGACGTCGCTACTCGACTGCATCCGTCGTTCGGACGTTACCGCAGGCGAGGCGGGCGGTATCACGCAGCACATCGGTGCGTACAATGTAACCCTCTCCGATGGTCGTCGCCTCACCGTCCTAGACACACCTGGTCACGAGGCCTTTACCGCTATGCGTGCTCGTGGTGCGCAGATTACAGATATTGTGGTCATCGTCATTGCGGCAAATGACGCCGTGATGCCTCAGACCATCGAGGCGCTCAACCATGCGAGTGCCGCCGGCGTGCCGATCATCTTTGCGATCAATAAGATCGATGTCAACGGAGCCAACCCAGATAAGATCCGCGAGCAGCTCGCTGGTATGAACTACCTCGTCGAGGATTGGGGTGGCAAGTACCAGGTACAGGAGATCTCTGCTAAGAAGAATATCGGCATCCCCGACCTACTAGACAAAATTTTCCTTGAAGCTGAACTTCTCGAGCTTAAGTCCAACCCTCATCGTCGTGCCTCTGGCTCGGTCATCGAGTCTTCACTAGACAAGGGCAAGGGTTACCTCGCCTCCGTCTTGATCCAGCGAGGCACCCTCCACATCGGAGACTACATCCTAGCTGGTAGCTATTACGGTCGTGTCAAGGCTATGTACAACGAGTACAACAAGCGTGTCGACACCGCTGGGCTATCCTCGGCAGTCTCCATCCTCGGCTTCAATGGAGCACCGACAGCAGGCGATGACTTCAACGTTATGGAGAGCGAACAAGAAGCGCGTGAGCTAGCGGTCAAGCGTGAGCAGTTACAGCGCGAGCAAGGCTTGCGTACGCAGAAGATGCTTACCCTCGACGACATCGGTCGTCGTATCGCTGTGGGCAACTTCCAGCAGTTTAACCTCATCATCAAGGGTGACGTGGACGGCTCCGTACAGGCTCTGGCCAACTCACTCATCGAGCTCTCGACGAAGGAGATCCAGGTGAGCGTCATCCATCAGGGTGTCGGTCAGATTACCGAGTCAGACATCCAGCTAGCTACGGCATCCGACGCTGTGATCATCGGCTTCCAGGTTCGTCCTAGTGCTCAGGCTCGTAAACTAGCTGAGCAGGAGGGTGTCGAGATTCGCACCTACTCAATCATCTACGATGCTATCGAAGATGTACATGATGCGCTCGAGGGCATGCTCTCACCAGATATCCGCGAACAGATCACAGCTAATCTGGAGGTGCTGCAGACCTTCAAGGTGAGCAAGATCGGCACCATCGCAGGCTGTATGGTCACCGATGGCAAGATCAAGCGTACCGACAAAGTACGTGTCATCCGCGACGGTGTGGTCATCCACACAGGCGAGCTAGAGTCGCTCAAGCGCTTCAAAGACGAGGCCAAAGAGGTGGTTTCAGGTCTTGAATGCGGTATCAATATCAAGAACTACAACAACCTAGAGGTGGGCGACATCATCGAGTCCTTTGAGGAGATCGAAGTACGGCGCAAGCTCTAGTCCCCTACCCCAATACATTTATCTAGGTGGCGACTGCTTCTCACAGAGGAGCGGCCGCCACTTTTCTTTTGTCTCATCCCCAGCCTTGACTAGTGCCATATAGGTGAAACTGGAGTGCGAGCGAGAGGAAAGAGAAAGGAGAGGGGATTTATTGTTACCTTTGTGCTAGGAGACTGTTGCCATAGCCTCCGCAGAGGATTGCTCTGCAGGCTACGTGGCAAAGATGACAAGCTCCTCTCCGCATTTACCGCTTCACCGTATGTCTCACACGACTCTCCCATTATCGTTTGTGCCCTCTCCACAGCCCGAGGGTTACCGCTACTATAATATACAGAGCGATACCGACCGTCAGCTCTTGGCCAGTCAGTGCAAAGAGCGACTGCAAGCCCTGCACCGCATACCCGTCGAGGAGCGGGCGCAGTATCACAGTGCACTGCAGGAGCTACTCGGAGGGCTTGGCGAGGGGAGTTGGCTGGTGACACCATTCTTCTGCGACTATGGGAGTGAGATTGAGGTGGGGAGTCATACCTTCATCAATAGTGGCTGTACCATGCTCGATGGCGGGCATGTGACCATCGGCAACCATGTGCTCATCGGCCCCTCCGTGTCGCTCTACAGTGTGGGGCATCCGCTCGACCTCGAGGAGCGCGCTGCCGGCTGGGAGTTTGGCATCCCGATCATCATCGAGGACCATGTCTGGATCGGTGGTGGCTGCACGATCCTCCCCGGCGTAACCATTGGCCGTGGCTCCGTGATCGGCGCGGGGAGTGTCGTCACGAAGAGCATCCCCCCGATGAGCCTAGCCGTGGGCAATCCCTGCCGTGTCATTCGTTCGCTCAGCAAGCCCACCGACCCTCAAGATTAACCCGTTACTTTTTACCCTATCTGAACTATGCCTACGCTCTATCTGCTTGACGCTTATGCCCTGATTTACCGAGCTTACTACGCCTTCATCAATCGTCCCCTCGTGGATGCGCAGGGGCGCGACACGAGTGCGCTCTACGGCTTCGCCTCCACGCTACAAGACATCATTGACAAGGAGCGACCCGACTACATTGCCGTGGCAATGGATATGCCGGGGGGAACCTTTCGCCACAAGGAGTACCCTGAGTACAAAGCCAATCGCCCCGAGACACCCGAGACGATACGCTTCTCCATGCCTTATATCAAAGAGTTGGTGCAGGCTTACCAGATACCTCTGCTAGGGGTCGAAGGGTACGAAGCGGACGACCTGATCGGTACCCTGAGCCGCCAAGCTGTCGAGGCGGGCTACGAGGTGCGCATGGTCACGCCAGACAAGGATTACGGGCAACTCGTCGGACCGCATGCACAGATGTTTGCGCCACAGCGCACGGGGTCAGGCTTCGAGCTACTAGGCACTGAGGAGATCACCGCTAAGTACGGCATCCGCTATCCGCTGCAGATGATTGATTACTTGGGGCTTGTGGGCGACAGCTCGGACAATGTGCCTGGCTGTCCAGGCATTGGCAAGGTGGCAGCGCAGCGACTCCTCGAGGAGTTTGACTCGATCGAAGATATCTACGCACGCATTGACCAGGTGAAGCCGACCTATGCGAAAAAGCTCCTCGCAGCCAAGGAGCAGACGATGCTCTCGCGGCATCTCGTCACCATCGTGACCGACGTGCCGGGGGTCACCTTTGATCCCGACCAGATGAAGTGGCGAGGCCCCGACCACGCCGCTGTGGAGCGCATCTTCAAGGAGTTTGCCTTCACATCGCTACTCAAGCGCATCGGCAAACCCGCAGAGAGCACGCCACAGGTGGGTCTCTTTGACCTTGGAGGTAGTTCGACGCCAGCTAGCTCGCCAGCCACGATTGAGGTGACGGGCCCAGTTAGCGCTGCAGCTCCTATGGAAAACTACAAGACAGTCGGCGTGACCTTTACCGAGGTGCAGGGTTACGAGGCGGTGAGCCAGCTCGCTAAGCAGTTGGCGGGCAGCTCCGTTGTCGCCTTTGACACCGAGACCGATGGCCTCGATGCGCTCTGTGCGGGCATCGTCGGTATGTCGCTCTGTGCCGATGAACAGCAGGCTTACTTTATTCCGCTACCTGAGTCGGCTGAGGAGGCTGCGCATATACTTTCTCCGCTAAAGGATCTGATGCAGGACGAGCATGTGCTCAAGGTGGCACACAATGCGAAGTTTGACCTAGAGGTGCTGACACGCTACGGACTCCCCGAGGCGCGCCCGCTCTACGACACCATGCTGGCGCACTACCTGCTCGATGCCGACCAGGGGCATAGTCTCGACGAACTGGCCGGCGGCTTGCTCCGCTACGACACGATACGCTACAAGGATCTTTCGCCCCAGGAAAGCTTTGCGCTACGCACCGACGTAGACCCCAAGCTTCTCTGCGACTACGCTAGCGAAGATGCTTACGTGACGCTACGCCTCTACCACGCCCTGCACAAGCAGCTCTCCCCTACCGAGCAGCGTCTCCTCACCGAGGTGGAGATACCGCTCCTCTACGTGCTGATGCACATGGAGCAGCGTGGCATCGTCCTCGACATTGAGGCACTGCAACGCTCCCGTCAGGAGCTACTCGAGAGCGTCCTCCGCCTAGAGCAGGAGATACAGAGCTACTCCTCACGAGGGCTTAACCTTAAGGTCAATAGCCCGAAGCAGATCGGCGAACTGCTCTTTGATGAGCTTAAGATTGTGGAGAAGCCACGCAAGACCAAGACTGGTAGCTATGTGACCAACGAGGAGACGCTCCTCCCGCTGCGCTCGCTCCACCCCGTCGTCGCGCTCATCCTAGACTACCGCGAGGCGCGCAAGTTGCTCAACACCTATATAGATCCGCTGCCCAAGATGTGCTACCCCGATGGTAAGCTGCACACTTCGTACAATCAGGCGGTCACCGCCACGGGCAGGCTCTCCTCGAGCAATCCGAATCTGCAAAACATCCCGATCCGTAGCGACCTCGGGCGTCCCCTACGTCGTGCTTTTGTCGCTGATCCGTACTACACCCCACGCCTTTCGGCTTGCACTCCTGTGGATCACACCCATGAGGAGCCGATCGGAGCTGTCCTGCTCAGTGCGGACTACTCGCAGGTGGAGCTACGCGTCATGGCGCATCTGAGCCAAGACCCAGCGATGCTACACTCCTTCCTCTCGGGCGACGATATCCACACGGCGACAGCCGCTAAGGTCTTTAAGGTATCTCCCGAGGAGGTAACCCCGCTGATGCGTAGCAAGGCGAAGACGGCTAACTTTGGTATCAACTACGGCATCACGCCCTACGGTCTGAGCCAGCGTCTCAACATCTCCGTTGGCGAGGCTGCCGAGCTGATCAAGGAGTACTTCGCCACCTTTACCCATATACAAGCCTTTATGAATGAGGCGATAGCACTGGCCACCGAGCGAGGCTATACAGAGACCGCCTTCGGTCGTCGCCGGCAGCTGCGCAACCTCCGCACGGCGCGTGGAGCCCAGCGTGGCAATGCTGAGCGCAATGCGATCAACGCACCGATCCAAGGCACCGCGGCCGACATCATCAAGATCGCTATGATACGTGTCGAGGAGGAGCTGACGAAGCAACAGCTACGCAGCTACCTCGTCCTGCAGGTGCACGACGAACTGGTCCTCAACGTCTATCTCGACGAACTGGAGCGTGTCACAACCCTCGTTCGTGAGGCGATGGAGGGTGCCTGGCCCGAGTGCTCCGTGCCGCTTGTCGTCGAGATCGGCACCGGCAAAGATTGGCTCGCAGCGCACTAATTCGCCCGAGACAGGGAGGACAATGAACCCGCTCACCCACGCCACACAGCGTCTAGCTCGCACCCTAAGCCGTAAGGGAGGAGATCGCCTTAAGCTCCTCTCCGTCCTCGGTATGCACCTCTTGAGGAGACGCTACATAGGCGTTTTCATCGACCCTATCTTAGCCTGCAACCTCCGCTGTCAGATGTGCTACTTTAGCGATCCTGAGTATAGAGCTACGCTGCGTGGCAAGCTGACCACGGACGACTGCGAGGCGATAGCGCCTCACCTCTTTCCCCAGGCACTCAGGCTACAGATCGGTTGCGGTGCCGAGCCGACGCTCACCCCGGAGACGATGCTTCGCCTCGTACAGCTGGGCAAGGAGTACCACGTCCCTTGGATCTCCGTCATAACGAATGGCAATGCCCTGACCGAGGAGATCCTGCAGGCACTCGTGACGGCGGGACTGAGCGAGCTGACGCTCTCGCTGCATGGCACCACGCAAGCGACTTATGAGCGGCTGATGGTAGGTGCCGAGTGGCAACGATTTGTCACGCTACTAGAGTGGTTGAAGGCGCTAGACAACCCACCCGCCGTACGGCTCAACTACACGGTCAATCGAGACAATCTGGAGGAGCTAAGCCGTCTACCCGACTTAATCCGTGACTATCCCGTCCGAACGGTGCAGATACGCCCCGTGCAGAAGATCGGCGAGAGCGCCTACAAGGAGTTCGACATGGCTCCCCTCGTAGCGGCCTACGACCGGGTCATAGCGACTACCGTAGAGCGGCTCTGTGCTGAGGGGATAGAGGTCATTTGCCCCAGCAGTAAGAAGATGAGCCAGACGGCCAAGCCACCTCGACGCTTGGCTAAGCTCTTTGAGGAGGCGACCTATTACTACATCTCCCCGCAAAGCTTCGGGCCTCAGGGTGTGGACTTTCGCGCAGTCTCGCTCAGGAGCTATGCTCGCCAGTCGCACCTCATCGGGCGGCTGCTCCGTGCCATCTTCACCCAGCGCAATACCTACGCAGAGCGCGACACCCACACAACCAAAAAGCTAAACTACTAGTCTCCTACCTTCACTCCTCCCGCCGAAAGCGTACGAACTGCGCGCAGCGATATACGCCCCGAAAATCAATAGCCACGTAGGAATTTCCCAATCCCCACGTGGCTATTTTTTATTTTCCACGTGAGAAAGAAAAAATTCTTCGGAAGAATCAGATGAAACTTCGGAAGAATCAAACGATAAGTCCGAAGAATTTCTCCACCCCTCCCTGAGAAAACAAAATTCTCCAATGAGGAATTTGTTGTTTCCTCAGTGGAGATTCGGGAGAAGCTGCTGATTATAGTGCCTCAGCCCCGCTCTTCAATTAGAGGGGTGTGGCGTATGTTCAGAAATAGCGTTATCTTTGTTTCTAAATCAAGCTAGGTCGGGGTGACTCGACTAGCTGTAACCTTTAGCAAGTGAAGCTTGGCTTCGCTCCTTTAACCTATAAATAGTAACTCACTTAACTCTGCTTCATCAATATGACAGATCATAATAAGGACTTCGTCCACTATGCACACGCTCATCTTCGGATGAATACCAATGCACTCAACGACTACATAACCGCCTCCACTGGCTACATCAACCCCACGATCATTGAGGAGCGCCAGCTCAACGTGGCGCAGATGGATGTCTTCAGCCGCCTGATGATGGATCGTATCATCTTCCTCGGCACGGAGGTCAACGACTACACGGCCAATGTGATCCAGGCGCAGCTCCTGTACCTAGACAATGCAGACCCTGGCAAGGATATTTCGATCTATATCAATAGCCCTGGTGGGTCGGTCTATGCGGGTTTTGGCATCTACGATACGATGCAGTATGTGGGTTGCGATGTCTCGACGATGTGTACTGGCATGGCAGCCTCGATGGCCGCCGTCCTCCTCGTGGCAGGTGCCGAGGGCAAGCGCTACGCACTGCCCCACTCACGGGTCATGATACACCAGCCGATGGGCGGCATGCAGGGTCAGGCGAGCGACATAGAGATCGCTGCCAAGGAGATCCTCAAGGTGAAGGCTGAGCTCTACAAGATCATAGCCGATCACTCAGGTCGCTCTGTCGAGGATATCGAGCGAGACAGCGATCGTGACAAGT
>CABUDK010000035.1 GCA_902490315.1 uncultured Porphyromonas sp. | reverse complement strand
CTTGGTAACCGCAGATGACGCCAAAGCTGTCGCTGACGTAAAACTCTTGCTTCGCACGGAACTGCTGGAGCGTCTCGCCTGCCGTGTACTCGTCGACATGCTCGCCCTTTTTCAGAGCCTGCTCGAGCCAGATGAAGAAGCGAGTTAAGGCGACACCGTCACGGTGCATAGCACGGTGGATGCCAGCGATCTCTGTCTCGTTCTTGATCGACTTAAGGTGCGATATGACTGAGTCGCCAGTGATGACGGGACGATCGCCCAGCTCCTCACGGACACGCTGTGAAGTGCGCTTGGGGTCGACCATCACCTTGAGGTTAGCCGGCAGCTTGCTGAGGAAGTCGTAGAAGGTGTCGTAGTCGCGAACCTCTACGCCCTCGCCATTGAGTATCTGGCGTAGCTCGGGGACCGTCTTCTCGGGCAGTGCAAAGAGATAAGCCTGCTTATTGTCGATAAAGCCGAAGGCGATGCCGACGGGATTGTAAGAGACGTCGTTGCCCCTGATGTTAAAGCTCCAGCAGAGCTCGTCGACCATCGTGATAGCGACCGCCTCAGCGCCATAGCTTTGGTAAGCCTCGCGGATACGCTGCAAACGGTCACGGGTGCGCTCGCCTGAGAACTTGACATCCTGTAGGTAAAACGTATTGGTCGGCACGCCAGGTCTGTCGCTCCACACCTCCTCGATGAGGTCATACTGGGAGACCAGCTTGATGCCGTGGTTCGCTAGTGACTGAGCAAGCGGTGCGTACTCGGCCATGGAGTAGCAGGCACCATCGACCCCAACGACGGCTCCCTCGCTCAGGTGGGCAGTAAGATATTGCTCGATCGTAGGCGTGTCGGGATCGTCGCCACGTTGTAGCGTCATCTCGCTACCTTGTAGCTCGTTGGTTGCCTGCAGATAGTAGCGTGAGTCGGTCCACATGAAGGACTTGTCTAGCGTCACGAGGGCTGTGCCGGCAGAGCCTGTGAAGCCACTGATCCAGGTGCGCGACTTCCACCGCTCGGGTGTGTACTCGCTCAGATGGGCATCGCCACTAGGTATGATGTAAGCATCTATATGATGCGTGCGCATCGCTTGGCGGAGCGCCTCGATACGCTGATTGATAGGACTGTTTGTTGGCATATATATGATTGTTTGTTCTTTAAATCTATAGTTATGGGTCTAATCTGCTAGCGGCTGATGCTCTGGGCGGAGCAGGTCTAGGACTGTCTTGACAGGTGTAAAGGTGTCGCTCGGTACCTCGACGAAGATCGTATTCCAGTCGTGCATAGCCCCATTCCAAAGTCCTGGGTGCTCCAGCGCTTTGAGCGGACGCCCCTCGACGCTCTTCTCACTGATGAAAGCTGTCTGCGGATTGACATACTTGTGCAGGTCAAAGGGGTTGCCCTCGTAGTCTCGTATGTAGCAGCAGAGGTCGACTGGGTTGAAGTGTGTCCCCTCGCGCATCATCTCAAGCGCCTCGGGGTTGTTCTTGTCGACCTGTACGCTTTCTAGGATTTGTAGAGAGGTGGTGCCGTCCGCTTCGCGTACTAGATAGGGGCCACCGCCAGGCTCGCCCTCGTTGCGTACCATACCGCAGACACGTATAGGGCGATTGAGCTTAGCCACCAGCTTAGGTATCAACTCCTCTTCGCTGAGTAGCTCGGCGTGTGGGATCTGTATGCAGAGCGTCTCATCGAGGAAGGTCAAGATCTCCTCCGTCAGTGCCTTGCTCACCTTCGAGCGCTTGAGCTGCTGTAGATAGCCAAAGATGCGATCGCGTATCGCTAGGAGGATACCGCCGAGGAGCTTTTTGTAGAGGACTGTATTGCTCTTCAGGTGGTCGGGCGTGACGTTGTCAATGTTTTTGATGAAAACAACGGAAGCGTCTAGGCGCCCGAGATTGCCAATGAGCGTGCCGTGGCCTCCAGGGCGGAGAAGCAGCGTGCCGTCAGCACGGCGGAAGGGCGTGCCGCGCTCTAGGTCTAGAGCGATCGTGTCGGTGCTACGCTCCTGAATACTATAGGTCACTTGGTAGCGGCATCCGAACAGATCCTCGAAGCTCTGAATGCGTCGATCCACCAGAGAGCGAAAAGCCTCTAGATGCTCTGGCGATACGGTGAAGTGTAGTCGTACACGTCCGTGGATGTCTTGCGCATAGAGTGCACCCTCGACCATGTGCTCCTCAATAGGGGTGCGCTTAGTGCCATTGGGGTAGTCGTGGAAGAGGAGCATCCCCTTGGGTAGCGAGCCGTAGCTCATGCCGTGCGGGTCGAGGAGGTTGTCGATGATGGTGCCGTACTGCTCGCTCTCGACCAACTTGCTCATGGTGCGCCAATTGTTGCGCAGACAGGTCTCGCTCAGCTTCTCATAGAAGGCAAACAACTCTAGATGATCCACAAACGTCTGCTGGTCGGGCGTCAACTCATCGTGCGAGATCTGCTGCTCCTTGGGAAGCCCGTAGAGCGCCTTAAACATACGACTCGCCGCTCCTGAGGCAGGGACAAACTTGATTACGTCGGCTCCTAGCTTCTGTAGGTAGTCGTGCCACAGGTCGAGGTACTGAACCATTTCGTTAGGTGCCAAGCGTATGATGCCGCGCTCGAGCTTTGCCGAGTCAACGATAACAAGGTAGGGCGTCCCATCGACGAGCAGCTTGAGCTGTCGCTCCGCTTCGCTGTCGGAGATGCCCCGCTCAGCAAGGTAGCTGAGGTCTTCGGGGGTAAATGCTGTGGTGTCAGACATACGATATAAGGTGTCAGAATAATAGGCAGCTCAAAGATACGAAAAAGTAGTTAGAGGGGGTTAGAGATTAGAAACTAGAGGCACTAATCGTATAAGTGGTACTAATGATTCTTGCTAGCAGGCGACATCCAATTGCTTACTCACGTAGGAATTTCCAAATCGTCACGTGGAAAATAAAAAATAGCCACGGAAGCAATGGAAATTTCTTCGGAAGAATCAAACGATACTTCGGAAGAATCAAACGAAACTTCGGAGGAAATGATTCTTTCTTCCGTGGAAAATGAAAAATAGCCACGTGGAAATTTTGAATTTCCGACGTGGCTATGATGTGAGAGTCGTTTGATTATAATGTGTCCCTCCTTGAGGAGTGCTTGGAGCTGGGGTCAGTTGTTGAGCATCTGCTTGAGGGCGTCGAGCTGCTTGAGAGCGTCCAGGGGCGTGAGATTGTTGATGTCTAGCTCGTTGATCTTGGTGCGGACAGCCGTGAGAACTGGGTCGTCTAGCTGGAAGATAGACATTTGCACACCGCCGCTTTGGGACGTGCTAGGGGTGGCTGAGTCGGGGGCTTGATCGCTCTCGGTGCGGTAAGCCTCTAGGTGCTGGAGCACTTCACCAGCACGCGCCACGATCCAGGTGGGCATACCGGCCAACTTCGCTACCTGTATACCGAAGCTGTGCGCTGAGCCGCCTGGGACCAGCTTGCGGAGGAAGAGCATCTCGCCATCAATCTCACGTGCCGAGACGTTGTAGCACTGCACCCGCTCGAGGTGGTCGGCTAGCTCGTTGAGCTCGTGGTAGTGCGTGGCGAAGAGCGTCTTGGCACGTCCCTGCGTCGTGCTGTGCAGATATTCGACGATAGCCCACGCTATGGAGACTCCGTCGAAAGTACTGGTGCCACGCCCCAACTCGTCAAAGAGAATCAAGCTGCGAGGGGTCAAGTTGTTAAGGATGCTGGCGGCCTCCTGCATCTCAACCATAAAGGTGGACTCGCCCACGGCGATATTGTCCGAAGCACCCACACGGGTGTAGACCGAGTCGACGATGCCGATGGTGGCCGAGGTGGCGGGGACGAAGCTTCCCATCTGCGCCATGATCACGATGAGCGCCGTCTGGCGGAGGAGGGCACTCTTACCGCTCATATTAGGACCAGTGATGATCATGATTTGGCAGTCGATGGGGGAGAGCCGCACGTCGTTGGGGATGTAAGGTTGCCCCGCCGGGAGGGTTCGCTCGATGACTGGGTGGCGTCCGTCAACGATCTCCAGATCGTAGCCATCGTTGAGCGTGGGGCGACAGTAGTCATACGCCTCGGCAACAGCGGCTAGCGAGGCTAGGACATCGAGCTGCGCTAAGATCTGAGCATCTTGTAGGAGTTGGTTGGCAAACTGCTGAAGCGTCCCGATGAGCTTCGCAAAGAGCTCCTGCTCTAGTGCTAGGATACGATCTTCGGCACCGAGGATCTTCTCTTCGTACTCCTTTAGTTCCTGGGTAATGTATCGCTCCGCACTGACGAGCGTTTGCTTGCGAATCCACTCTTCGGGCACTTGCTCCTTGTAGGTGTTGCGCACCTCGAGGTAGTAGCCGAAGACATTGTTAAAGCCTATCTTGAGACTGGCGATGCCGGTGTGCTCCGTCTCACGAGCGAGGAGGTCGTCGAGGTATTGCTTGCCCGACTTAAGCAAGCGTCGTAGCTGGTCTAGCTCTTCGCAAAAGCCCTCAGCGATGGTCTCCCCCTTGCCGATCTGCTGCGGTGCCTCGGGATTGAGCTGGAAGGTGATCTGTTGGCACAGCTGGGTGCAGGGATCGAGTAGCGAGCAGAGTGTCGTCAGGGTCTCCTCGCCTTCGTCTAGAGCGAGCTGGCGTATGGGTGCGATGAGGGCGATGGAGAGTCCGAGGCGAACCACTTCGCGAGGGGTGATGCGTCCCATGGCGACACGCCCTACGAGTCGCTGCAGGTCGCCTATCTCCTTCATCTGGTCGGTGAGCTGGGTGCGTAGCTGAGGATTGTCCACAAGGTTTGCCACAATGCTCTGACGCTGTTGTATCGCTTGGAGCTCTTTTAGTGGGAAGGCTATCCACTGATCCAGCAGACGAGCACCCATCGGGGTGACCGTTTGATCGAGGATCTGGCGGAGCGTGGTACCACCCGCATTCATCGGGGTGGTTAGCTCCAGGCTGTGCGCCGTAAAGCCGTCGATGCGCACATGGCGCTGCTCGTCAATCCGCACGATGCGGGTGATGTGGCCGATCTCGGTGTGCTTCGTCATGTCGAGGTAGTGCAGCACGGCACCCGCAGCAGTGATCGCTAGCGGGAGGGTGTCGATGCCGAAGCCCTTGAGCGAGAGCGTGCCGAAGTGCTGCAGGAGACGCTCACGGTTGTTGCTCTCGGAGAAGATCCAGTCGTCGTAATCCGAGAGATGTCCCTCGGGCTGGAGGAGTCGCTGCAGATGGTCACGATGCTTGCGCTCGATGAGGATCTCCTTGGGGTTGTAGCCGGAGATGAGCTTGGCGAGTACCTGATCGGTGCATTCGGTGGCGTAAAACTCTCCCGTTGAGAGGTCGAGCAGTGCCAGACCGTAGCGGTTCTCCCCTTTAGCTTCAGGGTAAACGGCTGCGAGGAAGTTGTTTTGCTTGCTCTGGAGGACATTGTCCGTGGTGACCACGCCCGGGGTGACGATCTCGGTGATGCCCCGCTTGACCAACTTATTGGTCAGCTTCGGATCTTCGAGCTGATCGCAGATAGCCACCCGCTTGCCCGCCCGCACCAGCTTAGGCAGGTAAGTGTCAAGCGCATGGTGGGGAAAGCCGGCCAGCTCGACATGCTGCGCGGCTCCGTTGGCACGCTTGGTGAGCGTGATGCCGAGGATCTTAGACGCCTCGATGGCATCGTCGGAAAAGGTCTCGTAGAAGTCGCCCACACGAAAGAGCAAGATAGCATCGGGATGCTTCTTCTTGAACTGCAAGTACTGCCGCATCATCGGGGTCTCGGCGATCTCTTTCTTAGCCACGGGATAAATAGTCTATTAGGTCGTTATAGCCCCAAAAGTACCAAAAAAAAGCATACCCCTCAATTCCGCAAATCTCACGAGTCGTCCGTTGTGTCAAAGGTTATAGTCTCGTCATTTTAACGGGGACGGACGCTCAGACCGAGCGTCCCTACATTATCCGTCACGAGCCGTGCGTCCCTACAAATCGTTACACGTAAGATTTGTGGCAGTGGGGCTAGAGGAGTCCCTCTTGGCGGAGACGGTCACGCACTTCGCTGGCGGAGGTGTAGCGCTCGATCTGCTCGATGAGTTGACGCAGCTCGACAAGTTCGTCGCGCACCGCTTTGAGCTGGGCGATCGCCTCGGCACGTTGCTCCGCCTCTTGGGGATTGTGTCGGAGGGTTGCCTTGGCACCGTCGATTGTCAGGTTGGACTCTCGCAGTAGGTGACGGATCAGCTGCAATTCGCGTAAGTTATCCTGCGAGTACTTGAGTCGTCCCGTGCTGCTGCGACGCACCTGCACGGCAAAGGTCTCAACCCAGTAGCGCACCGTCGACTGCGTCTCTTCGAGCATCTCGGTTACCTCTCGGTGGGAGTAGTAGAGCTTCTTGCTGTCCATAGGGTCTTACGCTTTGCGGGGGGTGAGCTTCTCCTTGAGGTAGTGACCCGTGATCGAGTCGGGACAGGCGGCCACCTCTTCGGGCGTGCCCGCCACCACGAGCTGTCCACCCTTGTCGCCCCCGTCGGGCCCAAGGTCGATGATGTAGTCGGCACTCTTGATCACCTCCATGTTGTGCTCGATGATCAGCACCGAGTGTCCTTGATCAATCAAGTCTCGGAAGGCGGCTAGGAGCGTGGATATGTCGTGAAAGTGTAGTCCCGTGGTCGGCTCATCGAAGACGAAGAGCGTGTGCGGCTCGTGATCGCGACCGAGGTAGTAGGCAAGCTTGAGGCGCTGGTTCTCACCGCCCGAGAGCGTCGAGCTGTTTTGCCCCAGCTGCAGGTAGCCTAGGCCGACACGCTGCAATCCCTCGAGGAGACGAATGATCGAAGTGGTCTGGTCGGCTGGATACTTGGTGAAGAACTCAATTGCTTGGTCCACCGTCATCTCCAGCAGATCGTAAATGTTGACTCCGTGGTAAGTTACTTCGAGAATATTCTTCTGAAAGCGTTTCCCCTCGCACGCGTCGCACACCAGCGTGATGTCCGTCATAAACTGCATCGGTACCTCGACGACGCCATCGCCCTTGCACACTTCGCAGCGTCCGCCCTCTTTATTAAAAGAGAAGAAGTAAGGCTTGTATCCCATCTGCTTTGCCAAAGGTTGTTCGGCGTACAGTTCACGGATCGGCGTAAAGGCATCTATATAGGTGACCGGGTTGGATCGCGTACTGCGCCCCACGCTGTTTTGGTCCACGTAGAGCACTTGCTCCACGAGGTCAATGTCTCCCGTCAGCATACGGCTCTGCGTCTCGCGAGGACGCGCATTGATGATGCGCTGTAGCTCCTCCACAAGGAGGTCGGAGATGAGGGTACTCTTGCCCGAACCGCTCACGCCCGTGACCACCGTTATGTTAAAGAGCGGTATGTCTACGTCGAAGCCTTTCAGATTGTTCTTATGCACATGGTGCATCGTCAGCTTGCGCTGCACCGGGCGACGATGCTTGGGTACAGGTATCTCCTCGCGCCCCGTCAGATAAGCCGCCGTGTAGCCCGGCGTCTTGGGCGTTATGTCGCTCGGCTTGCCGTGGTAGATCACCTCGCCACCGAGACGACCCGCGTCAAGCCCCATGTCGATGAGGTAGTCGGCGGCACGTATCGTCAGCTCGTCATGCTCCACGACGATGACCGTGTTGCCCTGATCACGTAGCTCCTTGATGACCGCGATCAGCCGATCGGTGTCCCGGTCGTGCAGTCCGATGCTCGGCTCATCCAGTATGTACATCGAGCCGACGAGGCTGTTGCCCAGACGTGTCGCTAGGTTGATGCGCTGGCTCTCACCGCCCGAGAGGGTGTTAGAGCGTCTGTCTAGGGTCAGGTAACCGAGCCCCACGCCGTCTAGTGTGCGGAGTCGGTTGCGGATCTCCTTGAGTGGACGCTCCGCAATTTTAGCCTCCTCGGGATTCTCTAGTTCTTGGGCAAAGAAGGTCAATGCCTCACGGATCGACATCTGCCCAATCTGGTGAAAGTTTTTACCCATATAGGTAAAGAGCAGGGCATCCTCCTTGAGTCTACCGCCGTGGCAAGCGTAGCACTCGCTTTTGCCCCGATAGTGCGCCAGTCGCACACGGTTCTGGATCTTGTAAACGTCCTTCTGGAGCATGGCGAAGTAGTCGTCGATGCCGTAGAGCGTCCCTTTGCCCCAGCCTCCGCCTTCGTGTCCGTGCCAAAGCAGGTCACGCTGCTCTTGCGTTAGCTCAGCATAGGGTGTGTGGATGGGGAAGTCAAAGCGCTTCGCCTCGTGCATGAAAGCTTTCGCCCACTCGGAAGATTTAGCCCCGCGCCAGCAATCCACGCACCCCTCGTAGAGCGAGAGGCTGTCGTCGGGGATCACCCGCTCAGGGTCAATGCCGAGGATCGAACCAAAGCCTCCACAAACGGTGCAGGCACCCGCAGGGCTATTGAAGTTGAAGAGGTCTGGCGTAGGCTCCGTAAAGGTCCGCCCATCCGCCTCAAAGCGTGCGCTAAAGTTGCGCCTGCCCTCGCTGCTCCACGCGCCCTCGCTATCTTGCCAGCGGAGGGCGCAGGTCTCCCGACCCTCGTAAAGCGCTATCTCGATAGAATCCCCGAGACGCGACTCGTAGCTGTCGTCGCCCGTGCGGACGGTCAGACGATCCACGATCAGCTGCACAAGCTTCGCCTCACGTAGCTCTTTATTGCTCACATCTTCGATACGATAGATGGTGTCGTCGATGAGGACACGGTTGTACCCTTGTCCCTGGAGAAGCATCAGATGCTCGATGAGACGCCGTCCCTCAGGCGGGTAGAGATCTGCCAAGATGTAGAGCTTGCTATCGGTCGGGATCTGGTGAGCTGCCTCGACGACGTCGGCAGCGGTGTGCCGCTTGACCAGCTCGCCACTGATAGGCGAGTAGAGCTTGCCCACACGAGCCATCAAGACACGCAGGTAGTCGTCGATCTCGGAGGAGGTGCCGACGGTAGAGCGTGGGTTGCGACTGACCACCCGCTGCTCGATAGCGACGGCTGGCGGAAGGTTCTTGATCTGGTCGCACTCAGGCTTCTTCATGCGCATGAGAAACTGCCGTGCGTACGACGAGAGACTATCCACATAGCGGCGCTGCCCCTCAGCGTAGAGCGTGTCGAAGGCGAGCGAACTCTTGCCCGAGCCACTCACGCCCGTGATCACGACCAGCTCCCCACGCGGTATGTCGAGGTCTATACCTTTGAGGTTGTTGACGCGACAACCACGGATTATGATATCATTGAGGGGACTCCTTTTCATAGCTACTCCTTTTATCAGAACAAAGATACGAAATTAGAGGTTAGAGATTAGAGGTTAGAGATTAGAAGCTAGAGGTTAGACTTTAGACCCTAGAGGCACTAGCACTCCGACTCCTCCGATCTCTAATTTCTAACCTCTAATCTCTAACTTCTACTCGTCACGAGATGCCACAGCTCACGCACCCAGAGGACGAGCGAGGAGCCGACGAAGATGATGATCCAGTCGATAAGCTTGAGTCCCGTCACGTTGAAGAACTGCTGTATCCCCGGCACCTCGACCATCGCTATCTGACCAATGAGGATGATAGCAACGATGGTGAGCAGCCCACGGCACCCCTTGAAGTGGAGCGCACTGCGTCCCGTCTCGAAGGCATGCGCATTGAAGAGGTAGAAGAAGTGGGTCATCACGAAGATCGTGAAGAGGAGCGTCTGCTCGTATGCTGAGACATGTCCCTTCGGGCCGAGCTCCACGCCAAGAAGGTCGGTCAGCTGCGTCACATCGGTGCGCTGGAAGATGTAGAGCAGCACCAGGAGCATCGCAAAGAAGAAGATGCCCACGCCAATGATCTCACGTAGCATCGGTCTGTTGAGTATGAAGGCGTTGCGGTCTCGCGGCTTCTCCTTCATCACGCTTTCGGAGGGCGGTAGCGAGGCGAGCGCCATAGCCGCAAAAGTGTCCATAATCAGGTTGATCCATAGCATCTGCGTGACAGTCAGCGGGGACTCCGTACCCATAAAAGCTCCGCAGAGAACGAGTAAGCAGGCGGTCACATTGACTGTCAACTGGAAGAGAAGGAAGCGCTGAATGTTTTGATAAAGCGAGCGTCCCCACATCACCGCCTTGCCGATGCTGCTAAAGGAGTTGTCGATGATCGTAATGTCAGACGCCTCCTTGGCAACGCTCGTGCCATCGCCCATCGAGAGCCCCACGTGTGCCGCACGCAGAGCTGGCGCATCGTTCGTCCCGTCGCCCGTGACAGCCACCACGTGACCGCTACTTTGGAGCGCCTCTACGAGTCGCTTTTTGTCCATCGGACGCGCCCGAGAGATGATTTTCAGCTCGCTGACACGTGCTAGGAGTTCTTCGTCAGAGAGCGCTGCAAAGTCAGGTCCCGTGATGATGCTCTTTGCCCCATCTCGGTTGTCGACCCACAGACCGATCTGACGAGCTATCTCGCGTGCCGTGCCGGAGGTGTCGCCTGTGACCACCTTCACATTGATTCCCGCATCGATACACTCCTGCACCGCGGCGGGCACCTCCACGCGGACGGGGTCGGCGATGGCAACTACGCCGACGAAGCGGAGCTTGCTAGCGGTCAATTGACCAGACTCAATCACCGAGTCACCCTCCTCGACCAATTGGTAGGCGAAGCCTAGCGTACGCATGGCGCGCCGCTGATACTCGGTCAACTGCTGCTCCAGCTCCTCACGGCTGACGGCAGACTCAGCGCATAGGTCAAAAACGATCTCGGGCGCTCCCTTAATATAGAGTACCCGCTTGCCTTGCAAAGAGGGAGACGTAACGAGCGTCGCCATATATTTGCGCTCTGTGGAGAAGGGTACCTCAGCCACCGCCTCTGCATCTTCTCGCAAAGAGCGGTAGTCTACATCCTGACCGTGAAGCCATAGGAGCAGCGCGCCTTCGGTCGGGTTGCCCAGCACCTGTGGATTGGCGGGGTCAGAGAGGTCGAGCGAGGCCGTGGAATTAACTGCGATGCCTTCGAGCAGTAGTACGTGCGGCGTGTCGCCATAGAGCTTCATCTCGTCAACGCTCATCTGGTTTTGCGTTAGCGTACCCGTCTTGTCGGTACAGATGACAGTCGTCGCGCCCATCGTCTCGCAGGCGTGCATCTTGCGCACTAGGTTGTTAGTCCGTAGCATGCGACGCATACTGTAGGCTAGGCTCAGGGTCACCGCCATCGGCAAGCCCTCTGGCACCGCCACGACGATGAGCGTCACAGCAATCATCAAGGTCTGTAAGATGTAGGCAAAGAAGGGTGTCGCCTGCTCTAGCGAGCCAAAGAGGTCGGTGCCATTGGCGACAAGGTAAGCGATGATACGCCCCACGACGATGAGGGCTGCGATGCCGTAGCTCACCCTCGTGACCCATCGGCCTAGACCATCGAGCTGTTCGCTGAGCGGTGTTTTGACGTCATCCTCGATTTGAACCGCTTCGAACACTTTGCCCTGCTCCGTCTTGTCGCCCACGGCGAGGACTTCGCAGATGCCGTGCCCCTCCATCACTTTAGTGCCTTTCATCACTTGATTGGTGGGGTAGGTGGCGCTTTTGTCAAATTCCTCGGGATGAACGCTCTTGTTGCAGAAAGGCTCTCCCGTGAGGGTCGATTCGTCCATCTGCAGCATCGTCGCTTCGAGCAGCTGACAGTCTGCCGGCACCTCCTCGCCAGTTCCGAGGAGTACAATGTCACCCACGACCACCTCCCGCCGTGGCACCTGCGTTACGTTGCCACTGCGTATGAGGGTCACCAGCTCGTCGTCATGCACCTGATTGAGGATGGTGAACTCCTTGTCTGCCTGTAGCTCAAAGT
>CABUDK010000034.1 GCA_902490315.1 uncultured Porphyromonas sp. | reverse complement strand
GCGCTGTACGTTCTTTTGAAGTAGTTCCATAGAGGTGTATGATAAGTTTATATTGTTGTGCAGTCTTTAGCTCCACAAAGTTACAAAATAAAGAGCAGAGCCTCCACGTGGGGGATTCCGAAATTTTTGTTCTCTACGGAGGCAAAGAAAAATTCCTCGGACTTATCATTTGATTCTTCCGAAGTTTCGTTTGATTCCTCCGAAGAATTTTTCCTTGCCCACGTGGAGAATAAAAAATCTCCACCGAGGAATTTAGAATCTCCCCCGTGGAGGCTTTATATCATCAGCCCTGAAGTGTCGCCTCCCTAGAGAGCGTTGCTGAGATAGTTAAGAGGTGGTCAATCTAATTCACTCACTGTCAGCTTAAAGTGGAAAATAAAACAAAGGAAAGGCGAGTAGGCTAGTGGAGCTGTTGCAGGGGGAGGGTGATACGGAAGGTGGTGCCGACTTGTAGCTCGGAGCGCTTGACGTAGATGCGCCCGCGGAAGTAGTGCCGTATGATGCGACGTGCGAGCGATAAGCCGAGCCCCCAGCCACGCTCCTTGGTGGTGAAGCCTGGCTTGAAGATCATGCGTTGCGTGGCGCGTGTCATACCACGGCCCGTGTCGGTGATCTCGAGGTAGGCGTTCTTGCCGTGAGCCTCCGTGGTGATGGTGATCGTGCCCTTGCCGTCCATGGCGTCGACGCCGTTCTTGACAATATTCTCTACGACCCAGCCCATGAGGTCGGGCGTGATGAGGCCGTAGAGCTCCTCGGGAGCTGGCTCAAAGACGATCTCTACCTGTCTGGAGATGCGTCGTGAGAGGTATTGCACGGATGTAGCGACCAGTCCGTTGAGCTCTATGGGGGTGAGCTCGGGTAGGCTGCCGACCTTCTGGAAGCGGTGGGCGATCAGTTCGAGGCGATTGACATCTTGGCCTATGCTCTCGATGATTTCGGGGGGTAGGTCGTAACTCTTGAGCAGTTCTGTCCACGCCATGAGCGAGGAGATGGGCGTGCCGAGCTGGTGGGCGGTCTCCTTGCTGAGCCCGACCCATATACGGTCCTGCTCCCAGTGCAGTAGGCTACGAATGGTGAGGACGAGGATGATGATGTAGAGGATGAAGATACCTGTCTGCAGATAGGGGAAGCGTAGCAACCGCCTCAGGTTACTGCTGTCGCTGTAGTAAAGGTATTGGCGCCCAGCGGTACCTAAGTCAATCTCGATGGGTGCGTAGCCAGAGCGAAAAGCTGTGAGCCGCTTCTCCAAATAGGTCGAGTCACGAGCGACCGCTTCGGGGTCGATGTTTTTGTATCCTAGGATATTCCCGAGGCTGTCTGTGAGGATGAGTGGTATGGTGGTGTTTGACTCTAAGATTTGGAGGGCTAGGGCATTGAGCTGCTCGTCACTTTGGCTAGCTATGCACTCGGTTGCCTCGGCCCAGGTCTGCATCTTGAGTCGCTCCTCGTCGGCCATGCGTCTCACGAGTGGCTCCGAGAGGATGAGCGGGAGGAGTGCCACGACGAGTGCCAGCACGACAAGTAGTATATTGGTAGGTAGGGAGCCGAGTAATCTCCTGGTGGATGACATGTGGGTGAGGATTAAAAGGGCGTGCGCTCGATCCCAAAGGACACTTTCGGCGCAAAGCTGTATCTTTGTAACGGATATCTCACGCTTTTATTATCGTCCACGTGCCTATGACCTCAACACAACACATGCGCCAGCGCATCGTCCAAATGGCTCACACGCTCTTTGTGCAGCAAGGAGTCGAGGAGACGACCATGGTCGCTATTGCAGAGGCTGTGGGGTGCAGTCGGCGCACGGTCTACACTTATTATAAGGACAAGCAGGCACTGCTCATGGCGGTCATAGAGCGGGAGATCAGTCTGATGAGCCAGTCGCTGAGCGAGGTGCTGTCTCGTCCGGGCGATGCGATCACTAAGCTGATGGTACTGCTGGACAATCATCTGCAGCTGATACAGAAGACAGTACAGAGACAGGGCGTGCATAATGCGAGCTTCTTTAGCGATAGCTTCAACATCGAGCGTCTTCGCCTCAAGTATGACCAGAGCGAGTACGACATGCTCAAGCGGATCCTACAGGAGGGACACGATCGAGGAGAGTTACTAGTCCCAGATATCAACTCGACAGCCTACCTGCTCCTCAAGAGCTTCAAGAGTCTAGAGGCACCTTACATCAATCGCTACCATCATGAGTACGGCAAGGAGGACTACCTACGCATCATCGCTGCGATGAAGCAGCTCCTCAGGCAGGGACTGACCAATCATGCAAATACAAAACCTATAACTCAATAGAATCTATGAAACTACTTCAGGACAAAGTGGCTCTGATCACCGGAGCAGCACGTGGTATCGGCAAGGCGATCGCCACGAAGTATGCAGAGGCTGGATGCCATGTAGCTATCAGTGACCTCAAGGTTGCCGACGAAGCAAAGGATTACTATACTCAGCTGGCGCAGGAGTGCGGTGTCACGATACGCACCTACGAGAGCAATGCGGCAGACTTTGAGGCAGCGCATCAGCTCGTTGATCAGATCGTTGCTGACTTTGGCAAGCTAGACGTCCTAGTCAATAATGCTGGCATCACCCGTGACGGTCTGCTCCTGCGTATGACGGAGCAGCAGTGGGATGCGGTGATCAATGTCAACTTAAAGTCCGCCTTCAATATGACCCACGCCGTGGCTCCCGTCATGATGAAGCAGCGTCAGGGTAGCATCATCAATATGGCGAGCGTCGTCGGTGTGTCGGGCAATGCGGGGCAGGTGAACTACTCGGCCTCTAAGGCTGGTATGATCGCACTGGCTAAGAGCGTTGCCAAGGAGCTCGGCTCACGTGGTATCCGTGCCAACAGCATCGCGCCCGGCTTCATCGAGAGCGATATGACGGCTGTCCTCAGCGAGGAGGTGCGCAAGGAGTGGGCCAAGCAGATCCCGCTACGCCGTGGTGGTAAGCCTGAGGATGTGGCCAATGTGGCACTCTTCCTCGCGAGCGACCTCTCCTCCTACATGACAGGACAGGTGCTCTCTTGCTGTGGCGGTATGAATATGTAATGCCGTAGTAAGCAGATCGATGCCTGACCTACAGATCCTCTACGAGGACAATCATCTCCTCATCGTCAATAAGCCGGCGGGGATGCTCGTACAGGGTGACAGCACGGGCGATACACCGCTCTCGGAGCTCGTCGAGCGCTATCTCATCGATAAGTACGACAAGCCAGGGCGGGCGTTCGTTGGGGTCACGCATCGTATCGATAGACCGACGTCGGGGGCGGTGCTTTTTGCCAAGACTTCGAAGGCTCTGGCACGGCTCAACGCTATGTTTCAGCGACGAGAGATCCACAAGGTCTACCACGCTGTGGTCTGTGGTGCTTTTCCCCAGAAAGCGGGCGAGGCTAAGGATCTGCTCTATCGCAATCGCAAGCAAAACAAGAGCTACGTCGTGACGGAGCCTCACGCTGAGGCTAAGCGCGCCTGGCTCACCTACGAGCGTCTCGCTGTGGGCGACCGCTACAGTCTGCTGGCTGTGACGCTACACACGGGGAGGCATCATCAGATACGTACGCAGCTGAGCCACATGGGCTACCCGATCAAGGGGGACCTCAAGTATGGCGCTCCACGGAGCAACAAGGATGGTGGTATCTCGCTCCATGCACGTATCTTAAGCTTCGAGCACCCCGTCACTCATGAGCAAATAGAGGTCGTCGCGCCGTACCCTGAGGACGACGCTATCTGGTCTTTGCTGAGCCATACGAAGTAACTTAGCAAGCCGACGAGACAAAAGAAAAGGAGAGCTTCACCTAGCGTGAGGCTCTCCTTTTGCATTTGTGGATGTGGAAAGTTTGATCGCTTGTATCGTGCTGATACCCTAACAGATACGAGTTCCAAAACTTGTTCCCCTCTTGGAACTTTTTAGTTCCAAGGGAGGAACTCTTTAGTTCCAAGGCTGGAACTTTTCAGTTCCAAGGGAGGAACTTTTCGGTTCCAGCAGAGGACCTGTTTATCGGATAGGTATGATTGGTTGTGTAAGCAGGCTACGGCTGTAGCTTGTCGAGTAGCTCCCGGTAGTAGCTCCAGTCGGAGTCCTGGACTACCTCAAACTGTAGTGGCAGGAGGGGCAGCTCCGCCAGCACCTCCTCGAGACGATCGAAGAAGGGGTCGTACGTGCGACTCACATAGAGCCACACCTTGCGCCCTGGCTCTAGGATAGAGGCTGCAAGGATTGCCATCTTGTCCCGCTCCATGGCGGTCTGTAGCAGTTCGTCCACCGCCTCTATCTGCGCTGTGTCCGTATCCGATGGCTCTATGCCCTCGCCATCAAAGGGGTAAGCGATCTCGATCACAAAGCGGTACTTGCCCGTAGCGCGAAACTCCTCCAGCTCATCACGCACATGCAGGTGAGCCGTCTGGCCAGCTTCGCTCTCGGCCAAGCCGTTGAACCAATTGTCCGTCAGTCGCATAGTGGGTTTACTTTTTGCCAATAGTCACACCACCGCAGGGAAGCTGGTAGGCGTGCGCGATGATGTCGGTACAGCAGGGCGCTCCGAAGGCTCCCGTATTGAGGCAGAGGTGGTAGTTGGTCGACTCGCCCCACTCCCTATTGGTCATCTGCTTATAGTTCTTGCGGCGGGCTCGGTCGGACTGCTCAATGCGCTTGCGTGCTTCGTCTTCAGTCGCTTCGTCACCTCGCTGTAGGAGCGTCTTGACACGTGCCTCGACATCGGCATAGAGGAATACGTTGAGCACGTCGTCCCGGTCTCGTAAGATGTAGTCGGCACTGCGCCCGATGATGACGCAGGGACTCTCTTCAGCTATCTTGAGGATAAAATCGTTGAGATAGCGGGTCACCGAAGGTGTCTCGACGAGTCCCGTCATAGGTACGGAGAAGAGCGCTCCGTGCGACATAGGCATGAAGTCCAGTCCCGATGTCGAGGCGTACTCGCTCTGCTCCTCGACATAGTCGGCAGCATAGCCACTCTCCTCGGCGATCATGCGGATGAGCTCCTTGTCGTAATAGGTCAAGCCGAGTTGCTCCGAGAGCTGACGCCCTATGGTGCGAGCTCCGCAGCCATACTGTCTACTGATCGTAATGATGCGATAAGCCATATACTAATGGGAAATATGTCTCTACAAAAGGTGAATGCGCTAAGCGCTACGAAGGAATATCTGAACCATCAAAGGCAAAGGGCAAGAGGAGCCGACAGTCGCTGATAACGATAGCTTCGTCAGGTCCGCAGAGGATTACTTCAAAGGGCCTACCCTGTCGCTTGGCCGTCTCCATCATCACCTGTCGGCACACGCCGCAGGGGGAGATCGCCTCGACACGCTTGCCCTCCGTCTCAGCAACGATCATCAGTCGCTCCACGACAGCTCCTGGGTGGTGCGCTCCGATGGCGTAGAGCGCCGTTCGCTCAGCACAGAGCGTGGGCGAGAAAGAGGCATTCTCCTGATTGCACCCCAGCACGATTTCGCCATCCTCCAGCTGTGCCGCAGCCCCTACGTGAAAGTGACTGTACGGGGCATACGACCGGCGGGTAGCCTCTACGGCAGCCTCCTCAAGACGTCCGTAAACCTCTGGCCACTCCGAGCGGGGTAGCCGCGTGTAGGGTATTAGTAACTCCTTATCGCTCATAATACTATCTACTTAGATGTCTGAATAAAAACTAGAGGACAAGCTCAACTAGATGACTAGCCGAACTTGTCCTCTCCTTAGTTCTTGCAAAGATTCATTAGATCGTTGCCAAGCTCTCACAGGTCACATCGCTTGCGATACGACCGATAAGACCTGCTAAGACTTTGCCTGGTCCTAGCTCTACGAAGTGCGTAGCACCATCGGCAACCATCGCCTCGACACTCTTCGTCCAGCGTACGGGAGCCGTAAGCTGAGCGATCAGATTGGCCTTGATCTCCTCCACATCGGTATGAGGACGAGCATCTACATTCTGGTAGATCGGGCAGATCGGTGTGGCAAAGGTTGTTGCCTCGATAGCACGCTGCAGACGCTCCTTGGCAGGCTGCATAAGCGGTGAGTGGAAAGCTCCGCCCACCTTGAGCGGTAGCGCACGCTTAGCGCCCGCAGCCTTGAGCTGCTCGCAAGCCTCAGCGATACCCTCCATCGTGCCAGAGATGACTACCTGACCCGAGCAGTTGTAGTTCGCTGGTACCACCACCTGACCAGAGATGCCGCGGCAGACCTCCTCGATCTTGTCGTCCGGCAGCCCGATGATCGCTGCCATCGTCGAGGGGTGTGCCTCGCAAGCGGCCTGCATAGCGAGTGCACGCTCGGAAACAAGTCGCAGTGCATCGGCAAAAGGCAAGGCGCGACTCGCAACTAGTGCCGAGAATTCGCCTAGCGAGTGTCCAGCGACCATGTCTGGTGCGAAGGCCTCTCCGAGCGCCACGGTCATCGCCACAGAGTGGAGGAAGACCGCGGGCTGTGTCACCTTCGTCTGCTTGAGGTCCTCTTCGGTACCCTCAAACATGGTCTTGGATAGGTCAAAGCCTAGCACCTCGTCCGCCTCAGCAAAGAGCTTGCGTACTGCTTCGCTCTTCGTATAGATCTCTTGACCCATACCGACGAACTGTGCGCCCTGACCTGGGAATACAAAAGCTTTTTTCATCTGTTATTATCGATTAGATTAGTTCCAAAGCACGGACGAGCATGCGGTAGCTACGCTCCACGGAGGAGATGCTCACGCGCTCATCGGGTGAGTGTGGGTGCTGGATCTCAGGTCCGAAGGAGATCATATCCATATCGGGCATGACACCCTGTATGATACCGCACTCGAGACCGGCGTGCATCACCTTGACAGCGGGATCCTTGCCGTAGATCTCCTTGGCGGCCTGACACATTACTTGCATAATGTGAGACTCAGCATTGGGCTGCCAGCCTGTATAGGAAGCGTCAAACTCTACGCGAGCATCCATCAGTAGGAAGCAACTCTCGATGCTAGAGGCGACCCACATCTTGCGTGAGTCACTCGAGGAGCGCACAAGGAAGCGGACGGAGATGTGTCCCTCGCCAGCCTGTACCTGAGCTAGGTTCGACGAAGCCTCTACCGTGTCGGGGAACTCAGAGAGCATCGAGATGACACCATTCTGACAAGCATTCAGCGCATGGATCAGCGCGTCTTGTATCTCGTCGGGCAGGATCGTCTTAGGACGGTCACAACGCTCTAGAGAGACGGTGATGTGGTTCTCTATCCCAGCGAACTCCTTATTGAAGGTCTCCTCGTAGTCGGATACCAGCTCCCAGAGCGCCTCGGTGTCGTCCTCCTTGATAGAGAGCAGAGCGACTGCCTCGCGAGGTATCGCATTGCGCATGTTACCGCCGTCTATCTCAGCGACTAGAGCGCCGCACTGCGAGACGGCCTCCTTGAGGAGACGCGCCATGAGCTTGTTGGCATTGGCACGACCGAGGTGAATGTCCACACCGCTGTGTCCGCCCTTGAGTCCCTTGATCGTAAGGCGTACGCCTATCTCGTCCTCGTCAGGCTCGTGGTTGTCTTGATACTCTAGCGAGACGTTGACATCGATACCACCAGCACAACCGACGAAGAGGTCGCCCTCTACCTCGGAGTCTATATTAAGGAGTATGTCACCCTTGCTAAAGCCTGGCTTAAGCCCGTTAGCACCGTCCATACCGACCTCTTCATCAATGGTAAAGAGCGCCTCGAGGGGACCATGCTTGAGCGTATCATCAGCGAGTATCGCAAGAGAGAGTGCTACTCCCATACCATTGTCTGCCCCGAGTGTCGTGCCATCGGCCGTGATCCAGTCACCGTCTTGCATCGTTTGGATAGGATCGGTCTCGAAGTTGTGCACCTTGTCAGAGTTCTTCTGAGGCACCATATCTAGGTGTCCCTGTAGGGTAGCTACGGGACGATCCTCTAGTCCTGGTGTGGCTGGCTTACGGATCAATACGTTGCCCACCTCATCTACATGGGTCTCTAGTCCTAGTCGCTTGCCCTCGGCAACGACATACTCCCGCACAGCCTGACAGTGTCCTGTGGGGCGGGGAATCTGTGTGAGATCATAGAAATAGCCCCATACGGCAGAGGGGGCGAGCTTTTGGTAGTCAGCTTTGTTCATCATAGCTTATTCTCTTTATGGTTTGATGCGTCTTCCAGTGGAGAGGCACGTTTTGTTGTGTCGCAACGTGGTACACGGTACCATCGTTACTCTGAGGACAAAGGTAACAAAATAAGCGATACCGACAGACTATGGTCTGGTGCGCAAATAGGGCGTGCCCGTACCGCAGACTGTCGCTCGTCTTTACGATTGCTTTTTGCCCGAACGCTTCGTTGCTTGGTGTATTTGGTAAGCGTTGAGGAGGTTTTGCCAGATAGAGTAGGCGGCCATGGCAACGGATGAAAGCGGGTTGAGGTAGCTCTGCGCTAGCCAGATGGCGATGGTCGAGTTCTTTTGTCCTAAGCTCTGCCCGAGCGTGATGCTCTCACCGAGGACTCGCTTGCTGAGCCACTTGCCGAGGGCAAACTGGACGATGCAGGCGATCAGCCCCATGACGCCTAGCAGGATCATCGTCGGGATCATCTCTCGTGGCTCCTCAGCGATGAAGTGGACTGTATTGGCCATGATGAGTGATAGACAGAGGAGCCATACCCAGAAGCTCGCTGAGGGGATCTTCGTGAGTACCCGATAGACGGGCTTGACGCCGTAGCGAACGGCCCAAGCGACAAGTAGGGGCAACGTGATGACGGGTAGCACACGGTAGAAGATCTGCACAAAGGTGGCTCCGTAGTCCATCGCTCCACTGCCGAAAAAGCCCAGCAGGAGCGGAGCTAATGCGATGACCCCCACACTAGTTAGCAAGACATAGGTGGTACCTAGGGCAACATTCCCCCCGAGGAAGCCGATGACCACGGGCGACGCAGAGGCTGCGGGGCAGAAGAAGCAGATCATCAGTCCCTCAGCGAGAAGCTTGCTCTCGGAGATGCCCGAGTAGCGCACCAGTAGGTAGCCGCCCACAGCTAGCACGATCTGTATGAGCTGTAGGAGGAAGTGGACGGGGCGTATGCGCAGGTCTCTAGGGGTGAGCTTGAGAAAGCTGAAGAAGAGCATCAGCATCAGCATATAGGGGATGGCGGGACTCAGCGTGGAGAGCGGGCGATAGCCCACGATGCCGATGAGTATGGAGAGGGGGAGACCGTAGTCTTTTAGTCGGCGCATGAAGCGTCCTCGTAGGTCTGCTATATTGTAGTGTCTTGTCATAGGGGAGTGGTATGGTTGGCTAAGACCGCCTGGGCATTGCGGAGGAGGTCTTCGTAGGCGCATCGTCGCATCGAGGAGCCTATCGTTAAGGTTTCGTAGAGCTGTGGGGTAAAGCTGGCCAGCTGTTCATAAGTTAGCTGCGCAATGGCGGGGCGGATCATAAAGTCTGGTTCGTCGTGCGGTGCGCAGTGGGCATTGTGCGGACAAACAGCTTGGCAGACGTCACAGCCGAAGAGTCTATTGCCTAGACGCTCAGCGACGCCCTCGGGCCATGTACCTCGATGCTCGATCGTTAGGTAGCTTAGACAGCGATCAGCTAGGAAAGTTCCGTCTGCCTGCAAAGCTCCTCCGGGACAACTGTCGATACATCTCCGACAGCGACCACAGTAGCTACGATCTATCGCTGCACCGTACTCTAGCGGTAGGGATACGACGAGGAAGCCATAGATAAAGAATGTGCCTAGACGAGGTATGATCATCATCTTCGAGCGTCCCTGATAGGCTAGTCCGCTCTGCATGATCCAGTAACGCTCCAGTAGCGGAGCCGTGTCGCAGCAGACACGCCCCGTGGCTGTTTGATCGATCTCAGACTGAATGAATGCGAGGAGACGCTCGAGCTTTTTGCGCACCACCTTGTGGTAGTCGCGTCCGTAAGCGTAGTAAGCTACTTGGGGTGCTTCTAGTGGCTGCTTGACAGGCGGGTAATAGCTCTGCGCCACGACGATGATCGACTTAGCTTCGGGGAGTAACTTGCGTGGATCCGCGCGGACGTCATCGTAACGCTGTAGGTAGTCTAGCCCAGCGTAAGCATCTCCTGTGATGGCCTGCTGATAAGCCCGCCACACCTCTGGTGGAACCGCCTCGGCTGGGGCTAAGCCTACGGCACTCAAGCGTAGCTCATCGTGTGCATAGCGAACGATCAGCTCCGTAGGCGACAGCGACTGATGGGTCATCTCGCTCCAGAGGCATGTAGTGCCTCGGCACCTGCTTCAAGACGTTTGAGGTGGCAGACAAGGAGCTTGCCCTCATCGTCTCGTAGGTGCATACCATTGCCCAGACAGTACTTCCAGCTCTTGCAGTCGGCACAGGGACCTGTCTTAGCCCACGAGCGATCACGATAACTCTCGAAGCGCTCCTCCCACACCTGCCACAGGTCGTCGTGATGCACGTTGCCCTGCTTGTGGTCGAAGCGAATACTCGGGCAGGCGCTGATAGAGCCGTCGCATAGGATAGAGGCTATGTTTACGCCGGCACGACATTGGTAAAACTGCTGACGCGCACGCCCCTCGAAGGCTCCTAGATAGCCCTCACAGCCATACTGCGCCTCGATCTCTCCCGCTTCGTTCGTCTCGATGATAAACTGCATCATCTGGTAGTACTGACTGTCGGAGAGCTGGAGCTGCTTATTCTCCGCCGCACGCCCCACAGGGAAGATCGAGAAGAGTCGCCACCGCTTCACGCCTGCATCGATCAGTTGCTGACGAAAGGCGGGGAGCGTGTCAAAGTTCATCGGATTGACACAGGTCACCACGTCCCAGACCAAGTCTTCGGCCTGCGTGAGTAGCTGTATCGCCCGCCAAGCTCGTTCGTAGCTGAGCGGATGTCCTCGCAGAGCGTTGTGCGCCTCGGCAAAGCCATCTAGGCTCACCGTTGCTGTGTGTAGTCCGGCACGGCGCAAGCTATCCAAGCGCTGCGCATCGAGTAGCATCCCATTGGTCACGATGCCCCACGGATAGCCACGACGGTAGAGGGCAAGCCCCGCCTCCTCGATGTCCTTCCGCACGAGCGCCTCGCCACCCGTGAAGATGACCAGTAGCTTGTTGGGATCGACGTGAGGCGTCAGCCCGTCAATAATTTGAATGAAGTCAGCGACTGAGAGTTCATTGACACCGCTCTCCACACGGCAGTCGCTGCCGCAGTGTCCGCAGTGCAGGTTGCAACGTAGCGTACACTCCCAAAAGAGTGTCGTCATCGGGTGCCGACGCACATTATCCGCCTGCAGGACACGATGCAGGTCAAGGGCTATCCGCTGCTTGAATGCTGGACGTAGGAGCGTCTGCCCGATGGAGTTATGCTTGCTTAGTTTCATTCGATGAGACCACGATCTCTAGTTCACTCTGGCTTCTCCGGCTCTACGATCTGCTTCGGCTCAAACATCGTCGTAGGCGTGCCATACATCACCATGCCCATACCGTCTGGTCTAGGGCTAGGCTTGGCGAGCGTAGTCGTGTCGGGCTGCTCCGACTTGTCGCCCTCGCTCGTCCTCTGCGTAGCGCGTGTCCTACAGCTGGAGAAACCCAAGCAACCGATCAGCGCAAGCAGCGTACCAGCGATTAGATTAGAAATGATATTTGAGAGCTTTCGCTTCATACACTTATAATAGTAGAGGTGAGGATAGAGGATCTACAGAGGTTACTTGCGCTCCACTTGGATCTCTATGTCCTTTTTTACCTTGCCTTCGTTCCAGTTCCCAGAGCCTTTGCTGACGAAGTCGCTCTCCTTGACATCTACGATCACTTGCTTGTCTGTGACGACACCATTCTTCTCGCCATCGATGTCCTTCACCTCTAGGGCTACCCCATGCCCCCCGCGGAAGCCCGTGTAGCTACCCTTTAGCTCAGCTTTGCCCTGAGCATCGGTGAGCTTCTTTTTGTCTCCACGGCCATTGGGTAGGTCTACTTGAAGTCCCTCGACAGGCTTGGCGTCTTGGTCCGTCACGCGCACTTTGAACTCATAATCGACTGTGGGCGTGCCGTACTCCTCCATTCCGATGCTATCACAGCTAGCGAATCCCAGCCAGCCGAGCAGGAGGGAAGCTCCAGCGGATAGGAGCGAGCGTACGGATAGATAAACTCTTTTCATAGTGTGGTCGCTTTGATACTACAGCAAATGTAATACAATTGCGGAAGACGCGCAATAAACTTTAGACTAGATTACTTGCGCTCCACCTTAATATCGATATCCTTCTTAACCTTGCCGTTGTCCCAGTTCCCAGAGCCTTTGCTGACGAAGTCGCTCTCCTTGACCTCTACGGTGACTTGCTGGTCTGCGACGACGCCATTCTTCTCGCCATCGATGTCCTTCACCTCTAGGACTACCTTATGATCCTTGCGGAAGCCCGTGTAGCTCCCGTCTAGCTCCGCATTGCCCTGAGCATCGGTGAGCTCCTTTTCGTCTCCATAGCTACTGGGTAGGTCTACCTGAAGACCCTCGACAGGCTTAGCATCTTGGTCGGTGACGCGCACTTTGAACTCATAATCGACTGTGGGCGTGCCATACTCAACCTTCCCAGAATCAGGAGTTTCCGAGCAACTAGAGAAGCCTAGCCAACCAAGTAAGAGAGCGGCTCCAGCGGATAGGAGCGAGCGTACGGATAGATAAACTCTTTTCATACTGTGAGACATTACTGGTACAAAGGCAAATGTAGCACAAAAAAAGGAATCTGCCAAAACGTTATTCGCACCAAAAGTTGATCCCCACGGAAGAAATCAGAAATCTCCACGGAGGAAACGACAAATTTCTTCGGAGGAATCAAACGATACTTCGGAGGAATCAAATGAAACTTCGGAAGAATCAAATGACAAGTCCGAAGAATTTATCCATTTCCTCCGTAGCAAATGAAAAATAGCTCCGAGGAAATTCTCCATTCCCTCCGAGCTGTGATTTTTTACAGGTGGGGTGTCTACATCAGATGCGTGCGAATTTACAGTTCGCTGCACGTGGTTTATGATGCTTAGATCATCACCCGTTAGCCTTGTTAACATTGTCGAGGATGGTAGTTTGCTTTTGCGAATAATGGTACCTTTGCAGTCGGGAGGGAGTTGCTATTGCGCTAGAGACTCTGGTGCTACTTCTTCCCTTGACATCATGGGAACAATCTCATACGAGAATACGATAACTCTATAATCTGATCACGGCTATGCGCTGGCTACACAAAGTACTTGGCACCATCTGTGCTCCGCTCTTCCTCTTATGGTTGATCTCTG
>CABUDK010000033.1 GCA_902490315.1 uncultured Porphyromonas sp. | reverse complement strand
TGCGACTAGCGACAGATGCCACTTACGGGCACCGCTACTATGCACCCTATGGGGGACCGCTCCTAGCGTCCGCTCGTACAGCCGAGGAGCAGTGGCGACTAGGCCTTTATCCCGCACTGGAAGTACCCATTTCCAGCTTCGGAGCGTTGCGACTGGAGGGTGCGCTCTGGTGGAGTCAGCGCACCGCCACACGGAGCCAGCTGAGCCACATGATCTCCCTGACACTCACCTTTCATTACGACAAAGCGCTTCGCTAGAGGGGAGCATTACTCCTTTTTAGATATAGGTTTAGGCTGTCTGCTTTCGATCAAGTAGGCAGCCTTTGCTTTTTACTGTACGAGATAACCTTTACTTCTTATTACTCTGAGGAACGAATATCTCGTAGCTCCCGTCACTATAAAAGATGCGTATTTCGTGAACTTCACGCTCTAGAGCGTGTGGCTGGCGAAGCATCTGACGTATCTGCTCAACTTCCTCTCTTGTAAATGGAAAGGGCGTACCCTGACTCTGTGAAGTAAATTCGTGCGTGGGCTCTCGCTGTGCAGGTTGTGGAGACGATGAGCTACCACTCTCATAGGAGCCAAAAAGGGTCCCTTCTAAAGATGGTGCAGTGCTCTTTTCCTCTTCTCGCTTAGGTGTCCCCTTGCCAAAGAGTAGCCACTCATAGCTCCACGATGGATAGGCAGTAATGATATTATTCAGCGTCTCTATGGTGGGACGATTGCGCCCATTGAGCATATGACTGATAACAGACGGCGTAATACCCGCCTCTGTAGCAAAAGCTGTAGCGTTTAGCTCCATAGACTCCATCATATAGCGTACACGCTCTATAATTCCCTCTGATTCGATTAACATAGTCTCTTTTTTATCACACATACATTTGTAGCAGGCAATGTTATGGGCAATAGAAATGTATTGCTATACAAATGTAGCAAATACAATTGAGATAGCAAGCCAACTCGTGATGAAGATATGCCCTTCGGAGTGAACTTACTAGATAATAGATAGTTTTCCACTTGCATCTTATCTACACATGTCAGAACATACAAGCTGGTTGATAGATAGTTATATGTTCCATTAGGAGAGTAGAGTAGGGGAGAGCTATTGTCTTATCAATATACAATCCAATATTAGTAGGGTGGTACTTGTCTAATTGGTTGTAATATTCTCATAACTAACATACTATAGACAATCCATGTATGGTTATAATATCGTGAAACGCCGACCGCTACAACTAAATCTTCCACTCTACAATTGTGACGTGAATGAAAGATGTGGTGTTGTTAAGTTTATCTCAATACGAATGTGATATATCCTTTCGTACTGAAATTCATTTGTGGTTGCGCTTGGTGTTTAGTTGTGATCTTGTTGTCTTGTCTCGTTTTTTGGATTTATGTCTTTGCTTTGTCAATGCTAGAATCAACAAATAGCATGGCTGTCAATAGTCATACCACTCTAAGTGTGCGCACCCTCACCTTATCACTGTCAGACCTCTCGACAGATGACAAGGCAAAAGACACACAAAACGGTCTAAGCTCTAGGACGCAAACCCTTTAAGCAAAGCTCTACAAGCCTCCTAGCGTCTGTCAAAGCACAATGACTAGTATATGAGGAGGGTTGAGTCTAAGGAACAAACGTCTAATGCGAAACGCGAAGCTAGGCTAGCTATGAACTGATAGCTTGTCTGCGGATTTCAATAGAATAGTAGAGGGATCAACCGCCTTAACAGGGCTGACGCATTATACCCTGTATCCAAGGAGCTATTCCTGACGCCAACCGAGGAATAGATGGATTAAGTCTTGCTACATAGCGCTATGGACTTATACTATTGCTACTCCTATATCTCCATTGAGGTCAATTCCTCGGAGCAAAATCCCAAATAGCTCGGAGGAAATCGACCAATTCTTCGGAAGAATTTTTCATTTGCTCACTGGATAATCCTAGATCTTCCACGAAGGATTGTTCTATTTCCTCCATTTCCCAAGATCCTTCATTAAGGCGTAGGTATACCTACCCCGTATAATGCGTCAGCCCTGACCGCCTTAATTCAGCGATTGAACCTTCTGGTTATAGCATATGAGACACGAACTAGGAGCCGTCCCCTAGTCTTCAGAGGCAACAAATAGTAGCTCGCATATGAGGAGCAAATTTGGTAGAGAGCTATCTAAGCGTAATCTGACACAAATAGCCGTGTTTACTCCTCTACTTTTCGCTCCTTATTGCTTCAGCTAAGCTATTTCTTGCCCAGTTGCCATACGAAAGCTCCTAGAGTCTTCACTTAGCCTTGCGGCTAGTGACCTGTCCGAGCGTCTTCCGTAAGCGCGAGAAGAGGTCTGTAGTTGGAAAATCTGCTACCATTGTCTCAGACTCACGACGCTCAGAGACGATGAGAAGGATATCATTAGGATGCAGGTGTAGTCCACCCTTAGGCACTATATAGCGATCGTTGCGACGTACGAGAATGACCAGTTCTTCGGGATTAAGTGCCAGATCCTTGAGTAGATGCCCCTCGGTCAACATCTCCTCCACGACCACTCGCTCCTCCATGTTTGTATTGGTTTCCTCAGGGATCTCAACCCCCATGAAGTATCCTTCGGGAGGAGCGGGCTCCGCTAGGTGTAGCGCACGAGCTACAGGCGTGATCGTCATACCTTGACAGATGAGCGATACTAGCGTGATGACAAATACTATGGTAAATATGTGACTAGACTGAGGCACCTCGGCCAATACGGGATAGGTGGCAAAGAGAATCGGAGCAGCCCCTCGTAGACCGACCCAAGAGGTGAAGAGACGAGCCTTGAAGGAGAGGTTGCGGAATGGTAGCAGTGTTACGAAACAAGCTAACGGACGAGCTACAAACATCATCAGCACGGCAATGAGTAGCGTGGGGATCAATACTGGAAGCATATCGCTTGGATTGACCAATAGCCCAAGCATGATAAAGAGTATAATCTGTACTAGCCAGGTGATACCATCGAAGAAGCCGTACACCGACTTTCGTGCTGTGATCTTACTATTTCCCAGATAGATACCAGCAATGTAGACTGCCAGGTAGCCATTGCCTCCTATGTACCATGTGCTCACGTAGGTGATCATGACAAAGCATAGTAGAGCAATGGGATAGAGGACTTCATTCTGTATGTTCAAGTTGTTGAGCATCTTGACACATAGCCACCCAAAGAGGAAGCCGCCTATGATACCAAAGAAAAACTGCAGTACGAGACTTCCCGCCACGCCCCATAGGGAGGTCTCTCCGCCCATGACAAAGCCGATGAGAGCGACCGTAATCATATAAGCCATTGGGTCGTTGCTACCACTCTCCAGCTCTAGAAGAGGTTTTAGATTTTCTTTGAGATGCACGCGCTGCGAGCGTAGGATTGCAAAAACCGATGCAGAGTCGGTACTAGACATCGTAGCTGCTAGCAAGATGGCGATAGGTAGCGAAAAGGTGAGCGAAGCAAAGAGGTAGTGCGTCACACCAAAGATAAGTAAGCCTGTAAAGAGTGTCGTAAGCAACACTCCGATGGTACTCAAGGCAACACCTTCGCTTATCACAGGACGTATCTGCGAGAGCTTGGTACCCATACCTCCCGAAAAGAGGATAATTGAGAGCGCCACAATCCCTATAGACTGCACACCCCTCATATTGCTAAACTGTATGCCTATGCCATCCACTCCGAAGAGCATTCCTGTCAGCAGGAAAAGAAGTAGGGCCGGCACCCCAAAGCGCGCTCCTACCTTACCAAGTAGGATCGCAACAAAGATCACAACGGATCCAATAATTAAAAAGGTCTCAGTAGATAAAGGCATAAGGCGATACTAAGTGAATATGGTAACTGAACAAAAAATCTCAGAGACTTGTGACAAAGTATCTCAGATCTCTTATGGAAAGGAAATAACACTGTCGCAAATATACGAAAGAAATCAATTCTCCCTGTCTCAAAAGTCTTCACAGAAAAAACGACCACGAGGAAAATTAGAAACTTCCCCGTGGTCGTTATATTATATAAGGTGATAAGCTAGATTACAAATCAGCTGTGTTATTGTGCTCTGTAAGTGGAACGAGGGTCAACGTAGAGCTGATAGATTGCTTTGTAGTATAAGCTTCTGGGTGATCCATCGGTCTCAGCAAGAGCGGTGTTCCAAAGTTAGAGATGCTAGTGATCTCTATACGGTAATCATTGTTTCGAACAATTCCGTAATGCCCGTAACCCTCCTGGTCTGGCGCATGTTGGACAGGTAGGTAATAATAGTTGTAGCTCCGTAGGTAATAACGCAAGCCTTTGAAGTCAATAGGGTAAAGCTCTCCCTGATATGCGGAACTTGTCATTAGCATTTTATCACCATGCGCAGCTACAAAATCTTCGCATATATTCTGCAAATTCTTAGGGTAACCATTTGGTACGGTTACTGTAGGTTTTCTGCTTCCTGTTGACTTGTTGCGTTGGTAGATAGCTTTCAGATAAGGGACAAAGTCACGTCCACGGTAGTAGCGACCTCCGAAGCTAACCCACCCCTCATCTGCCTTAAAGTCGCCAAGTTTATCCAAGACCTTAGGATAAAGCTTATAACCGATAAGTAAGGCAGGAAGAAAGTAATAAGTACAGTGAGCGGGGTCGACAGTCGTCTCCGAAGTATAATACATGCTCTGAGTTAGATCACAGTCGTTGATTGTCTTAGGAATCAGCTTAAGAGACTCTAGATTTAAGATAGACTTGGTCTCGTTTGCAAATCTATATGCCTTAAGAAGAGGCTGATAATTACTCTTATTACTGCTGGCAATTTCTTGATAACCTGGCGAATATGCATATCGACTAGCAAAGTCAGACTTATCTCCAGGCTTTTCCATAACATTTCCAGCAACTCCGATGAGTGGCGCTAACTCACGCATCAAAAAAGCTTGACTAGCTCGGCATCCGACCATAAATACTCCTCCATTGGTCAAGTCAACCGACATATACTGAGGTATTTTAGGCTCACCGAACAATCTTATGCGAGCAATGGCCCGTGTGAGTGGAACTTGTACTGGTGATGCCTCTTTACGAAAAGCGCTCTCAGCAATTTGTATGGGACCTTGGTCATTACTCCATACGACAGAAGTAACCTTATTTTCCGACTTTGTGTATAGGTCTGAGGGGGTATAATTTGTCTCAAAGAGCTTACTCCATGATGCGCCTTGAGCAAACTTATTTTGAATGATTGGAGTACCATTAAGTACCGCAACCAAATAATAGGAAGCAACAGGCAACGAGATAGATAGGGGCTCGTTTGTCGCTAGTTCTTCTTTGCTAAAGATACGATGCTCCACTATGGTTCGCTCTGCTGCATCAAACTCGCTAGAGAAAAAGTATAGATCCAGTCTCTCTACAGCAGATATAGGATCGCTATCATCAACTCTGAGATTTGCGCCCAAACAGTTTAGCTGTATGGTCAAATTGCCCTCATCAGCTGTACGCTCGACAGGTTTAGGGGATTTACGACACGCTCCCAATAGCAGTACACTCATACACAGCACTAGTGAGATGAATTTAGGCGCTGGAGAGTACTTCTGCCGGTGTTGGTTAGGAGACTTTTGTTTTAGACTTTCTCGAGTCTTTGATAGTAGTTCCATAGGATTATGATTTGTGTTATGTGAAAAGCGAGTATTTTCACTTTTGCTTGCGAAGGTAGGCAAAAGGAGTGAAACACCCAAACTCCAAACCTTAGATTTATTTTCAACTAAACATAAAACTCATTCTAGTTTCTATGAGGGTGTCGCAAAAGAGACTCAAATTAGAGCAGATTACACCAGAGAGACTGAGTAATTCTGCTTAGATACGCGTTTTGCGTGACTACGTATCCTATAACACGTGACTAAGTATCTTACAACAATCAAGTCATCCAACGAGCTCCACCAATTTTGCTTCACGTTCTGTGTAGCGTCTAGCTGGGTTTTGCGTGACTACGTATCCTATAATAATCAAGTCATCCAACGAGCTCCACCAATTTTGCTTCACGTTCTGTGTAGCGTCTAGCTGGATTGCCTGAAGGGCTTACTGCATCTTGCAGTAACTTTAAGAAGATTCCAAACAGCGAGACTATTATGAAGTCGACAGAATCTGCGAAACCCGACCACGCTCAGTATGTTCTGAGAAGAGTTCTCATATATTTGATACCCTCCCTCTATGAAGTATTAGTTTGACAAAGCTCCGATCAGCTCGTTGACGTCTGATATATTATTCTCTTCTAGGTAGTTAGAAAGTTTATGGACAAGTTTAGAGGCTATGTCTGGCTCGACAAAGTTGTAGGTCCCGACTTGTACAGCAGTGGCTCCAGCTAGTAAGAATTCGACCACATCCTCCACACAGGAAATGCCACCTAGCCCGATGACTGGGATCGATACCGACTGCGCCACCTGCCACACCATACGGACGGCTATAGGCTTGACAGCTGGACCGCTCAGTCCTCCAGTGATTGTGGATAGCTTAGGTTTGCGCGTTTTGACATCGATCGCCATCCCGAGGAGCGTATTGATGAGTGAAAGGCTGTCAGCGCCGGCCTCTTCGGCAGCACGTGCTATGGCTGTAATGTCTGTGACATTCGGCGAAAGCTTGACCATCAGATGTCCTTTGTAAGCTTTCCGAACAGCTGAGACCACTTCGTAAGCACTCTCGCAGTTGACACCAAAGGACATACCTCCTTCCTTTACGTTCGGACAGCTAATGTTTAGCTCTATGGCACGTACCTTCGGGTGGTCGTTCAGTCGCTCAGCACAGGCGACATAATCGTCTATCGTAGAGCCACTCACATTGACAAAAATCTCTGTATCGTAATGACTTAGCTGAGGGAGGATATGCTCTACTAGATAGTCCACTCCCCTATTCTGCAGTCCTACACAGTTGAGCATGCCAGCTGTCGTCTCTGCCATCCGTGGATAGGGATTGCCTTGTCGTGGGTGTAGCGTAGTCCCTTTAACGATAAATCCACCTAGCTCATTAAGATCTTGAAATGGAGCAAACTCCAGCCCATATCCGAAAGTACCAGAAGCAGTTAGGATAGGATTCTTAAGAGTAATCCCTCCCCCTATGTTGACAGATGTGCTTACCATAATAGTTGATCAAAGTTAAATACAGGGCCATCCGTACAAACGCATGTATTCCCTTGGTTTGCAATGTTTTCGACACAGCACAGGCATGCTCCCACACCACAAGCCATGAGATTCTCGAGAGAAGCCTGTCCCGGCACGTTGTGCTTCGTTGCCCAGTTGTGGATGGCACGCATCATAGGACGAGGGCCGCAGGTGTAGACCATAGAGTAGTTGTCTAGTTCTAGCTCTGGAGCTGCCAAGACGGCTCCCCGAGTACCATACGACCCGTCATCAGTCGTATAGCTGTAGGAGCAGCCGATCTGATCTATCTCATCTCGCAGTATTAGCAAGGAAGCGGTACGAGCGCCTATGATCAGGTGAGGTCGAACCGTTGATAGCTGCTGCAGATGACGAGCTAGCATGATGATGGGAGCCATCCCCACCCCTCCAGCGATTAGGAGCGGACGCTCGCCAGCTATCGTGGGGTCTGTAGCAAAGGGAGTCCCTAGAGGGCCAACGATATTCACCCTGTCCCCCACTTTTAGGTCGCACATATAGTTACTGCCACGTCCTACTCGTTGCACCAAGAGCATTAGGCATAGCTCCTCTCTAGACCACTTGTATATGGATATAGGGCGCCTCAAGAGTATTCCTGCTGGGCGACAGTCCACCTGGACAAACTGCCCTGGCGCTACACCTTGTAGCCACGAAGTCTCGCTAGAAGAGACATCTAATCTTAGGGAAAGTAGGTGATAGCGTGGTGCTACCTGTTCATTGTGCAGGACAGCCGCATCAACGATAGCAGGCTGTGATGTTTTGATTCGATCCATATACATTGAATTGTAAGCGTACTGACAACTATTGTGCCCCGCTATGGGGTGATAGCTTCCGCTGGGACAAAAGTACAGCTTTTTGCTGGCTTGCCACACGCCCTCACCATTGTCATAACCGCTAAATCTGATTACATTACCTCTTTTGCCAGGTAAGAGGGCTTTATAAACCGCCAAAAGCTTGCGCATTAGGGCGCTTTACAGAGACTAAAAACAATCCCCACGGAGGAATTCCCAAATAGCTCCCTGGAAAATAAACATTCTCCACCGAGGGAAGGAAAATCTCTTCGGAGGAATGAAATGAGACTTCGGAAGAATCGAATGATAAGTCCGAAGAGTTTTTCTATTCCTCCGTGAGAAATCAAGTATTTCTACCGAGCAATTTAGGATTTCCTTGACGAGGGCTGGAGAGAGTTTCTGATCTTCTTATAGTGCCTCTGCCCTATTCAAGAAGTGCCCCCGCTGTACTCCTTGTCGTAATTAATCACTATATTTGTAGGCTAAGAACGGCATTCCTAGATAAATGGATCAGAATAAACAGACAGTTCCCCATACAGACCTATCCAGCGATCGCGACAAACACCCCTCAGCATCTGAGCAAGAGCTTTGGGCGATGGGCGCTATCGAAGTGCATGGCGCTCGTGTGCACAACTTGAAAAATATAGATGTCTCGCTACCTCGCCATAAGTTGACCGTCGTGACGGGACTCTCAGGGAGTGGTAAGTCTTCGCTTGCCTTTGACACGCTATTAGCTGAGGGGCAGCGACGCTATCTAGACACTTTCTCCTCCTATGCCCGTAGCTTCATCGGGGGCGGAGGCGGGCGCCCTGACGTAGATGAGATCGTGGGGCTCAGTCCTGTGGTAGCTATCGAGCAGAAGAGTGCCTCGACCAATCCCCGCTCTACCGTCGGCACTGTGACGGAGGTCTACGACTACCTACGTATCCTCTATGCACGTGTCGGCACTCCCTATTCGTACCTCACAGGCAAGGAGATGGTGCGCTACACTGAGGAGCAGGTAGTGGAGCATATTATGGAGCAGTACGCCGACGAGGGGATCTACATACTAGCTCCCGTCGTGGTCGATCGCAAGGGTCACTACCGCGAGCTCTTCGAGCAGATGAGACGACGAGGCTTCCTGCACGCTTACATTGACGGTGAGGTGTGCGAGCTGACGCCAGGGATGCGACTCAACCGCTTCTCCATACACTATGTCAGTGTCGTAGTGGACAAATGTACCGTACGAGAGAGCAATAAGCAGCGGATCACCGAGGCGGTGGGCATCGCGATGAAGCTCGGAGAGGGCGTCATCGATGTAATGCGACGCGACAGCACAGAGATACAGCATCTGAGCAAGCGACTGATGGATCCCGAGAGTGGCATCGCCTATCCAGACGCTTCACCGGCCGACTTCTCGTTCAATTCGCCTCGTGGCTACTGCAAGCGCTGTAAAGGCCTAGGGCGTGTGGGCGTACTAGACATAGACAAGGTGGTGGCCGATCCCAAGGTCTCCATACGTGATGGTGCGATCGTCCCCATCGGGCGCTATAAGAAGCGCAGCCTACTCTTTACCTCTATTGAGGAGATCTTGACGGAGCATGGCTGCACGATAGACACCCCATTTGAAAAGATCCCTGAGGAAGCCGTCGAGCAGATATTCTTCGGAGTAGACTCAGACGAAGAGGACGATGAGGGCGAGGCACACTTCGCCTTTGAGGGTGTCTCTCAGTATGTGCGGGAGCTGGCGGAGGATGACGACGCTACGGCTTCCATGCGCAATTGGGCGGAAGAATTCCTGACGGAGCAAGCTTGTCCCGAGTGCAACGGACGACGACTCAACCCGATAGCCCTCAGCTACAAGCTAGCAGGCTACACCATCGCCGACCTGACGGAGCTAGACCTAGACCGTCTGGTAGAGCGACTACGTGAGATCGAGGGGCAGCTAACGAAGAATCAGCAGAAGGTAGCCCACGAAGTGATCAAGGAAATCTTACTGCGAGTCAACTTCTTGCTAGATGTAGGTCTCTACTACCTCACGCTCGCTCGTCCCTCTGCTTCGCTCAGTGGTGGCGAGTCACAGCGCATACGTCTAGCCACGCAGATCGGTACTGGACTGGTCGAGGTACTCTATATATTAGATGAGCCAGGCATTGGTCTGCACCAACGCGACAACCGTATGCTCATAGACGCTCTCAAGAAGCTCCGTGATGCGCAAAATACGGTCCTCGTAGTAGAGCACGACCGGGACATGATGCTCGCCGCCGACTACCTGATCGATATGGGACCAGGGGCAGGTCGTCTCGGCGGACATGTGACCTATCAGGGACCGCCCTCCGCGATTGGCGACACACATACGCTCACTTGCGACTATCTGACTAATAGGCTAGCCATCCCCCTACCGGCAGCCTACCGGCAGCCCTCCGAAGATGCGTGGCTACAACTCAAAGGCTGCACGGGCAATAACCTTAAAAACGTGGATGTCTCTATCCCGCTAGGTCTCTTCGTATGCGTAACAGGCGTATCGGGTAGCGGTAAGTCTTCACTCATCAACGGTACACTGGTACCCATCATCTCACAGCATCTCTATCGTAGCAAGCAGGCACCGCTCCCCTACTCGTCTATCGAGGGCTTGGATCTGATTGACAAGATAGCTTTCGTCGATCAGTCGCCACTAGGACGTACTCCGAGGAGCAATCCAGCCACCTACACAGGCCTCTTTAGCGAGATCCGCAACCTTTTTGTCCAGGTCCCCGAGAGCCGTGCACGAGGTTACAAGCCTGGGCGCTTCTCCTTCAATGTCAAGGGCGGGCGCTGCGAAGAGTGCAAGGGCAACGGCTACAAAACCATCTCGATGAACTTTCTCCCCGACGTGACCATCCCGTGCGATGTGTGCCGTGGCAAGCGGTACAACCGTGAGACCCTCGAGGTGCGCTACAAGGGCAAGAGCATAGCCGAGGTGCTAGACATGACCTTCAATCAGGCGGTCGAGTTCTTCGAGCATATCCCCGCCCTCTACCGCAAGCTCTCTACGCTGCAGCGGGTCGGGCTGGGCTATGTCAAGCTAGGTCAACCCTCCACAACGCTCTCGGGCGGTGAGAGCCAACGTGTCAAGCTGGCGACCGAGCTGTCGAAGCGAGACACAGGACGCACCCTCTACGTCCTCGATGAGCCGACGACAGGTCTACACTTTGAGGACATACGTGTCCTGCTCAAACTGGTCAATGAGCTGGTAGACCGTGGCAATACGGTACTCATCATCGAGCACAATCTAGATGTGATCAAGAGCGCTGACTACCTCATTGATATGGGACTAGAGGGCGGGCGCAATGGCGGCGAGGTCATCTTTGCGGGCTCGCCACAAGAGATGGCGCAGAGCCCCGACACGCAGAGCTACACAGCGCACTACCTCAAGGAGGAGATGCAGCGCACCCCAATGACAGAATCAGACGAGCAGGCTTCCTAAGCCGCTCAATCATCTATACCTATTTATCTACTAAACTATGCAACAGACAGATCCCAAGAAGCTCTCCAACCGCTATTGCCCCGAAGGCATGAGCGTCGAAGCCTGGCAGATAGCGCTCCGCAAGCAGTTTGCCGAGCAAAACGACTTTACCGTCACCCACTTAGACAAGAATCGTATCTGGGGAGACTACATGGTGCAGAGCGGATCAAACCACTACCGTGTCGCCTTCCGAGGCGTACGGAGCGACCGCAACTACTGCGCCTGTCTAGACTTTCGCACCAGCGGGCTAGGCACTTGCAAGCATATCGAGGCGGTCGCCAACTACCTCTCGGAGGAGGTGCCAGGCTACCCCTGGGGCACCACACCCTTCCAGCCCGACCGCACCTCTATCTTCATCAGTTACAAGGGGGGACGCACCATCGAGTGCAGTATAGGCAAGGGCAAAGAGGAGCTGTACGCCGATTGGCAGGCGCGCTACTTCGAGGGGACCCTGCTCCCACCCAAGCATTACCATCTCATCGATCAAATAACCCGAGAGGCGAAGGATCTCTCCAGTACCTTCCAGTGCTACGACGATGTCTACGAGATGATACGTGGCTACCTGCGTCTCAGCAATTGGCGTGAGCTAGTAACCAAAAAGCTCCCCACGGGCGAACTGTCACAGCCTTACGTACAGGCTGAGAGTAGCCTCGAGATGCGACAGACACTCTACCAGCTCCTGTGGCAGAGCTACGGCATCATCCCAGCGCCTCACAGCGAGACCATCATAGAGCCTATGATAGCGATGATGCGCTTTGTCTCCGTTCACGAGCCAGGGCGTATGCTCATCATCGTACATGACGAGGAGGAGCAGAGCCTGTGGCACGAAATACTAGAGATGCGCGGTGTGACTGAGGGAGTCTCCGTGGCGCTCGCCTCCGAGGTGACTAGACAAAACGCAAGCATCTCAGGCGCCTACAGCTTTGTCTACGTAGCTTGTGGCGAAAAGCTCAGCAAGTGGACCGATCCCGTCTCCATAGCGATCAAGCGACTCGTGATCAGCCACCTTTACATCTCTGTGCCGCACCTATCGCTCTTCACGCCACTGCAGTTCTCCTCCGTAACGCAGCATATCGACCCCTATCTGTTGGGACCGACTTATCTCTTTATAGAGGATGCCAAGCAGTTCTTCCCGATGACCGACCTGCCCGAGCGATTGCCGCAGCGGTTAGAGGGCTTGATCACCTTCCTGCCCGACGACCCCACCATACGCACCTACGAGCCACAGCAGCCGACCACTCCGAGCGAGGAGCCTGTGTACGACGATGAAGCACTTCCCCACCAGCTCCTGCAGGCGCTACGAGACGCCATCGCCGATCCCAAGCGACGCATACGCCTGCTCGAGACGCTAGACGCAATCCTCCAGGAAGAGCAAGAGTAATATGGTAGACCTCACTGCACTCAACGAAGCACAGCGAGCTGCCGTCGTCTATAACGAAGGACCCGCCCTAGTCATTGCTGGGGCGGGCTCAGGCAAGACTCGCGTCATCACCTACAAGCTGGCACACCTCGTAGACCAAGGGTGGAACCCCCAGCGACTCTACGCACTCACCTTTACCAACAAAGCAGCAGGCGAGATGCGTTCACGTGTCAGCGAGATGCTTGGCGAAGGCATCGCCTATAGGCTCCGCATGGGCACCTTTCACTCCATCTGTGGACGTATCCTACGACGCTACGCCCCACTGCTTGGCTACAGCCAGGACTACTCCATCTACGATACCAGTGATACTAAGGCGCTCATACGCAACTGCATCAAGGAGCTAGACCTCAGCGACAAGAGCTACACCCCGACGCGTGTCCTCAAGCGCATATCCGATGCGAAAAACATGCTCATCTCCCCGCAAGCCTACGCCGCCAATCAGGAGATACGCAAGTACGATACGATGAATCATGAGGGCGAGCTGTACAAGCTCTACAGCCTCTACACGCAGCGCTGCAAGGAGAGTAACTCGATGGACTTCGACGACCTGCTCTTCCTCCTCAACGTCCTCATACGCGACTTCCCCGAGGCGCACCAAG
>CABUDK010000032.1 GCA_902490315.1 uncultured Porphyromonas sp. | reverse complement strand
TTGACGAGCGTATCAGCGTCTTGGAGAATACGCCCCTCTACATTGACGATACGCCCAGTCTCTCCGTCTTCGAGCTACGTACTAAGGTGCGCCGCCTCGTACGAGAGCACGACATCAAGATCATCATCATCGACTACCTCCAGCTGATGAACGCCAGCGGGATGAACTTTGGCAACCGTGAGCAAGAGGTCAGTACCATCTCCCGCTCGCTCAAGATGCTTGCCAAGGAGCTGGACATACCCATCATCGCCCTCTCACAGCTCAACCGTGCTGTCGAGCTGCGCAAGAATGATAGCGGTACGAATAGTAAGGTGCCACAGCTCTCCGACCTACGTGAGTCAGGAGCTATCGAGCAGGATGCCGATATGGTTTGCTTCCTACACAGACCCGAGGTCTATGGCATTATGCAGGATGACTATGGAGATACAAAGGGTATCGGTTACTTCATCATTGCCAAGCACCGTAACGGACCGATCGGCGATGTGCGTATCGGATTTCGTGGCGAGTTTGCCAAGTTCTACCCACTCGAAGAGGCTAACATGCACTACACCTCTCAGATCAATGGAGCCAAAGCTAGACAGACGCCATCGGCCACTCCAGGTGTCATGCCAGGTGCCGAAGCTGGTAGTCCCTTTGGGCAAAACTTTAACGTTGAAGCCTCAGACTTTAATCCGATGGCCACTGATGACGAAGAGAGCGACTTCCCCTATTAGCAGAAATTAGCCTACCACATCTACTGCTGTCGCTCTTTCTGACAGCTTAAAACGAAGAGAATACTCAACTGCATCGAGCAGTTGAGTATTCTCTTCGTTTGTATAAGTAGACCTTCTATCGAGAGAGAAGACTACTTCTTCGGAGCCTTTTGGACTACCTGGAACTCTAGATAATATGCGTTTTCACCCGTCACCTGAGTACAGTAGATCGATCCCCACATTGGTCCCTCGGGGAACTGCTTCATATTGTACCCCTCGAAGTTAAGCTGTCCGCTCTTATACGTTGATGGTTGTAAATTCTCTGTAAAGCCGTAGAGAGTCAGGAGATCTCGGAGTACTTTGATATCCTCCTCAGAGCCTTCATGAGCAGCCTTGACGACATCCTTCTTAAAGACAGGTCTCGTCCAGCAGTCGAAGTATATATCATCCTTATCCTTATAGTGGTAGAAGAGTTCTATAATGAAGCGGTCGTCTGTATAGTTGCCGTTTTCGTCCTTAGGAGCCTGCATGCGAATTATGTTATGACTATGTCCATCTTCATCGTCATGATCGTCATGGTCCTCATCCTCCTCACCATCTTCGTAGCTATAAAGCACCCAGCCATACTTCTCATTGGCTGTGATAAGCTGCTTATGACTATCCTTGCTTACAGCTAGATCAGGGAAGAAGGGGATGTATATCGGAGAGATTGTTTTGTCTGGACTGTTTAAGCCGATGTAACGATCCTCTGGGCCTGCATATGGGTTAACAACAGTCACGTTGACCGACTTGGTTTGATCCTTAGCGACTATCGTGATGACAGCCTCGCCACCCTTGACACCAGTCACCATACCCTTATTGTCCACCTTGGCTACCGACTCATCAGAGGAGGTACAGCTGTAGGCGACCCCACTAGGCTTGGTTATGATAGTCAGCTGTTGCTGCTCACCGACTTTTAGCCGTATCTTCTCAGGCTTTACACTTAGCCGGACGTTGTCGTTAGTTGGTTCTTTGTCCTTGTTGCAAGCTCCGAGGAGCGTTAGCGTGGCCAGAGCCACTAAGAGCATACAGATCTTTTGTTTCATAGGAGAGTTTGTGTTGCTTAGCATTATATGATTAGTAGTAGGGCAAAGGTACCGCTTTTACATCAGATACAGCTTGAAACTCTGCTGAGAATAGTGGAAATTCTTCCATGGGAATTTCTCCTTTTCCCCCGAGAGACGGAAAAATTCTTCGGACTTATCATTTGATTCCTCCGAAGTTTCATTTGATTCTTCCGAAGAAATTAGTATTGCCTCCGTGGAGAATTTTTATTTTCCACGGAGCTATTTGGAATTTCCTCCAGAGGAATTGAAATGTATCGGAGCGACTTGAACTCACAAGTAGCCGTTAGGTATAATTGGTGGTGTACAGCTCGCTGTATCAAACGGGAGCCAGGTAGGCAGTTGTGTGCTTTTTCGTACATTTGTAAGCGATAGCGGTCTGGCCTTCTAGAACAGACTGCGACAGCCCTTTTTATTTTCAGTAGACTTTATCGATCTCATCGTGCTATGCAAGAGCCAAACAAACCTAGAGTGATCATCAGTGGAGGCGGTACAGGTGGACACATCAACCCCGCCCTAGCTGTTGCCGACGAGGTACGTCGACGCTATCCCGAGAGTCAGATACTCTTCGTGGGCGCCTTGGGACGAATGGAGATGGAGCGTGTCCCCGCTGCAGGTTATGAGATCGTAGGTCTGCCTGTCATGGGAATGGATCGTAAGCGTCTCTGGCGCAACTTTAAGGTGCTTCGCTCTCTGATCAAGAGTCGTCTTATGGTACGCAAGACTTTGACAGAGTTTCATCCCGATCTGGCGATCGGTGTGGGAGGCTATGCGAGTGCACCTACGCTCAAGGAGGCACAGCGTAGCGGTATCCCTACCCTCCTACAAGAGCAAAACAGCTATGCTGGCGTGACCAATAAGCTTCTCGCCCGTGAGGCGAAGTGTATCTGCGTCGCTTACCCAGGTATGGAGCGCTTCTTCCCGAGTGATCGGATCATCCTAACGGGCAATCCGGTACGTCACGCTATCGAGTATAACTATACGACTCGTGAGGAGGCTTGTGCGTACTTTGCACTCCCCTCTTCACTCTCGCGTACGATCCTAGTCATGGGCGGTAGTCTCGGGGCTAGGACGATCAATGAGTCGGTCGTGGCTGCGCTACCTGAGTGGAGCAAGCTAGGCTACCAATTGATCTGGCAGACGGGACGGAGCTATGAGCATGAAGCACAGGAGCTGATCAAAGAGTATGATATTAGCAAGCGAGCTTATGTATCTGCATACGTAGAGCGTATGGATCTAGCTTACAGCTTGGCAGATGTGGCTGTGTCTCGTGCGGGCGCGCTGAGCGTCTCGGAGCTTTGTCTCTCGGAGCTACCTGCTATACTGATCCCCTCGCCCAATGTGGCTGAGGATCATCAGACGAAAAACGCTCGTGCACTCTCTACTCGTGGTGCTGCGATCCTTCTCCCCGACAGCGAAGCGGTAGGTCAGATGGGGCTCACCATCACCGAGCTACTCAAAGACGAGACGCGAAGGGATGAGATGAAGGCTGCGCTCCGTGATCTCGCTACACCGCAAGCGGTGGAGCGCATTGTGGATCAGATGGAGCTGCTGTGGTAGTCTCTTATATTACTTTGCAAAGACCCTTTCTCTAACGCATGAATTACGTTTATCTTATAGGTATCGGAGGTGCAGGCATGAGTGCTCTAGCACGTTACTATCATCTCAAGGGGTGCAACGTGTCAGGCTACGACCGCTCGCACAATATGTACACGGACGAGCTGGAGCAGCTAGGCATAGCTATACACTACGACAGTGATGCGGCGTGGCTGGAGACAGCTCCGATGACTCCTGACAATACCCTAGTCATCTACACGCCTGCTATACCGCACGACCACCCTGAGCTGTGCTATCTGCGTAGTCATCACTTCCGTGTCTTGAAGCGCGCTGAGGCGCTGGGTGTCATAGCTGAGAACTATCGTACACTGGCTGTTGCGGGTTCGCATGGTAAGACCACGACGACCAATATGCTGTCACATATCCTAGATGGTGCCCAGGAGGTGGGGTGTACCGCATTCATCGGTGGACTGGCTGTAGATACGGGCTCTAACTTTATCTACTCCGATCACTCCGACCTGCTGGTGGTAGAGGCGGATGAGTATGACCGCTCGTTCCTACATCTGAACCCCTATATGGCTGTCGTGACCTCGACCGATGCGGATCACCTAGACATCTACGGAGACTATGCGGGTTACCTGGCAGGCTTTGAGCAGTTTTGCAGTCAGATAGAGCCAGGAGGTACGCTGCTGATGAAGGAAGGGCTTCCGATCAAGCCACACCTAGCCGAGGGGGTACGCACATTGACCTATGGTCATGCCCCGACGGCGGATGCTTACTACGACCATGTGACGGTCGGCGATGGTACGATCCGCTTCGACTGGCACTACCCAGAGGCGGAGCTTCATCTAGAGCAGGTGCGTCTTGGGGTGCCTGTACGTACTAACCTAGAGAATGCTACGGCTGCTATGACCATCGCTTATCTCAACGGGGTCGCACCGGATGACATCGTACGAGGTGTGGAGAGCTTCCGAGGCACCAAGCGACGCTTCGAGCTGGTACTGCAGACGGATCGTCACCTACTCATCGACGACTATGCGCATCACCCTGTAGAGCTAGACAGCTCCATTCGCTCGATCAAGGAGATCTACGGCTCGGAAGATGTGCTGGCCATCTTTCAGCCACACCTCTACTCGCGTACGGCAGACTTCTATAAGGACTTTGCCCAGAGCCTCTCGCACGTGGATCAGGTGATCGTGCTAGACATCTACCCAGCCCGTGAGGAGCCTATGCCTGGCGTCACATCGGAGCTTATATATAAGGAGTTGACAGCGCCACACCGCTGGCTATGTACCAAGGAGGAGCTACTCCCCCTACTGCGACAGATAGAGCTGCCACGCGTGGTGGTCACGGTCGGTGCGGGAGACATTGACAAGTTGGTCCTCCCGATCAGAGATTATCTAGCTACACTATCATAATAAGGTATGCGCTACCTATATCTCTCCTTAGCTTGTCTTCTCGTAGGACTACTCTGCTTCATGGCGGTCTCATCACCACGGACAGCTCCAGTACGTGTCGTCGACGTGAAGGCTGATATTAGCTATGAGGGTGATCGTCCGTTGATGCCTGAGCGAGATCTGGTGAATGAGTTGAAGGCTCTAGGCTTTCGCCCCATAGGTCAGTCGGTAGACTCACTCTCTACGATGGCTATCGAGTCGCAGCTGATACGCAACGGACTCTTTAGTCACATAGATCTCTACACGACACCAGGAGGCGTGCTACATGTATCGATGCTCCAGCGTGAGCCACTCTTCACGCTCCTCACGCCTCAGGGTAATTACTTCGTCTGCAAGGATCAGACGGTGGTGCCGATAGCACGTAGCGAGGATTACTATACGACTTTTCTACCCGTCAGCGGTAGCATATCTGTGGAGAAGGCCTCTCACGAGCTTTACCCGCTGATGCAGCTGATCCTCTCGGACCCTCTCTGGCGCGATCTATTCATACATATCTATGTAGATCCACTCCGAGGGGTTATCGCCACGCCACGAGCTAGCAACACGGAGATAATCCTAGGCACTGGCTCTAACTGGGAGGAGAAACTGGATAATCTAAGACTCTTCATAGAGCAGGTGATCCCCATATTTGGCTGGAATAGCTTTATTTCTGTACATTTGGAGTACAAAGACCAAATAGTAACCGTCCCGTCAGAGGAGGGAGCTTTGCAAAGACCTTGATAAAGTCTCTCGAATCTGCCTTAACATATAATCGAACACGCTCAACGCACTCTCATGTCATACAACGAAGATCTCTACACTGCCATAGACTTAGGTAGTGCTACCATACGAGGTATGGTAGGTACCAAGAAGGATGGCAAAGTCCTCCCTATCGCAATAGCCGAGGTGCCCACAAGCAACGCAATCCGCAAGGGGGTCGTCAACAATATGGAGGAGCTACACAACAAGCTCAAGGTACTTATAGACCGTCTCAACGAGCAGCTCCCAGACCAGCACTCTGAGATCAAAAAGGTCTACGTAGGCTTCGGTGGTAAGTCCCTTATGTCGCGATCCTACAAGATCAATCATAAGATGGACAATCCTGACGGAGAGGAGATCAGCGACTACCATATCAACCTCATCAATGAGCGAGTCAAGAACTATCGGCTCAACGCTCATGAGGTACTGGACGTATCGGACCCTTACTGTCTCGTCGACGGACGTGTAGAGAGAAACATCAAGGGACTGCTCTGTACGGAGTTTTCGATCCACTTCAACCTTATCACGACTCGCTCTAGCAATGTCAACTTCATCCGTATGGCTATCGAGGATCGCCTAGGACTCGAGCTAGAGGCTATACTTCCCTCTCCATGCTGTGAGGCGGACGTAATACTCTATCCCGATGCCAAGACACTCGGCGTAGCTCTAGTCAACATTGGTGCTGGCACTTCCTCTGTCGCTATTTACAAAAACGACACGCTCAAGTGTCTACGGGTCATCCCCTTTGGTTCGAAAAACATAACCAACGACTTGATGTCTCTCCACATCACCTACCCCGAAGCAGAGAAGATCAAGCTGGAGGAGGCTCACCCCTTTACCGATGCTTACGACGATGAGTCTATCACGCTCCGCACTGCCGATGGTAGTCGTGAGCGCGAGATCAAGATGCGTGACATCAACAGCCTCGTGACAGCCCGTATGAAGGAGATCACCGCCAACGTGCTTCGTGTCATTCGTGACTTTGAGGCGGGCGCTCGACTGGGATCTGGCATTGTCTTAGCCGGACAGGGCGCACTCATGAGGGGCTTCATAAACTACTTACAGAGCGAGAGCAAGTTTGTCTCACTAGCTCGTGAATTCAATGATAAGGTGTACAAAGACGATACGCCGCTCTCTAGCGATGTGGACTACGCTGGCTGCGCAGGACTCATCTATCGTGCCGAAGTCAATTGCGTCGGACCTATTGACCTAACCCAGAATACAGTTTCTCCGTCAAGCAAGGTTTCCACACCAACTCAGCCTGCAGCTGTACAAGCAGATAGCACCAAGGGAACTCCTGATGAGACGACTAGCACCGCTGCACCTGAAGAGACTCCTGAGGAGCACACACAGCAGCAGGCCCAGGCATCGCTTTTTGACCTGACCGACATCGACCAGCCCCATAAAGCTACAAAGCGGGAGCCTAAGAGTGCCAAGCGTAAGAAGTCCTTCAACTGGTTCTCCAAGATTAAGGATGTACTGACCAACGATGATATTGACTAGTCAATCACTACCTCTCCCCAATTTATCTAACCTCTTACCTCTTTCGACAAATGGATAACGCAGACAAGCTCGTCAACTTCAAATACAACAAAGCGGTTGCTCAGAAAAAGCTCATCAAGGTGATCGGTGTAGGTGGTGCTGGAGGCAATGCCGTCAAGCACATTCACGCTTCTGGACTTCAAGGGGTATCCTATCTGCTCCTCAACACAGATGAGCAAGACCTCGCCAAGAGCGGTCTAAAAGATGTTGCTGTCATCGGGCAGAAGCTAACCCAAGGATTGGGTGCGGGCAGTAAAATTGAGGTCGGCGAAGAGGCTGCCTTAGAAGACCAAGAGCTCATCCACTCTCTCCTTGACGACAATGAGACGCAGATGGTTTTCATCTGCGCTGGTATGGGAGGCGGCACTGGTACTGGAGCTGCGCCTGTCATTGCAAAAATAGCGCGCGACATGGGGCTGCTCACAGTGGGCTTTATATTCATGCCTTTCGTCCGTGAGGAGAGACAGCGTATGATCAAAGCGGCACAAGGCGCCGAGCGTATGCGACAAGAGGTAGACTCGCTGGTTATCATTGCCAACGAAAACATCAACCAAGTCTACGGTGAGCTACCCTGGGACGAGTCTCTCAACAAGGCAAACGAGATTCTTGCCAATGCCGTACGGGCTATTACGATGGTTATCACCAACGAAATGGAGATGAACCAAGACTTTGCCGATGTACGCACCACACTCAAGGATGGAGGCATCGCACACATTAGCATTGGCTACGGTGAGGGTGCCGACCGTGTGAGCAAGGCTATCGACTCTGCTCTCCGCTCTCCACTGCTCAACAATGACGACATTACCACGGCGACGAGGTTACAGCTTGCTATCTTCTACGATCCGTCTGACGCACTGACAACTGACGAGATGGACGAGATCAAAAAACTGACTTCCTCCATTCGGAACTTGCAGAACAACAAGTCAGGGCACGCTTTCAATGAAGAGCTGGGCAACAAAGTGATGGTTGTCATCATCGCATCAGGCTTCCAAAAGGAGGCACACATGCCTGTGACCGCTATGGATGTAGAGGACTATGTGCGCCAGACTGAAATCGAGAAGGAGCAAAACAAGCTACTCAACCAGTACTACTCCGAGTTTGACCTGGAGCCACGCAGTTCTCTGCCTACCTTTGTGCCTATCGTGCTAACCGATGATGAGCTAGATCGTGACGACCTGATTGACTACCTCGACGAGGAGCCTGCTAAGAATCACAGCTACTCAGAGGTGGAGGAGCGACGTGCGAAGTACAAGTATGGCAACCAGACGCCTGCTATGTCCCAGACACTCGACACGTCAAAGGTCGCTCAGCGCTCCACGCCTGCTAGTACGCCTAGTGCTGACGTAGAGGAGCTCCCTAACGTCGATACGACGAAGGAAGGTACAGAGCCTAACACCCAACCAGTCAACCAGCCCAAGATCATCAAGTTCTGAGCTAAAGCTCTAATAGCATGTCTTACTCCATAGTCTTGTTGTGCGCTATGGGCAAGGAGCACATGGCGATACAGTCCGCTCTGCAAGCTCTAGCTCCCACTGTCAAGCTGGTGGAGTGCACCTTGGTTGAGAAGGCTCCTTGCGCCGCCTATCGTTACACCTTACGACTAGAGGAGAGTGCTACTGAGTGGACCTTTCACCTCATTGAGACAGGCATCGGGAAGGTACATGCAGCTCTTGCCACCCAGCTGGCGATAGATCGCTACCAGCCCAAGCTTTTAGTCAACGTGGGAGTGTCGGGAGGGCTTTACGCAGGAGCGCAGGTCGGCGACATTTGCCTCTCTACAACTTACCGCTACCACGATGTGTGGTGCGGTGAAGGCAACGAACGTGGACAAATACAAGGCTTGCCAGCTCAGTTCTTAGCAGATGCGACAGCCATGGAGACCGTGGCTAAGCAACTACGCATACCGCTCCACGAGGGGTTGCTTCTCTGTGGCGATACGTTTATTCCCAACGCCGATCACTTAAGATCCTTCGCACGGCACTACCCCGACCTAGTCGCAGTAGATATGGAGAGCGCCGCCATCGCTCAGACAGCTTACCTATATCAGACGCCACTCGTCAGCCTACGCATCGTCAGCGATACCCCGCTCACGGAGCAGGATCATGGCAAGCAGTACGCAGACTTTTGGCAGCAGAGAGACCTTTTCCTACCCCCCTTCGCAGATGCTATGCGACTCGTCTACACACTCGGAGGGAGCATTTAGTATACCCAAGGTGCTTATACCGATTCGTTTCACTATCTTTGCAACAGAGTCAATCAAACCAATCATATTATGAATCACTTGTATCGCAATCTACTCCTACTCTGTATTCTCAGTCTAGGGTTTCTAAACTCTTGTCAAGAGCCAGACGCTATTGTGCCCTCCGATTCAGAGGAGATAGCTAATAGTCAGCAAGTCAGTGGTGGAGTCGCCGGCTTTTACCTTCTTAATGAGGGCAACTTTCAGACAAACAACAGTTCGCTGGACTACATGAACCTAGTTAGTGGCACCTATACACGAAACATCTACGCCACGCTCAACCCCAATGTTGTCAAGGAGCTTGGTGATACAGGCAACGATCTACAGATCTACGGCTCTAGACTGTATGTCGTCCTCAACAGCTCTAACAAGGTAGAGGTACTCCATGCTCAGAGCGGCAAGCGTATCGGTCAGGTAGATATACCCAACTGTCGCTACATCTGCTTCAAGGACGACAACGCTTACGTATCCAGCTACGTCAGCACGAGCACACGAGACGCTCAGGGTCAGGTACCAGGAGCCGTCTATCGTGTCAACCTCAACACGCTAGCTATCACGGGACAGGTCGTCGTAGGCTACCAGCCTGAGGAGATAATTATCAAGGGCGACAGACTATACGTCGCTAACTCCGGTGGCTATATGGCTCCTAAGTACGAACGTACCGTATCAGTCATTGACCTTAAGAGCTTCACCGAGGTGGATAAGATCGAAGTAGGTCTGAACCTCCACCGCCTCAGAATGGACAACAACGGTAGACTATGGGTCACCTCTCGTGGCAACTACGGCAACGTACCCTCCAACCTCTACTACATAGACATCGATCCAAGCACTCAAAAGGTTGCAAAGCTTGACTCGCTCAATATACCTTGCGCTCAGATGGCCTTCTATGGTGACAAGCTCTACTACTACAGCAGCATCTGGGACAATGAAGCCAAGAAGATGAAGACAGGCTTCGGTCTCGTCGACATCAACGCTGCAAAGCCTCTCGATGGAAGCTTTATCACAGACGGCACGGATGCAAACATTCAGACCGCTTACGGTCTCGCCATCCACCCCGCTTCAGGCGACATCTACATTATGGACGCCAAGGATTTTCGCTCTAGCGGTACGCTATACTGCTACACACCCGATGGCAAGCTCAAGTGGCAGACAAGCCGCACAGGTATGCTACCCGGTCATATCGCATTCGTAAAGCAGTAATCAAGACAGTACTAGGCACACGATAAGTGCCGATCTCTGTCCGTTAGACAGCTACGTAGGGGCGGACTCTTAGCGAGTTAGCCCCTACTCTTTTTATATCCAGGCCTCTATCTCGATGACTACTTTCATCCTCTCACTCATCCTCCTCTGCGCTGCCACACCTTATATATTATATGGGCAGCAATACACTCCCCAAGACAGCGTATCGACACACCATCTGGAGACAGTTGTAGTCCGTGCTCCCCGTGAGCCAGACTATAAGCGAGGAGTCATACCCGCACAGCAACTCTCAGGGCAGGAGCTCAAGGCGCTCAGTGCCTTTTCCATAGCAGATGCGCTACGCTCCTTCTCGGGCGTTCAGGTCAAGGACTTCGGAGGAGTAGGTGGACTCAAGACGGTCAACATACGCAGCATGGGTACCCACCACGTCGGGATCTTTTACGATGGTGTGGAGCTGAGCAATGCGCAGAACGGGCAGATAGATCTCGGCCAGTATTCCCTCGACAATATGGAGGCGATACAAGTCTTCAATGGACAAAAGGGTAGCTACCTACAGCCCGCCAAGGACTTTGGCTCTAGCGGTACCGTATACCTTCAGACACGCAAGCCGACCTTTACGGATGGAGCACAGACCAATCTGAGAGCAAGCCTGAGATGTGGCTCCTTCGACCTCTTCAACCCCGCCATACTGATCGAGCATCGTCTAGAGCCTAGGGTCACCATGTCCTTCAATGCGGAGTGGATCAAGAGTAGCGGCAAGTACAAGTTTAGGTACAAGAAGGTCCTTCCCCTCACCCACGAGATAGCTTACGACACCACAGCCGTACGACAAAACGGAGACATCAACGCTACGCGACTAGAGGGCAATCTCCATATCGGGCTCCCAGACGGACAAATGCTCGTCAAGGTATACAACTACAACAGCGAGCGAGGCATACCAGGCGCTATCGTCAATAATGTGTGGCGTCGTGGCGAGCGCCTCTGGGACAACAATAGCTTCGTTCAGACCACCTACGAACAGCAGCTCAGTGACCGCATACGTCTACACGCCATCGCCAAGTATGCCTACTACCAGACCCACTTCGTGCGCAATGAGCCGACAGCAGCCTTCAAGGTGGACAACCTCTACCAGCAGCAAGAGCTATACGGCTCCGTCGCATCAGCCTTCCAATTGATCGACCACTGGTACCTCTCCGCTGCCTATGACTTGCAGTGGAACAAGCTCGACGCCAATCTCTACGACTTCGTCTACCCACACCGCTTCACCCACCTGCTTGCCCTCGCCTCGACCTATACCAACGACTGGATCAATGCACAGACCAGCCTCCTCAGCACGCTAGCTCAGGACAAAGCGCAAAAGCTCACCAAGGCTCCCCTCTTTCGCAAGCTCACGCCCGCAGCGATCCTTTCGATCAAGCCGTGTCAAGCCGTAGACCTACGGTTCAACGCCTTCTACAAGCAAAGCTTTCGCCTACCAACCTTCAACGATCTATACTACACCGAGATAGGCAACGTCAAGCTCGACCCTGAGCACACGACCCAGTACAACCTGGGGCTGCAGTACCAGCTCACACCGCAAAAGCCGTGGCTCCACACCCTGGACTTCAAGGTAGACGCTTACTACAACCTCGTCACCAACAAGATCATCGCCTACCCCAAGGGACAGCAATTCCGCTGGACCATGATCAACCTCGGCAAGGTAGACATACGTGGCATCGATGCGCAGTGCACCTGGAGCCTCGTGCCCGTTCGTGACCTGCAGCTATCTTTGCGGGCTCAGTACACCTACCAGAGAGCTATCGAGGTCACCGATCCTAAGGAGAGCTACTACCGCCATCAGATCCCCTACATCCCCTGGCATAGTGGCTCCGCCACAGCAATCGTTCAGTACAAAGGGTGGCAGCTCAACTACAACTTCATCTACGCTGGCGAGCGGTACAGTCAGCTGGAGAACTTCCCCGAGAACCATCTCCAGCCGTGGTACACCAACGACCTAGCCATCGCATACGAGCGCACCGTCCGAGGATACGGTCTACGTCTACAGCTCGAATGCAACAACCTGCTAAGCCAAGCCTATGACGTCGTTGCCAACTACCCCATGCCACTGCGCAACTACCGCCTCACACTCGTCGTGAGTCACTGATCCCGCAACAGAAGCCACTCCACCACCTCCGCTCCTTAGAGAGCGCCCTTCAGACAGCTATGGAAGCACCCGCCTCCGTAGCCGTTTTCGTTGCACCATCCCCGTTCCAAAATAGTGCCACTTAGATGAAACTCCAGTTTCATACGGAAGAAACTCTAGTTCCATCGGAGGAAACTCAGACGCCTCTAGGAGAAGTGGTTGGCGACTCCAGGGCTGACGCATTATAACTAGTCTGCTAGGAGCAGTACATGAAGATAGCTGGGATACACGGTTCGAGTATTGCCATACTGTGCTTACGAATCCTCTCTAATTACGCCTACCTCTCCGAAAATTCGGATTCCTTCTGAGGGACTTCCCAAATAGCTCCCGAAGAAATCGTCCAATTCTTCGGAAGAAAGAAAAAATTCTTCGGAAGAATCAAATGATACTTCGGAAGAATCAAACGATACTTCGGAAGAGTTTCGCCATTCCTTCGGGAGAAAATCAAAAATATCCCCCGATATATTTGAACATCGGGAGAGATTGAGATGAGCTTATTCAGTTTTATATTATAATGCGTCAGCCATGTTGGCGACTCCCCAATAAGTGCTAGATAGGACCTGCTCATTGCTAGTCCACTCATGGTAACTTGTCATCCGAATCGGGCAGTTCATTCATTTTATAAAGATATTTGCCAAGAGCACTTGTCAATTGAAGAAGTTTGCGTACCTTTGTACTACCAAGATATAGGTATCTAGTCCAAGCATCAAGATAAAGTAGTGGAGGCACTCT